>NZ_JACOFQ010000060.1:0-7285 GCF_019455395.1 Bradyrhizobium sp. BR 10261
CCAGAGACCGGCTTTTTTTGCGCCAATGACGGCACGGTTCCACACCGCAGTTCCGGCGGGTGCTGTCCTGTAGAGGCTCGGAAGGACGAGCGGTGAGTTAGGCGCTGAGGCCCAAACACAGGCTCGACTTGCTTCTTCGGTGAGTGGAGAGCGGGTCTGCGGCGGATCAAAGCATCTGCCGCTGCGCAAACGCTGCAAAGGCACCAGCTGCCGTGGTCAATTCCTCGAACGTCCCGGCTTCGACGATCTTGCCGTCAACCAGCACGATGATCCGATCCGCATTCTTGACGGTGCTCAGCCTGTGAGCGATGACGATTCGGGTGACGTTCAAATTCTCCAACGCATCACTGACGATGGCCTGGGATCGGTTGTCGAGCGAGCTCGTCGCCTCGTCGAACAGCAAGACGCGCGGACGTCGCGCGATGGCGCGGGCGATCATGATGCGCTGGCGTTGTCCCCCGGAAAGGGTGCTGACCCCTTCTGCTATCTGGGTCAGCATGCCCATTGGCATGGCCTTGATGTCCTCCTCGATTCCCGCAAGTCGGGCGGCGTCCCACACCTGGTCGAGCGGAAGCCGAAGTCCACCACAAATATTTTCGTAGATGTTCCCATTGGCGAGCCGCGCGCTCTGCAAGACAACGCCGAGCTGGCGCCGCAAAGCACTCACATCGAGCGTCTCGATCGATTTTCCGTCGTAGAACACCGCACCCGATTCCGGCCACTCGAAGCCGAGCAGCAGCCGAAACAAGGACGACTTGCCGCTTCCGGACGGCCCGACGATCGCAACATATTCGCCCGGCGCGATCTTCAATGAGACATTGTCGAGCACCAGAGGGCCGCCTGACAGATACCGGAACGAAACGCGCGCAAGCTCGATCGATCCAGACAGCTCTCCCGGCGCTTTTCTGTCGTCCGAGATCTCCGTCGGGCTGGCGATGAGGGGGCGCAACCGGAGCAGTGGCGGTATCGCGATCAGCGCTTCACTGACGCCGCCCGCCCAGGAGCCGACGGCACCCATGGATTGCCCGAAGGCGGAAAAGAAGGCGAAGAATCTGCCGAGATCCGTCAGCAGGTTGCTGTTCGAATAGGATGCATAGGCAAAGATGATCAGCGTCGCGATCGTCGGAAAAGCCGTCTCGAACGCGCCAAGGCCGTTGCTGGCGAGCTGCGACGACACGAAATACTGCTTTTGTGCCGCGAACTGCCTCGACCAGATCCCGAGCGCACGCCCTGTTGCGCCCGACACCCGCAATTTGCCGACGCCCGTCAGCAATTGGAGGACGAAACCGCTGACCTTGCCCTGCTGGTTGAAGTGCTTGTTCTCGAAATAAAGCCGCAGCAGGTTGGTCGAGATGATGGCGACCGCCCTGACGAATGTCAGCCCAATCGCGAGCAGCGCCAGCTTCGGACTATAGTAGATCATCAAGCCGAGGCTGAAGATGCAGAAAAGGCCGGCGATCACGCCGCGGAGCGCATGGCCCGTCAGGGCACGGCGCGCGGCGTCGATGCCCATCGCGCGGTCGACCAGCTCGCCGGTCGTGAATTTCCGGAAGACGGCAGTTGGCAGCCTGAGCATGCGATCGATCATCGCCGACTGCAATCGCCAGTCGATGAGGGCTTCCATGCGGAGCATGACAAGGCCCTGCATGACCTGGACGCCGGCGACCGCCAGGGCTGTCAGGCCCAACGCGAGGGCACAGAAGACGAGCTGGTCGAGCTCCGATCTCGGGATGATCGAGCTGATCAGTAGATTGGTGACGAAGGGCGTCACCAATGACAGAAGCCCGATCACCACGACCACCAGGGCGATGCGCAGTCCGCTGCCCCGTGCGTAGCGCAAGGCAAATTGCAAAAGCTCCCTGAACTTCAGCGAGCTTGACGGCAGGGGCGGATACAACATCGCCGCTTCCGGAGCAATCTGTGCCGCCACGGTGCGATTGACCAGCCGGCGCGCCTTCGTCAGTGGATCGATCATGACGTAGCCCCGGCGTGTCTCATAGACCAGGGCGACGGGCTCGCGCTTCTGGCCGAACCAGCCGACCAGCGGGCCTGCATCGGTTCTCCACCAGTCCGATCTGAGGAGCACCTGCCGGAGCCGCAACCGAGAATTCCGCGCGATCTGCGTCAGCCCAGTGAATTCCTGCCGGCTGCCATCGACGCGACCAGAGATCGCAATCGGCATGCGCATCGCGCTTCCGACAAGCTGGCAGGCGCCCGCCAGCCGATCGGAATAGGAAGCATCGACCGCGTCATGATCGAAGCGCCGCACGATAATGCCGGAGAGGCGATCGAAGGCTTCCATGGACTGCGATGCCGCAAGCGTACTCCGGCTCGTCAGCCGCTCGCTCTCGCTCTGCCTCTCGTGAACCAGGATGCGTTCGACGCAGGCAGCGAAGCTCCGGTGAAACTGATCGACCGCCGGCCAGATCGCGGCCGGCGCTGCGCCGTCTGCGGCTACGCCGCAGCCTTCCGCGCCCGCCTCGACCCACAAGCCTGACGTGAGCGGCAAAGGCTGGCTTCCGGCTGCGTATGGAGCGGAAACGCCCATCAGCCTCAGGTCGCCGCGCTCCACGGTCAGCCACAGCAGACCACGCATGGGACCGCGGCCGCCTTCGTTCGCTGCAAGTTGGGCCTTGCCTTCCGGCAGCTCGGTCATTTGCCACAGCGGTGCCGGCCCCGCGACGAAGCGCGCGAGCCGTTCGATCCAGCGCGTGACCTGGACTGGCGTCAGATCGGATCTGGACCGTGCGGACGCCCGCGTGCCTTCGGTCCCGACCGCAATGAAGCTTGCGCTGCTTCCTGTAGGGATGGCGACCTCCGGGAGATCAGCGACGACGTCGCCGCTTTCGATCCGAAACAGATGGTGTCTCTTCCCGTATTCGCCCTCGTCGGCATCGACCGCGAAGATATCGAGATGACCGGCAACGACCTCGAACACGTAGCCATGATGATCGAGCAAAATGGGCTTGCGACCATCGAGCGTCACCTCAATCGGAAGTTCCGCTGGCCTGACGAGGCTCGCACCTGACACAATGTTTTCAGCCGGAGGGATCATTCCTGGGACACCAGCCTCGCATATTCGCCCTGCTGGACCAGCAGGCTCTCATGCGTCCCGCGCTCCACGATCTTGCCCTGCCTCAACACGACGATCTCGTCGCAATCCCTGATCGTGCTCAGACGATGTGCGATGATGATGCAGGTGCAGCCGGTGCGGCGCAGATTATCGTCGATTGCTTTCTCGGTGACCGGATCGAGCGCAGCCGTGGCTTCGTCGAGAACGACAACGGAGGGACGGCCGACGAGGGCCCGCGCGATCTCGATGCGCTGTCGCTGCCCGCCGCTGAAATTCGTTCCACCCTCGCTCACATAGGAGTCGTAATTGCCGGCCCTGATGGCGATCTCGTCCTGGATCTGCCCGTCTTTCAGCGCCCTGGTGAGATCGGCGTCGGGCGTCGTCCGATCCCAGAGCGTGAGATTGTCGCGCACGGTGCCCTCGAACAGGAAGATATCCTGATCCACGTAAGCGATGGAGTTGGCGAGGATTTCAGGTGGAACGTCCGCAAGCGGAGCCCCGTCGATCAGGATCTCTCCGGCCCACGGCTTGTTGAGGCCGCAAATCAGGCGTCCGAGCGTCGATTTGCCGCTTCCGGACGCGCCAACAATCGCCACGCGTGATCCCGGACGGATGTTGATCGAAAGCTCGGAGATAAGGGGAGGCTCAAGCAGTGAGTAACCGAACTGCACATTTCTCAGTTCGATGCGCCCGGAGAGCTTGGCGGGAAGATGTCTTTCGGATCCGTTCTGCCTCGGCTTGTCGCCTAGCGGATAGTTGTAGACGTCCTCGAGACGATCGAGGGCGCCCCGGATCAATTGAAACCCGCTGGCCTGATTGACCAGCGTTGCGACCGGCTCCGAGAAGCTTGCCATGAGCGACTGGAAGGCGACGAGGCTGCCAAGCGTCAGCGAGCCTTCGATCACCCGCAAGCCTCCGAGGATGAGTATCGCCGTCATGCTCAATCCCGAGATCAGAGTCGGGATCATGTCGAGCAGGATTGACGAGGAAGCGAGCTCGCGCTCGGCATTGAGAAGCTTGGCATGGACACCGGCCCATTGTCCGAATGCCTCGTCCTCGAGACCGCTTGCCTTGATCGTCTCGATGGTCCTGACGATGCTGACCACCGCTCCCAAAGACTTTCCACGTTCTTGCGAGAGCCCGCGGCTGAGGTCCTCCCGGCGCCGGTGCGAAAGGCGCAAGGACAGGACGTTGAGCATCGACAGGGCGACGCAGATCGCGGCAAGCCACGGATCGTAGACCACCATCGCGAACGCAAAGAACACGACCGACGTGAGGTTGAGCACGTTGGCCGCAATGCCGCCCGCAAGCAGCCGTGCAATCTGCTCGTTGGCCGCAACACGCGTTGCGATATCACCGGCGTGGCGTTGAGTGAAGAACTCCATCGGCAATGCCATCACCCGCCACAGAAATCGGCTGATCATGACCACCGACAGCTTGGTCTGCAACCGCAGCAGCAGCGATTGTTGGAGCAGCGTCAGGATCGTGCGGATCAGAGCGGTGACGGCCATGCCGACCAGGAGCGGACGCAGCCACCCGTCGAGATGCTGGATCAGGACGTCGTCGATGAAGATTTTTGAGAAGCTCGCGGCGACGAGGCCCGGAAGGACCATCACGAAGCTGAGCAGGACGAGCAAGCCCACAGCCGCCTTTGAGCCGCGCAGCTCGCGGACCAATAGGCGCAGTCCGCCAGGCTTGCTCCCTTGGGCGACGAATGCCGCCGTCGGCTCCATGGTGAGCACGACCCCGGTAAAACTCCTGTCCAGCTCGTCGAGGCCAATTCGCCTGCGCCCAAAGGCCGGGTCGTTGATGTAGGCGAACTTTCCATCGATCCCATCGAGAACAACGAAATGATTGAAGTTCCAGTGGATGATGCAGGGCGTCGGCGTCGTGGGCAGCGTCGCTATTTCCTGCCGGAATCCCTTGGCGGACAGGCCGAAGCGCCGCGCGGCCCTGACGACGTTGCTGGCCTTGCTGCCGTCGCGCGATACGCCGCATTCGACACGCAACTGCTCGAGCGGCACCCACCGGCCATAATGCGCCAGCACCATGGCGAGACAGGCCGCGCCGCATTCCGCCGCCTCCATCTGCAGGACGGTGGGTGTTTTCTTCACTCCCGTACTAGGCTTGGCAGAGCTATCCATCGATCCCGGTCAGCTTCCTGATGAGAGGAACAACGAGATCCAGCGGACGCCGGTTTCGGGTGGTGATCTCGGCCTGAGCCAGCGTGCCGCTGGTCAAGTGGACCGGAGGTCCTTGGCCGACAGCCCATCGATAGCCGCTCGTCGTCAAATCGTCCCGTTCCAGGGATACGGTGACGGCATAGGGCGCGCCGTCGTGGGAGAACACCTTGACCAATTGATCGTTGTGAAGCACCGCGGTCATTCCTTGCGGGGTCACGGGAAACTCCGACACGCTGGAGACCGTCCCGATCATCATGCCGAACTCCTCCCGCTTGACGGTGCTGGGCGCAATGCGCACCTGCGAGCCTGGCTTGACGCTCTTGCCTTGCTCGGCGGGTACATAGATGACCGCTTCGAGCTTCGAGCCCTCATCTTCGATCGCGACGACCGGCGTGCCGACGGCGAGGACCGAACCGGTCGATATCTTGATCTCCAGCACGCGACCCGTGATCGGGCTGATAACCTGCGAATTGCGCCCCAGCGTCCCGGCGAGTGCCTGCATCTCGCGGCGCGCATTGTTGGCCGCGAATTCGGCTTGTTGCAGTTCGTGCTCGCGTTGAGTTTCAAGATCGGATTGCTGCGCGTGCAATTTGAGGATCTCGTTCTGCGAATCCGTTCGCCGCTGCTGCGCCTCGGTCAACTCGAGACGACGATCCTCCAGCGTCTTTCGCGTGGTCAGGCCCTTGGCCATGAGCTGCTCGAGATTCTTCACATCGATGTCCAGGGACTGAACGCGCTGCCCGGTTGCCTCGATGACCTTGTTGAAGGCTGCCTCGAGCTTCTCGAGATTGGAGGCCTTGACTGCGAGCTCCGACCTCACCTTCGCCGCCATGTCGTCATGCTCACGCTGGCGCTCCTTGTAGGCCTCAACAGCGTTTGCGTATTTTTGCTCGATGTCGGTCTGCGAGATCTGAGCGATGATCTGACCGCGCTCGACATGGTCGCCGACGGAAATGCTGAGCGAAGCGAGCCGTCCCTCCGCAGCAGACACTGCGTCGACGACGCGGCCGCTACCGACCAGGATTCCCTGTCCTGACACGCGCGATGGAATGCGGCCGTAGATCCCCCAGACAAGGGCAGCAAGCAGTGCGACCGTTACGACGACGGCAAGGATCCAGTCGGCCGGCTTGGTAATCGCGACGAGATGGTCGAGTTCGTCCGGAGATGCCGCGCGTTGCAGCGCGCTCGCACGGAAAATATGTTCGGGACCGTCAGCCACGGTTCAAATCCCTCGCAAACGATCTCAGCGCAATAACTTTCAGTTTCAAGATGGGCCTGAAAAGACCGGCGCAACTGCCGATGATACATAGGAGCCGATTTCCCTACAACGGTTCCAATTCTCCTCGCCCTCATGCAGCTTGGAGAAAGAATGCCATTGAGGGTTCCATTGTGCAGCGCTATTGTCTGCCTTTGAGGGCGATGGATTTTGACGCAGAGAATTCGAGCGTCTTAATGAGATGGCAAGCGCACAGTGTGAAACGCGCCGGGGCATTTGCTCTGGCGGGGCAATGCTTGGGGTTGCTGGTCGCAACGAAAATGTGCGTGGCGGGGGTATTGAGTCCTGCCGACTTGAAGCGCGTCGAAGATCTCAGGCCGATGTTCGCCGGCTTGATGGCGGACCTCGTCCAAACCTCCAAACGAACCGATATTCCTGCCGTGGACGCAGATTGCGTCAAAGCCACCGTGCAAAATCTTGTCGAGATTTCCCAAGAGCTTTCCAGTTACGAATATCTGATTACGATCGAGAAGGAGTTGACGAGCGTCGGCGAAAATGACCCCACTCGGGATGTGGTGAAGTTTGCCATCGAGCAGTCCACCAATATTCTTTCCAGCCAGCGCAAAAAGATCGCGCAACTTCCCGATCAATGCACCAGATCGGCTGTAGCGTTGGCAAAATCCCAGCAGACCCTCCAGGTTGTTGATGCGACGACCGGGGTTCTGAATTCCATTCGCGCCCGCCTTTGAGTGGCAAGTGGCAAGGCCTCTCCGGGGCCTGACGTGACGGTTCCCCAAAGCCCAGCCAGCAGCA
>NZ_JACOFQ010000061.1:0-6778 GCF_019455395.1 Bradyrhizobium sp. BR 10261
GGCATCGAGCGTCAGCCATTCCGCATTGGCGCGGCCAAGCGCCTCCTGGAATTCGTTGCGCGGCGTCTTGGCCCCGCAGCCCATGCAGCGGACCAGATCGAGCCGCCCGTGCAAATCGATCACCTGCCGGTGGCCCGCGGATTGATGCAGCCGGTCGACATTCTGCGTCAGCAGCATCTCGCAGCGCCCGCTCGCCTCGAGACGGGCCAGCGCATGATGCGCATCGTTCGGCCTCGCTTGTCCGAATCGCCGCCAGCCGATCAGGCTGCGCGCCCAGTAACGCTGGCGCGTGTGCCCTTCCGACATGAAGGCCTGGAAATTGATCGGCTGGGTCCGCTTCCAGCTGCCATTTCTGTCGCGGTAATCAGGGATGCCCGAATTGGTGCTGCAGCCGGCGCCGGTCAGCACGAACAGTTTTTCGTGCCGGCCGACGAAGTCCTGGAGCCGAGAGTCTGCCAGCTGAGTGTTTGTCATGGCCCAGATGTAGTCTGCGCCGCGACATTCCGCCAGATCACGTTTTGGCCGGCGGCCGCTCATCTCAGCTCGACCAGTTCTCCCTGAATTCGGGAAACAGCGTCAGTCCGCCGCAGGCATAGATGGTCTGCCCGGTGATGTAGCTGGCGTCATCTGAGGCCAGGAAGGCGAATACCGCAGCCATCTCTTCCGGCGTGCCAACGCGGCCGAGCGGAATGTGGCTGACGACCGCGCCGCGCTTTTCGGCGTCGCCGGTCCAGGCGGCGTTGATCGGCGTGTCGATCGCGCCGGGGCCGACCGCATTGACACGAATGCCGCGGCCGGCAAACTCCAGCGCCAGCGTGCGGGTCAGATTGGCCATGCCGCCTTTGCTGATCGAATAAGCGAGATAGCCGGGCTTTGGGATGATCTGGTGGACGCTCGAGCAGTTGATGATGCAGCCGCCTCCGCCGCGGGCAACGAAATGCGCGAGTGCCTTTTGCGCGCAGAGCACGGCGCCGTTGAGATTGACGTCGATAATGCGGCGATAGGTTTCGACGTCGAGCGCCTCGCTCGGCGATTCCTGCTGAAAGCCGGCATTGTTGACGAGACAGTCGAGGTGCTTCCAGCGCGCCAGGATGGTTTCGAACATTGCGGCGATGTCTTTTTCGACCCCGATATCGGCGTGAACGATAAAATGATCGAGCCTGCCGTGGCCACGGTCGCTCGAAGCCGTGCGCGCGAGCGCAAGCGTCTCCTCAGCCTTCTCGGGGGGACCGATATAGTTGATGGCGACCGTCGCGCCTTCCTGGGCGAGGCGAATGGCGACGGCACGCCCGATGCCCTGCGGAGCGCCCGTCACCAGCGCGTATTGGCCGACGAGGCGTGAGGGAAAGGCAGGTGAACGATCGGTCTGTGGCATGTGCATTCTCCGGGATGCCTCATCATGGATGGAACCGAGATTTTGTTCCACCCTGTTGGCACATCGCTGGGATTCATTCCGCGCGGCGCGCGATCGGCGAGGTCAGGATCTGATACAGGATAATCGCACCAAAAGTCGCGGTGCCGATTCCGCCGATCGTGAATGCACCGAATTTCAGCGTGAGATCGCCGGCTCCCGCCGTCAGCGCCACCGCGACGGTGATCAAATTCGCCGGATTGGCAAAGTCAACCTTGTTCTCGACCCAGATCCGGCCCGCCATCGCCGCGATCAATCCGAACAGCACGATCGAAAGGCCGCCGATGACGGGCCCGGGGATCGACAGGATCAGCGCGCCGAATTTCGGCGAGAAGCCGAGCAGGACCGATACGGTGGCGGCGAAAGCAAACAGCAGGGTCGAATAGACCTTCGTCGCCGCCATCACGCCGATATTCTCGGCATAGGTGGTGACGCCGGTGCCGCCGCCGCAGGCCGCCACGATCGTCGCGAGGCTGTCGGCAAGCAAAGCGCGGCCGAGATAGGCATCGAGGCTGCGGCCCGTCATGGCTCCGACCGCCTTGATGTGCCCGAGATTTTCGGCGACGAGGATGACCGCAACCGGCGCGATCAGGAAGATGGCGTCGGCCTGAAAGGTCGGCGTGGTGAAATTCGGCAAGCCGAACCACGGCGCGGCCGAGAGTTGCGTGAAGTCGATCGGCTTGCCGAAGCCAAGACCGTTCGCAAACAGCAGGTACAAGAGATATCCGCCGATCGCCCCCAGGATGATCGGCAGGCGGCGCCACAGGCCGGGCGCGGCCACCGCAACCACGCCGATGATCAGAACGGTCGCAAGCCCGATCCAGGTCTCGAACGCGTTCGCGCTCACCGCCTTCACCGCCACGGGCGCGAGGTTGAGGCCGATCGCGGCGACCACGGCGCCGGTGACCGCCGGCGGCATCAGACGCTCGACCCAGCCGATGCCCGACCACATCACGATCAGTGCGATCACGCCGTAGAGCACGCCGGCGCCGACGATGCCGCCGAGCGCAATTGAGATGTTCGGATTCGGTCCGTGCCCGGCGTAGCCGGTGGCGGCGAGGACGACAGCGATGAACGCGAAGCTCGAGCCGAGATAGCTCGGCACGCGCCCCGCCACGATGACGAAGAAGATCAGCGTGCCGATGCCGGAGAACAACACAGCAACATTGGGGTCGAACCCCATCAGCAACGGCGCGATGATCGTCGCGCCCGACATGGCGACGCAATGCTGGAGACCGGAGACGATGGTTTGCCCCCACGACAGCCGCTCCTCCGGCATGATCACGCCCGAGGTCTTCAGCTTCCAACGCGGAAAATAGCCTTGTGAAAGACGGTCTTGCGATCGCTCGTCCGCGCCCAATGCGTTCGACATGTTCCCCCCAGGGGCGGTGCAGCGATTGATCTTCGTGCTAACAGACAAAAATGTGATTGTTGCTCAAGCCGCGATCATCACATGATGTAAGCCATGATGTAAGTCATGCACGATCAATGTGTTCCGGGATTGAACTTTATGACACAGATCGCGATCCAGCCAGCCGTCCACCGCCGGCACCAGCCCTGGTACAGGATCCTCTACGTCCAGGTGCTGATCGCGATCGTGCTCGGGGTACTGATCGGCTATTTCTATCCGGACCTTGGCAAAGCCCTCAAGCCGCTCGGCGACGCCTTCATCGCGCTGATCAAGATGATGATCGCGCCCGTCATCTTCTGCACCGTGGTGCATGGCATCTCCTCGATGGGCGACCTCAAGCGCGTCGGCCGGGTCGGACTGAAATCGCTGATCTATTTCGAGACTGTCTCGACCGTTGCGCTCGCCATCGGTCTTTTGGTGGGCGAGATTCTCCAGCCCGGACACGGCTTCAACATCGATCCCTCCACAATCGATCCGAAATCGGTCGCGACCTATGTGTCCAAGGCGCACGAAGACGGCATCGTCGCCCATCTGATGGCGATCATTCCCGACAGCTATGTGGGCGCGATCGCGCGCGGCGACCTCTTGCAGGTGCTGCTGGTCTCGATCCTCTCCGGATTTGCCATCGCCTTCCTCGGCAAATCAGGCGAGCCGATCGCGGAGGCAATCGACAAGGCCGCAAAGATGTTCTTCGGCATCATCCGCATCATCGTGCGCGTGGCGCCGATCGGCGCATTCGGCGCGATGGCGTTCACCGTCGGCGCCTACGGCCTTGGCTCGCTGCTCAACCTCGCCGCTCTGATCGGCACGTTCTATCTCACCAGCATCCTGTTCGTGCTGATCGTGCTGGGTGCGATCGCACGGCTCGCCGGCTTCTCCATCATTCGCTTCATTGCCTATATCAAGGACGAACTCCTGATCGTGCTCGGCACCTCGTCGTCGGAGACGGTGCTGCCGCAGATGATCCAGAAGATGGAACATCTCGGCGCCTCGCGCTCGGTGGTCGGCCTCGTGATCCCGACCGGCTACAGCTTCAACCTCGATGGCACCAACATCTATATGACGCTGGCGACTGTTCCTGGCGCAAGCGACCAACACGCATCTGACGATCTGGCAGGAGCTCGGCATTCTCGGCATCGCGATGATCACTTCGAAAGGCGCATCCGGGGTAACAGGCGCAGGCTTCATCACGCTCGCCGCAACGCTCTCGATCGTGCCCGACATCCCGATCCAGTCGATCGCGATCCTGGTCGGCATCGACAAGTTCATGAGCGAGTGCCGCGCGCTGACCAATCTGATCGGCAACGGCGTCGCCTGCGTCGTCATCAGCATCTCGGAAGGCGAGCTCGATCGCGAGGCGCTGCACGAGACCATGGCGCATCCACTGGAGCTCGGCGAAGCGCTGGAGCCAGGCGGCAGCGCGTAGAGCCGCAAAGCGAAGATCGAAGGCAGACGCCGCCCGGTTCCGTTGCGGTAGTTTCCCGGAGTAGAAAATTCCTAGGACCGGAGTCACAAGAAAGGTGTTGGGATCACGGATTGATACTCATCCATTCCACCCGACGCGCTGGGGGCAGAGCGTCGGGTTTTTGAAAATTATCACGCGATCTGGCTGTCAAAGCTGGCATCGGCCGCAATCGGTCAGCACCGCCGGCCGCGAGCCGGTATCATTGTTCCGTCAGTCGGGGACAACCGGTCAGATCGAGCCGGCGTGTGATCCCGATGGCTCCCAGGAACGCCTCATCGTGACTGACCACGAGCAGCGCGCCGTCATAGGCGCGGAGGCCCGCCTCGACGGCTTCGATCGATTCAAGGTCGAGGTGATTGGTCGGCTCGTCCAGGATCAGCAGCGACGGCGGCCTCGCCCCGCCGAGCACGCAGGCAAGGCCGGCGCGAAATAGCTGGCCGCCGCTCAGACTGCCGACGCCTTGCAGGGCCGCATCTGCGCGAAACATGAAACGCGCCAGCGCGGCGTGGCATTCATTCGCACCGGCCCTCGGATTGAGACGCCGAAAATTGTCGAGAATCGAGATCGCGGGATCGAGCAGGCTGACCTTCTGGTCGAACAGTGCGAAGCCCGGCCTCACGCGCACGGTGCCCGCGACAGGGCGTAGCTCGCCGGCGATGAGCTTCAACAGCGTCGTCTTGCCGGAGCCGTTGGGCCCGACAATCGCGACGCGCTCCGGCCCGACGATGGCAAGCGATAGATCGCGCAGGATCGGCCGTTCCGGCTGATAGCCGGCGCGAACACGATCAAGCCAAACCACCTCCCGCCCCGCCGGGAGCCGGGTCGACGGTAGCTTTACAGTCAGCGGCTGCGGGATCTCGATGCGCCGGCGGACGGTGTCGAGCGCATCCAGAGCCTCCGCGCGCCGCCGCTCGGCGATCTCTGCGGCCCTGCCGCCGCTGTCCTCGCTGCGATCCTTGCGCGCGCCTGCAAGGATTCGTGGCATGTCGCCCCTGGCGCGCTTCCTATTGCCACCGCTGTCCTTGCGCGCCTTGCGTTCGGCCGCCTCCTGCGCCTTGCCGTCGATCTCGGACAAATGCTTCTCGGCATGCGCGAGGTCGTGCCTGACGGCCGCGAGCTCGACGGCCTTTTGCGCGCGATAGCTACTCCAATTGCCGCCATAGCGCGTCGCGCCGAGCGAGGTCAGCTCGACGATGGCGTCCATGGTCTCGAGCAGTGCCCGGTCATGGCTGACGACGATCGCGCCGCCGCGCCAGGCGGCAACCAGATCGATCACGGCACGGCGCCCGTCCCGATCGAGATTGTTGGTGGGTTCGTCCAACAGGATGAAATCCGGCTCCGTGAACAGCAGCGCGGCGAGACGAACGCGCGTGATCTGCCCGCCCGACAAACGGTCCAGCGCCGTATCGGGCGCGATATCGAAGCCGACGCGCGCCAGGGCGGATGCGAGCCGCGCCTCGAGCGCCCAGTCGACCTCGGCGACATCCTCGGCGGAGGCCTCGCCACGCTCCGCCAGGCGAAACAAGTCGAGAGACTCGCGCGCGCCAAAGAGGTCGACGACCCGCATGCCACCGCGCAGCTGGGCGTCCTGCCGCAAGAGACCAACGGTGCCGTTGACGACCACGCGTCCCGCCTGCGGGACGTGCTCGCCCGTGATTGCGGCGAGCAGCGTTGTCTTGCCGACGCCGTTGCGGCCGACAAGGCCGGCGCGTTCCGCGCCGAAGATCAGATCGATGTTGGAGAGGAGCGAGCGGCCGTCAGGCGTGGACAGCGACAGGTTCGACAGGATGATGGAAGCAGGCATGGAATTCCCCGTGAGCAATGCGGATCGGCGTTGCGGTCGGGGTGAAATCCATGGCTGCTGACATCCTTGATGAGAGCCTCGCTCATAATTCGGCCGGGTGGCAAGATCAAGGCATGCCGTCGCGAAGCCAGCGGCTACGCTGCCAGCCTGTCGAACTGAACCTTGCCCGCTTTCATCACCAGCGGGATGTGCTCGCCCTGACCGAGCAAGCAGCCGACATCACGCAACGGATTGCCGTCGACCACGAGCAGATCCGCAAGCGCGTCGGGCACGATGCGGCCGAGCTTGCCTTCCATGCCGAGCACCTCGGCCCCGATCACGGTCGCGCTGGCGATGACCTCGCGCGCCCCCTGGATTTCGGCGCGGATGCGGAACTCTTCGCTCTGGAGGCGCTGCGACGGGCCGAGCAGGTCGCTGCCGTATCCCATCTTCACCCCGGCCTTGCGATAGATCTCGAGCGAGCGCAGGCCGGCATCGCGGACGTCGGCGATCTTGGCGACGCTCTCCGGCGGCAGGCCGAACTGCGCGCCCTCCTTGGCAAGCGCTTCATAGGTGATCAGCGTCGGCACCACATAAGTGCCCTTCTCGGCCATCAGGCGAGCGGTCTGATCGTCGACCAGATTGCCGTGCTCGATGGTGCGGACGCCGCAGCGGACCGCGCGCGCAATCGCTGGAGCCGTATAGGCA
>NZ_JACOFQ010000062.1:0-5672 GCF_019455395.1 Bradyrhizobium sp. BR 10261
CGCTGGCGAGCCAGACCGCGAAGGCCACCGACGAGATCTCCTCGCATATCGCGGGCATGCAGGGTGCGACGGCCGAGTCGGTCGCCGCGATCAAGGAGATCGGTGCGACCATCGGCAAGATCTCGTCGATCTCGACCTCGATAGCCAGTGCCGTGGAAGAGCAGGGCGCCGCGACCCAGGAGATCGCCCGCAGCGTCCAGAACGTCGCCCAGGGCACCCAGACCGCCGCGACCGATATCGGCCAGGTCAACCGCGGCGCGGCCGAAACCGGTTCAGCCTCGGAGGAGGTGCTGAACTCGGCGAAGACGCTGTCGAGCGAAAGCACCCGCCTGCGCGCCGAACTCGATCGCTTCATGGCGAATATCAGGGCAGCATAGGACTCCGTCGCTTCATACTCCGTCCGCCCGTCCGGGGTGACAGCGGGTAAGGGGCGGCGCGCCTTATTCCCTCCCGAACGCCCGCTTCAGCTCCACCTTCGCCTTTTCCAGCCGCTCACGCTGAGTCTTCGGCAGGGTTTTGCCGGCGCGGTTGATGTAGAACGTCAGCATCGACAGCGCGGAGCGATAAGCGCCGCTCTTGCGGCGCGCGCTGTGCTCGGCCGAGCGTTTCAGCGAGGCTGCGATCTTACGGGGGCTGGTGAGTTTGAACACGCCGCGCTTGAGATCGAGCGCGTCGCTCTCCTTCGTCACACGCTGCGACCAGCGCTTTGGCGCGGCGCGTTTTGTTCTTTTGCGGGCGGCGCTACGCCGCGCGCTGGTGTTCTTGCGTGCCGTCGTTTTGCGCGAATGTGTCGTCTTTCTGACCTGAGCCATGCGTCAACTCCTTGCGGCTGCAGCGGAAACGGCTGGCATTCGCCGGCGTTCCCAGGGGAACCGGCGGATGGCGCCGACGTTGTCGCAGGTGGCAAGCGAATGCCGCACCCCCAGACCCAGCAACCCCATGGAATTGCAGCTGAGCGCAGCGCTGAATGATGGACCTGCAGTCTCGGCGGCGGTCGCAAGCGATCGCATCGTCGAGACCAGCATTCCCGCGCGGCTCGATGCGTTGCCCTGGAGCGGCTTCCACACCCGTGTCGTGCTGGCGCTCGGCATCACCTGGATTCTCGACGGGTTAGAAGTGACGCTCGCGGGAGCGCTTTCGGGTGCGCTGAAGCAGAGCCCGACGCTGCGTTTCTCCAATCTCGATCTCGGAATCGCCAATTCCGCCTACCTCGCCGGCGCCGTGCTCGGTGCGCTCGGCTTCGGCTGGCTGACCGACCGCATCGGCCGCAAGAAACTGTTCTTCATCACGCTCGCGCTCTATCTTTCTGCGACCGCGGCGACTGCGCTGTCTTGGGATATTGCCAGCTACGCGCTGTTCCGCTTCCTGACCGGTGCCGGCATCGGCGGCGAATACACCGCGATCAACTCGACCATTCAAGAGCTGGTGCCTGCGCGCTATCGCGGCTGGACTGACCTTGTCATCAACGGCAGCTTCTGGATCGGGGCGGCTATGGGTGCCGTCGCTGCCATCGTGCTGCTCGATCCCGCCGCGATCGGCCCCGATATCGGTTGGCGTCTGGCCTATCTCATAGGCGCCACCATCGGCCTTGTCGTGCTGTTGATGCGGATGTGGATCCCGGAAAGCCCGCGCTGGCTGATGATCCATGGCCGCCCCGACCAGGCGCACGAGATCGTCGACGGCATCGAGCGCTCGGTGATCGGGCATGATCAGGAGGCGGACCGCGAGAGTTTTCCCAAGATGCGGCTGAAGATGCGCGATCACACCCCGATCCGCGAAGTCGCGCAGACGCTGTTCGGCACCTACCGCCAGCGCGCGCTGGTCGGCCTGGTGCTGATGGTCGCGCAGGCCTTCTTCTACAACGCGATCTTCTTCACTTTCGCGCTGGTGCTGACTGATTTCTACGGCATCAGCGCCGATCACGTCGGCTGGTACCTGCTGCCATTCGCAGCCGGCAACTTCCTCGGCCCGCTTCTGCTCGGCCGTCTGTTCGACACGCTCGGCCGTCGCGCCATGATCATGTTCACCTATGGCGTCTCGGGCCTCTTGCTGGCGCTATCGGGCTATCTGTTCTCGATCGGCGCGTTGAGCGCGCAGGGACAGACCATCGCCTGGATGGTGATCTTCTTCTTTGCCTCACCCGCGGCGAGCGCGGCCTATCTCACCGTCAGCGAAACCTTCCCGCTGGAGGTCCGCGCATTGGCCATTGCGGTGTTCTATGCGGTGGGCACCGGCATCGGCGGTGTGATTGGTCCTGCGCTGTTCGGCGCGCTGATCGATACGGGATCACGCAACAGCGTGTTCGCCGGCTATCTGCTGGGGTCCGTCCTGATGATCGCGGCCGCGATCGTGGCATGGCGCTATGCCATCTCGGCAGAGCGCAAATCGCTCGAACAAATCGCGCGGCCGCTCGCTTCCATGGAGTAGACTGATGAAATCCGAACTCGCTGAACCGGACCAGAAGCCCGCCATGCCCGACGAAGAAGCTCCTGATGCCGTGCCTGTGCCGCATGCGCTCGTGCCGCATCTCGACGAGACCGCGATTCTGCTCGACATCGACGGGACGCTGCTCGATCTGATGCCGACGCCGCGCGAGGTATGGGTGCCGCCGGGCCTTTCGGAGACTCTGAATCGCCTGACGGAGCGCACGTCCGGCGCCCTGGCCATGGTCAGCGGCCGCTCGCTCAACGATATCGACCTGATCTTCGCGCCCGATGTGTTTCGCGCGGTCGCAGGTCACGGCGCGGAGATGCGGCTGTCGGTGGACAACGAGGCCGACGACGTGCACGCGCCGCCGATGGACAAGGAGCTGAAGCGGCGCCTGGCTGCGATCGCAAAGCTCAGCCCCGGCATTCTGCTTGAGGACAAGGGCTATTCGCTGGCGCTGCATTATCGCCTCGCGCCGCATGCGGAGAAGGCGATTTACGAAGCCGTCTCGCTGATCCGCGCCGATCTGCCCAATGCGCCGATCGAGGTGCTGCCCGGCAAGTTCGTCTGCGAGATCAAGCATTCCGGGTTCACCAAGGCGACCGGCGTGCGCGAGCTGATGAAGCATGAGCCGTTCAGGGGACGTCGTCCGATCTTCATCGGCGACGACGTCACCGATGAAACCGTCTTCGCCATCATGCCCGACATGAACGGGCTCTCCTTCTCGGTGGGCCGTCGTGCCAAGGGGGTCAACGGCCATTTCGATGCGCCGAACGACGTACGTGCGTTCCTTGCGCGCCTGCTTGACGACACAAGGTCGGAATAAGGCGCGGTCATCTCATAGCCATATTGTCACTCGTGCAGTGCACCTGCGCGCACCCTTCCGGCCGTCTGAAATCCATCTTTCTCGAATGAAATCGCCGGGTTCCCTCGAAGGAAACAGGTTCCAACGCGCGCGCCTGACTTTGGTTTCATTTCGTAGAAATGATGACAGGAACCATATTGATGAACGGCAGTTAAACGGGGTGGAATGAACAGGAGGGGACGACCTGTGAACTTAGTTGTCGTTTCAAATCGAGTTGCGCGCGGCAAACCCAACGAACCCATGACGGGCGGCCTCGCAGCGGCGCTGCTTCCCGTTGTCGAGCATTCGGGTGCTATCTGGGTTGGCTCCTCCGGCCGCGTGCGTGATGGCCATCAGAAGGAGCCTTTCGCCGAGATCGAGGCGCTGGGCACGGGCGCGATCGCAACGCTGGATCTGCCGGCGGCGCATTATGGCGGCTACTACGAAGGCTTCGCCAATTCGGCCTTGTGGCCGGCGCTGCACTCGCGCAGCGATCTGATCCGCGTCTCGCGCGACGACTATGTCAGCTATCGCGAGGTCAACGCCTTCATGGCGCGCGCCCTGATGCGCTTCCGTAAAAACAAGACGGCGTTCTGGGTGCAGGATTATCATTTCCTCGCGCTCGGCGCGGAGCTGCGGGATCTCGGCGTCGATGATCCCATCGGCTTCTTCCTGCACACGCCTTGGCCGGTCGTCGCGGTGATGCAGGGCGTGCCCAATCATCGTGAGCTGATCACGACGATGCTGGCCTATGATCTGCTCGGTTTCCAGACCGAGACTGATTGCCAGAATTTCCTCAACTATGCCGGCAGCGAGCTTGGCCTCGTCATCGAGGACGGCGTCGTGCTCTCGCAATACGGCCGCACGCGCTGCCAGGTGTTTCCGATCGGCATTGACGCGGAGAAGTTCGCTGCCTATGCCGCGAAATCAGCCTCGCATCCGGATGTCTCGCGCCTGCGCCGCAGCCTCAATGGCGAGCGACTCGCGATCGGCGTCGACCGGCTCGACTATTCCAAGGGGCTCGTCAACCGCATCTGCGCGTTCGACCGGCTCTGGACCGAGCAGCCGCAATTCGCGCGCAGCATCTCGCTGCTCCAGATCGCCAATCCGTCGCGCGGCGGCATCGAAGCCTATGGCAATCTTCAGAACGAAGTCGCCCGCCTCGTCACTGACGTCAACGGTCGCCATGGTGAGGTCGACTGGACGCCGATCCGCTATCTGAACAAGGGTTTTAGCCAGGCCGTGCTCGCCGGCCTCTACCGCACTGCGCAGGTCGGCGTGGTGACGCCGCTGCATGACGGCATGAACCTCGTCGCCAAGGAATATGTCGCCGCGCAGAACCCGGCCGATCCTGGCGTGCTGGTGCTGTCGAAATTCGCCGGCGCGGCCAACGAGCTCGACACCGCGCTGCTGGTCAATCCGCACGACATCGACGGCATGGCGCGCGCGATCGCGGTCGCCGCAGCGATGCCGCTCACCGAGCGCAAGATGCGCTGGGACGCGATGATGAAGAAATTGCGGGGGCACACCATCCAGCAATGGTCGTCGGATTTCGTTGCCGAGCTGGAGAAGTGCCGCACCGAGAAAGTCGCGGCAGCTCCGCTAGCGGCACAACCGCCGCAGGCGCTGCGCTGGCTGAAATCGGCGATCTCAGGTGTGCGGCTGATCTGACCTCTCTCTGCCTCTGCCTTGCCGGGAGAGGTGAGCCCTCAATAGCAATACGACACGCCATCCAGGATCGCGCATTGCCGCTTGTTCGGCGCGTTCGGATCGTCCATCGGCACCACGCCCTTGCCCTGGCCGACAAACACGCCGGGCCCGACATGCACGGAGCTCTTGTTGCCGATGATGATGCTCTGATGCGGCGTGGAGCTGGAGCGGGTCCCGTCCGGCCATAGGATGGTATCGCCAGAGAGCACCCCGCGCCGCCCGTCGTCGCAGGTCACATCGACGCCCTGCCTGCTGCAGGCCTGCGCCTTCGCAGGCCCGGTAAAGGCGGCGCCAAGGGCCGAAATCAGGCAAAGGGCGGCGAGGGTGTTGCGGATGGTCATGGCGTCCCCGGTCATGTCTGGCTTTTTCAGGTGAATCGTCGCGCCAAACCCGTGATGGGTTCAACCCAAAGGAGCTCCCGAAGTCAGGGCGATGTGAGTTTTTATGCTGCAAATACAATATGTTGCGGAAAATTCATCGGATTTACCCGCGATCCCTTGCAAAATCGCCGGCGCCCCTTCAAGAGAGGGCGCTCCGGAGAGATGGCCGAGTGGCTTAAGGCGCACGCTTGGAAAGCGTGTGTGCGGGAAACCGTACCGTGGGTTCGAATCCCACTCTCTCCGCCATTGCTCACAGTGTCCGGCCCTGACACATGGGTAACAGATTGTACCTGAGACATGGGTGACAACCT
>NZ_JACOFQ010000063.1:0-5310 GCF_019455395.1 Bradyrhizobium sp. BR 10261
CGGTCGCATAGATGAAGAAGTCATAATATTCGAGAGCCGACCCGATCCAGCCGCTCGCAGCGGCCTTCCTTGACTGGCTCACCTGATGGATTCCGGTCATCCTGGGAGTCCTCCAAATTGGTTTTTTCTGACATCCCTTGGCGGGCTTCTTGGAGAAATTGGGCAGCCCTCTCCGCGCGCTGTGTGGACTTCTCCGCCAGCGTTTGTCACTGCCGATACGTACTTGAGTGATGCGATAATAGGCTGTCACCGCACTAACACAATTACCCTGTTATGCGATAAACCTAACATGATGTTATGCGCGTCCGGAGCGGGCGCACGTTGCATCACTCCGGCGGATTGAAGGTCCGCACGAAATACACCGGCTTGCTGTTCTTCTTCAGGCGATAGAGCTGCGCCGGACGGTTCGGGCCGCGCCGCATTTTCGCCACCGGCTCGATCATGTCGGCCGACAGGATCCGGGTGCGGAAGGCGCTCTTCTCCAAGGGACGGTCAAGCACGATCTCGTAGACCCGCTGCAAATCGGGCAGCGTGAATTCCGCGGGCATCAGGTAAGCGGGCAGCGAGGTGTATTCCACCTTGTTGCGCAGGCGCTGGATCGCGCTGGCCAGGATGTCGCCGTGATCGAAGGCAAGCTTCTCCTTGAGCCTGCCGCCTTGAATCGGAAACCAGCGCGCATCTGGCGTGAGCGCGCCCGCCTCTTCCGGAATCAGCGCGAAATAGGCGTGCGTTGCCGACCAGCCGCGCGGATCGCGCGAGGCGCTCCCCCAGCTTCCGAGCTGCTCCAGATAAGGAGCGGTGACTCCGGTCTTCTCCTTCAACTTGCGCGCTGCACAGGCCGCGAGATCGCGGTCCTTCACAACGTCGACGAAGCCGCCTGGGAGTGCCAGAGCCTGCGGAAAGGGCTCGCCCTCACCGGCCGGACGCCGCACCAGCAACACCTGGAGCTGGTCGTCGCGAATCGAGAAGATCACGACGTCGACCGTGGTCAGCGGCCGCGGGAAGTCCAGATCTCCTGATTTTTCAAAGTCTTCGGCCCGATTCTCGCCCGCCACCGGCAGCCTCCTTCGTTGGGCCTTGACAGTAGCATAGTTAGTTGTACAGTCCAACTTACTTAGTTGCTCAGACCAACTTATAATCAGCCATTTGGAGACAGCCATGTTCGGCATAAGGTTTATCAAGGCCCAGCCCACCACCTATCTGATGAAGTACCGCGCCGGTGCCGTTGTCGCCGAGGGCACCGGCCTCTCGGCGTTCTACTATGCGCCGGTGACCACGCTCGTCGCCGTGCCGGTCGGCAGCCGCGACGCCTCCTTCATCTTTCAGCAGATCGCGCGCGACTTTCAGACCCTGACCGTGCAGGGCCACATCACCTATCGCGTCAGCGAGCCGAAGAAGGCGGCCTCGATGCTCAACTTCACCCTGAAGCCCGACGGCAAGACCTATGAGAGCGACGATCCGGAGAAGCTGCCGGAGCGCATTCTCGGCACGGTCGAGGTGCTGGCGCAGCAGGCGATCAAGGAGCTGACGCTGAAGGAGGCGCTGCAGGCCTCCGACCGCATCGCCGAGATCATCGCCGGCGGCTTGCGCGGACGCGCCGACATCGAGGCCCTCGGCCTCGAAATCCTCGGCGTCTCGATCCGCGGCATCAAGCCGACGCCTGATACGGCGAAGGCGCTGGAGGCGCAGGCGCGCGAAGCGATTTTGAAGAACGCCGACGAAGCGATCTTCGCCCGGCGCAATTTCGCCGTCGAGCAGGAGCGCGCCATTCGCGAGAGCGAGCTCGACACCGAGATCGCGGTGGAGCAGAAGAAGCGCTCGATCCGCGAAACCCAGATGGATGCCGAGGCGAGCGTTGCCGCCAAGCGCAACGAGCTGCGCGAGGCCGGCATGGCCGCGGACATCGTGCTGGAAGGCAAGCGCAAGGATTTCGTCGGCCTCAACGCCGAAAACACCCGCACGCTGGCAGATGCCGAGGCCTATCGCGTCGGCGCGCTGATGAAGATCTTCGAGGGCGTCGACACCCGCGTGATCCAGGCGCTCGCCGCCGCCGGCATGCAGCCGGGTCAGCTGATCGCGCAGGCCTTTTCCGGCATCGCCGAGAAGGCCGAGAAGATTGGCCAGCTCAACGTCTCGCCCGACCTGCTCAGCCAGCTGATCGAGAAGCCGAAGCCGGAGGCCGCCAATGCCCGCCGCCAATGATCGCAAGATCGTGCTGGTGACGCGCAAGACCAGGCTGGAAGACCTGGTCGCGCGTTACCTGACGGCGGCGCAGGCACGCTTCTATGTCGAGCATCTCGGCGCCGATTTCTCCGACTATGAGAGGGAGCACGACGTCTACCAGGCGCAGCGGCGCGCGACACTTCAGGTGCTCGAGCAATGGGGGCGCTATCAGGTGATCGAGCGCGCTTTCCTGCCGAACTTCATCTTCGCCCCTGACGACATCGTGGTCGCGCTCGGCCAGGATGGCGTCGTCGCCAATACGATGAAATATCTCGACGACCATCCGCTGATCGGGCTCAATCCGGATCCGGCGCGCTACGACGGCATCCTGCTGCCCTTCGCGCCGCGCGACCTCGCAAAGCTGCTGCCTGATGTCGCCGCCGACAAGCGCGACAGCCAGGCCGTGACGATGGCGGAGGCGCGGCTCGGCGACGGCCAGGTGCTGCATGCGGTGAACGACCTCTTCATCGGGGCGCGGACGCATGTCTCCGCGATCTACGAGATCGCCGCCGGCGGGACGACGGAGCGGCAATCCTCGAGCGGGCTGATCGTCTCGACCGGGCTCGGCTCGACCGCGTGGTTCAAGAGCATCGTCACCGGCTCGCTGGCCATCGCCGGCAGCTTCGGCCGGCCGCCGTCGCTGACGGGCTATGAGGCCCTGCCCTGGGACGCCGCCGAGCTGCGCTTTGCCGTGCGCGAGCCTTTCCCGAGCCGGCACTCGGAGACCAATCTGGTCTGCGGCCGGCTCGTATCCGAAGAGCAATTGCGCATCCGCTCGCTGATGGCGGAGAACGGCGTGATCTTCAGCGACGGTGTCGAAGCCGACCGCCTCGATTTCAACGCGGGCGCCGAGGTCACGATCGGCATCGCCAGGAAGCGCGGCCGGCTGATCGTCTGAAGCGGCTAGATTCCGAGCGCGTTCTCGCCCGGCTCGCGGCCGGGCACGCTGACATGGACTTCGTGGCCCTCACGTAGCGCCAGAGATGCAGCGGCGACAGCCGACTCGAATGCGGCTTCCTTCGTGGCGTATCTGCTCTTGACGTCGCCGTCATGCAGCACGCCCCACTCGTCTTGCACCGGTACAACAGCATATTGGGCAAGGCCCATCATCCTCTCCTATCATTGCGCGGCTTGCCTATCGCTGCGTCACTTGCGGATGCGCCGCGGTCACCCGCCACACCGTATTGCCGCTGTCGTCGGCGACCAGCAGCGCGCCGGTCTTGTCCAGCGCGACGCCGACTGGACGCCCGCGCGCCTGGTTGTCGCTGGTGAGGAAGCCGGTGACGACGTCCTGCGCCGGTCCGCTCGGCTTGCCGTCCGTGAACGGCACATAGACAACCTTGTATCCGTTCAGCACCTGCCGGTTCCAGCTGCCGTGCTCGCCGACGAAGGCGCCGCCGCGATACGCTTCCGGCAGGCTGCTGCCGGTGGAGAAGGCGAGCCCGAGTGGCGCGACATGCGAACTCAGCGCGTAATCGGGCACGATCGCCTTTTCCACGAGATCCGGCCGCTGCGGCTTGACGCGGGGATCGACGTGCTGGCCGTAATAGCTGTAGGGCCAGCCATAAAAGGCGCCGTCCTTCACCGAGGTCATGTAGTCAGGCACGAGATCGGGCCCGAGCTCATCGCGCTCGTTCACCACGGTCCACAGCGCGCCGGTCTGCGGCTCGAAGCTGAGACCGTTGGGATTGCGCAGGCCACTGGCAAAGATTCGCCAGCGGCCGCTGGCGCGGTCGACCTCGAGAATGTCGGCGCGATTGTGCTCGGCCTCCATCCCGTTCTCGGTGATGTTGCTGTTGGAGCCGACGCCGACATAGAGCTTTGAGCCGTCCGGGCTTGCGACCAGGCTCTTGGTCCAGTGATGGTCGATCGGGCCGCCCGGCAGCGGCGTCAGCACCGTGCCCGGCGCAGTGATCTTGGTGTCGCTTTCGGCGTAGGGATATTTCATGATGGCGTCGGTGTTGGCGACGTAGAGGTCGTTGCCGACCAGGGCGACGCCGAACGGTGAATTGAGATGGTCGAGGAAGACGCTCTGCGTATCCGGTACGCCGTCGCCATTGGTATCGCGCAGCAGCGTGATGCGATTGCCGGGTCCGGTATCGCCGCCGGAGGTCGCCCAGGACTCGATATAGCCCATCACGATCTCCTTGGGCCGCTTGATCGCGGCGGCCTTCGGCGCCTTGGATTCCACCACCAGCACGTCGCCATTGGGCAGCACGTAGATTGAGCGCGGGTGCTGCAGGCCGGTGGCGACCGCCTTGACCTGCAAGCCCTGCGCAACATCAGGCGTCTCGTCCTTCTTCCAGCCGATGATGCGGGCGATGTGCATCGGCGGCAGCAGATATTGCTGGATGTCGGGCAGAACAGGATTGGCGCCGATCTGCGTCTTGGGATCGCCGCTGCCGTCATTGCAGCCGGCGAGAAGAGCGAGAAGCGAAGCGCACAGCAGCGCGCGCGTTGGCAAAGACATCATCGCGCAACTCCGACACCGTGGCGATACACCATGGCCCAGCCGAGCCAGCCGGTCACAGGCAGGATCAGCACGGTGAGCGCCGAAAGCACCAGCCCCCATGGCCATACCGAGGTCCAGGCGTCACGCGTGTGTATCAGCGCATTGACGATCGCGAGGATCAGAACCACGGCGTTGCCGATCAGATGCGGCCAGGCCGGTGTCTGCGCCCGCACCAGGCGATTGCCGAGGAAATCGGTCAGACCGGCGATCGCAGCCAGCACACCAAAGACGACGCCGACGAGCAGAAGCCAGGCGGAGAAATCCGCCCACATGATCTCGGCAGAGACGAGATAGGCGATGTCGGTCAGCAACGCGCCGATGAAGCACACGATCGGGATCGGCACCAGCATCGGATGAATGGGATGACCCGCGATTTGCGCGGTAGAGCGCACGGGCACGATATCTTGCACGGTAGGTCTCGTATGTCGCCCTGCCCGTGCGCCCAACTCGTGCTTGCGGTGATGGTTCCTATGGCTGCAGCGGAACCAGCAGGGTCGCCTGATACGCCTCGTAGGCGCGCTTCAAGCCGTCGCGAAGCGAGGTCGTCGCGCGCCAGCCGAGCTTCTCGAGCCTGC
>NZ_JACOFQ010000064.1:0-3259 GCF_019455395.1 Bradyrhizobium sp. BR 10261
AGCTCGAGGACGCGATCGACGTCGAGGACGACCATGAGCTGACCGTCGAGACGGTGGACGCCGCCGGCGAGCTTGGCCATGCGGGGGTCGAGGTTGACGGGGTTCTCTTCCTTGCCGTCCTCGGGCAGGCGCAGCACCTCGCCGATCTGGTCGATCAAGAGGCCATAGGATTCGCCGCGCAGATCGACGCCGACCGCCATCGCCGTCTTGCCGTCCTCGTCCCTCGGCAGGCCGAGACGGGCGCGCATGTCGACCACGGTGACGATGCGGCCGCGCAGGTTCAGGACGCCCGAGATCTCGCGCGAGGACAAGGGAACGCGGGTGACGCGCTCGGGCATGAACACGTCCTGGACGCGGGAGATCGGCAGGCCGAACAGCTGGCCGCCGATCATCGCGGTGACGTATTCGACCATGGCGCCTTCGCCAATTTGCGTCTTCTTGCTCATTTCAGTGTCTCCTGGTCCCTGCCCTTATGCCGCCGCCCGGCTCAGCTCGGAGGCGCCGGCGGCGCCCGCGGTCTGCTCCTTCAGCGCCGCGATCAGACCGGGACGGTCGAACTTGGCGACATAGTCGTGGAAGCCGGCCTGACGGCCGCGCTCGATCGCGGCCGGCGACACCAGGGCGGACAGGCCGATGATCGGCATCGAGCCCAGATTGCTGTCGGAGCGGATCACTTCGGCGAACTCGAACCCGTTCATGTCGGGCATCTCGATGTCGGTCAGGACCACGTCGAAGCTCTGCGCACGCAGGGCAGCCAGGCCCTCCTGCGCGGTCGGCGCGGTGCGGACGCGGTAGCCGGCGGCCTTCAGCACCGGGGCCAGCATGTTGCGGAAGAAGGCACTGTCGTCGACCAGCAGCACCGACTGCGAATGCATCGACGGCTTCATCTCCTTGCGGGTGAACCAGTCGGCGAACGCCATGGGCAGGAAGTGGCCGACGTCGATCACCTCGGTGGCCTGGCCCTTGATCACGGCCGAGCCGAGGATGCCGGAAGCCGAGCCGCCGACCTCGATGTTGAGGCGCTCCTCGACGATGTCGATGATCTCGTCGACGACGAGGCCCATGGAGCGGCCGTCATCGGCGAACACCAGGATCGGCTGGGCGCCCTGGGACGCGATGGTGACGCCGTCCATGGAGACGAGCGGCATCAGCTGCTCGCGGTACTGCACCATGTAGCGGCCGTTGCTGAACTCGATCTTGTCGGCCGGGAGCTCTTCCAGGCGGGTGACGAGCCCGAGCGGGACCGCCTTGGGCTGCGACGAGCCGGCGCGGAACACCAAGAGCGAGGTGGTCTGCTCGCCCGAGCCGATGTGATGGGCGCTGTTGTCGTCGGCCATGTCATGGGCCGAGGAGCCGGCGGCGCCGAGCGCCTTGGCAATGCCGTTGGGGTCGATGATCATGATGACGGCGCCATCGCCCAAAATGGTGTTGCCGGAGAACATGTCGATGTGACGCAGCTTGGTCGACATCGGCTTGACCACGATTTCTTCGGTGTGGAACACGCCGTCGACGACGATGCCGAAGGTCTGGCTGCCGACTTGCGTGACCACGATGAAGCCGTTCTCGGGATCGCTGGCCGCGCCGTCGTCGATCTTCAGGAGCTTCTTCAGGTGGATCAGCGGCAACAGCTTGTTGCGCAGGCGAAGCACCGCGGTGTCCTTGATGCGCTCGATGCGGTGCTCCGAGTTGGCGCGGGCCCGGACCAGCTCGACCACCGAGAGCTGGGGAATGGCAAAGCGGTCGCCGGCGGCTTCCACGATCAGGGCGGAGACGATCGCCAGCGTCAGCGGGATCTTGATGGTGACGGAGGAGCCTTCACCGGCCACCGACTTGATGTCGATGGTGCCGCCGATCTGGTCGATATTGGTGCGGACCACGTCCATGCCGACGCCGCGGCCCGAGACCGAGGTGATGGCGGCCGCGGTCGAGAAGCCCGGCGCGAAGATGAACTTGTGGATCTGGGCTTCGCTCATCTTCTCCAGCTCGGCCTCGGTGACGAGACCTGAAGAGAGCGCCTTGGCCTTGATCTTCTCGGTGTTGAGGCCACGGCCGTTGTCGGCGATGCAGATGATGATGTGGCCGCCCTCGTGATAGGCGGACAGGCGGATGGTGCCCTGCTCGCCCTTGCCGGCAGCGAGCCGCTCGGCGGGGGTCTCCAGGCCGTGATCGGCGGAGTTGCGCACCATGTGGGTGAGCGGGTCCTTGATCAGATCGAGCACCTGGCGGTCGAGCTCGGTGTCGGCGCCGTGCATCTCCAGCTCGATCTGCTTGCCGAGTTCGCTCGAGAGGTCGCGGACGATGCGGGGCAGCTTCTGCCAGGCATTGCCGATCGGCTGCATGCGCGTCTTCATGACGCCTTCCTGCAGCTCGGCGGTGACGTTGGAGAGGCGCTGCAACGGCACCTTGAACTCGGTGTCCTCGTTGCGGCGGGAGATCTCCAGCAGCTGGTTGCGGGTCAGCACCAGCTCGGAGACCATGGTCATCAGATGCTCCAGCGTATCCACGTTGACGCGGATCGACTGGTTGGCGATGCGGTCGCCCTCGCTCGCACTCTCGTCGGCCATCGACTTCTTCGGCGCGGCCTTCTCCCTGGGCGCCTTGGCGTCCTTCGGCGCTTCGGCAGCAGGAGCCGGCTCGGCCTTGACTTCGGCCTTGACGACCGCCACCGGCACTTCGATCGCGGTCTCGCGGAAGGCGCGCTCGAGCTCGTCGAGCGAGACCTCGCCCGGACGGAGCGGACGCTCCAGGGTCTGGTCGACCAGCGAGCCCGTGGTCATCTCCTTGGCGGGTGCGGCCTTGGCTTCAACGGCAGCCGGCGCTTCCGGCACCAGCGGGGGAGCATCGGCAATGGGCGCAGCGGCATCTGCCGCCATGGCCGCCATGCCCTGCTCGACCATCGCTTCCAGCTTGTCGATGAGATCGCGGTCGTTGCCTTCAGGCTCGGCTTCGGTCGCCTCCAAGCCGGCCAGGATCTCCTTGATGCGGTCGATCGAGGACAGGATCACCGTCACGGCCTGGCCGGTCACCGGCATGCCGTCGCGGAATTTGCCCATCAAGGTCTCGCCGGCATGCGCCAGCGCTTCGAGCCGCGGCAACCCGAGGAAGCCGCACGTGCCCTTGATGGTGTGGACCAGGCGGAAGATGTTATCCAGGATCTTGGCGTTGTTCGGCTCCTGCTCGAACTTCACCAGCTGATTGTCGACGGTGTCCAGGCTCTCGCTGGTCTCCGTCAGAAACTCCCGCAACAGATCATCCATGA
>NZ_JACOFQ010000065.1:0-1584 GCF_019455395.1 Bradyrhizobium sp. BR 10261
TGTCCGGCCCTGACACATGGGTAACAGATTGTACCTGAGACATGGGTGACAACCTCGTGCCGAACGGGTTGTCGGAGGGTCTCACGGTTATTTACTCCAAAGTCGATCCAGTTTGAGGCCAGAGGCCTGCGATCTGCTGCATTTCAGCGTGAGGCATCCATGGGACGGCTATTTTTGCTCGGCTCGCGCTGTCGCCGTCAACCCCGCGCGTGCCGCGCCCCTTCGGGCTTCGGGGGTTGACCGCGACAGCGGAGCCAAGCAAGTGGCCCTCCATGCCAAGAATGCACAAGAGCGCGTCCCCTCAGAGCGCCGTTGTGGCTGAGACATCGGTGCTGGGCTTCGGACCGAACGGGTTGTCGAGAGGTTGCAAGGTCTTCTGTTCGAGATCGAAATAGCCGAGATCGTAATGCATGAAGCTGACGAGCCAGATGCCCTCGTCGACCTCCTTGATGCCGAGCTTCTGGCCAGCCAGGACGGTTGAGATGTTGATCCTCTTGCGATGCAGGCAGAGGCGGCCGCAGGCAGTGACGACGACGTCGCGGTCGTGGAACGGGTAGCTCAACTCCGGCAGGCCGGCATAGGCCTGCGCTGAAGCCGTGTAGACCTCAGCAGGACACTTCATCCCGAGCGCCTCGTGGGGACGCTCGGTATTGAACTCGTGCACGAAGGCATCGAAGCGCTCCTGCTGTTGCAGAGTGTTGAAGCCGGGCGGCCTGGTGGCCTCCTTCTTGAGGGTGAGGTGCATGCGCTCGTGCCGGCCGTTCTGTTGTGGATGGCCCGGCTTGATGCGCTCGATGGCGATACCAAGCCGGAGCCACCACACCGAGAGCTTGGAAAGATTGAACAGGGCATTGGGACTGGCAAAAGGCACGCCATTGTCGGACCGAATGGCAAGCGGCAGGCCGCGCTCGCGGAACAGGCGCTCGAAGGCGGTCATGGCAGGCTCCTCGCGCGTGGAGTCGAGCGCCTCGCACAGCAGCAGGAAGCGCGCGGCATGATCGCTGACGGTCAGCGGGAAGCAGTAATGGCTGTTGCCAAGCTTGAACTCGCCTTTGAAGTCGGCGCACCAGACATCGTTCGGGGCAGTCCCTTGCGATAGCGACGTGCCGCGCGCGCGATGCCGCGGCCCACCGCCCCGCCTGACCAGGCCGTGGCGATCGAGCACCGCATGAATGGTGCTTTTGGCCGGCACCCGGACATCGCCGTCGAGCCGTCGCACCAGCAGTTCGCGGATCTTGCGGGCCCCCCAATGCGGCTTCTCGGTCTTGAGCTGAACAATCACAGTCTCAATCTGGGCCGGCAACTGGTTGGCATAGCGAACCGGGCGCCGCGAGCGGTCACTCAGTGCCTCCAGGCCATGTTCCTTGTAACGATCGAAGATCTTGTAGCCGGTCTTGCGGGAGATGCCGAACTCCCGGCAAACGTCCGACATGGCTTCCCCATCCAACAGACGGGCGACAAAGCGCAGGCGTTCTTCCATGACCGAACTCGCTTTCCACGGCATCCACACCTCCCGCAGAACAAAAGCGGAAAGTGTAACCCATGTGTCCGGTACATTTTGTCACCTATGTCTCGGGCCGCTCA
>NZ_JACOFQ010000066.1:0-1383 GCF_019455395.1 Bradyrhizobium sp. BR 10261
GCTCCAGGCGCCGTTGGCATCGATCGTGAAGTCGCCATAGGTGCCGTGGACGTTGCTCTGCGCCACGACATGGGCCTGGCCCGTGTCGGGGTCGGTGATGCTGAGCTGACCGCTGGTGTTCAGCGCCGCCGCGGTGTCGCCCTCGCTGATGGACTTCGAGTCCGACGAGACCGTGGCCGCATCGTTGCTGCCGGTGATCGTGACCGTCACGGTGCCGGTGGCCGTGCCGTCCTGGCTGGTGACCGTGAACTGGTCCTGCACCTGCTGGCCGGCGGTGAGCTCGTTGTGGGCGCCATTGCCGGTGTAGCTCCAGGCGCCGTTGGCATCGATGGTGAAGTCGCCATAGGTGCCGTGGACGTTGCTCTGCGCCACGACATGGGCCTGGCCCGTGTCGGGGTCGGTGATGCTGAGCTGACCGCTGGTGTTCAGCGCCGCCGCGGTGTCGCCCTCGCTGATGGACTTCGAGTCCGACGAGACCGTGGCCGCATCGTTGCTGCCGGTGATCGTGACCGTCACGGTGCCGGTGGCCGTGCCGTCCTGGCTGGTGACCGTGAACTGGTCCTGCACCTGCTGGCCTGCGGTGAGCTCGTCGTGGGCGCCATTGCCGGTGTAGCTCCAGGCGCCGGTGGCATCGATGGTGAAGTCGCCATAGGTGCCGTGAACGTTCGATTGCGCCACGACATGGGCTTCGCCCGTATCCGGGTCGGTGATGCTGAGCTGGCCCGAGGTGTTGAGTGCCGCCGCGGTGTCGCCCTCGGTGACCGCCTTCGAATCCGAGCTGACGGTTGCGGCGTCGTTGGTCCCGGTGATGGTCACCGTCACGGTGCCGCTCGCGGTGCCGTCCTGGCTGGCGACCGTGAACTGGTCCTGCACCTGCTGGCCCGCGGTGAGCTCATCGTGCGCGCCATTGCCGGTGTAGCTCCAGGCGCCGTTGGCATCGATGGTGAAGTCGCCATAGGTGCCGTGGACGTTGCTCTGGGCCACGACATGGGCTTCGCCGGTGTCGGGGTCGGTGATGCTGAGCTGGCCGCTGGTGTTGAGCGCCGCCGCGGTGTCGCCCTCGGTGACCGCCTTCGAGTCCGAGCTCACGGTCGCGGCATCATTGCTGCCGGTGATGGTCACCGTGACGGTGCCGGTGGCGGTGCCATCCTGGCTGGTGACCGTGAACTGGTCCTGGACCTGCTGGCCGGCGGTGAGCTCATTGTGGGCGCCATTGCCGGTGTAGCTCCAGGCGCCGTTGGCATCGATGGTGAAGTCGCCATAGGTGCCGTGGACGTTGCTCTGGGCCACGACATGGGCTTCGCCGGTGTCGGGGTCGGTGATGCTGAGCTGGCCGCTGGTGTTGAGCGCCGCCGCGGTGTCGCCCTCGGTGACCGCCTTCGA
>NZ_JACOFQ010000067.1:0-1357 GCF_019455395.1 Bradyrhizobium sp. BR 10261
TTGCTTCTGTACGGGGTCGGCGCAAGGCCGCCACCTGATGGGGTCTGAAGAGGATAGGCCGACCAATCTACGTTCGCGTGGTCGCAAGGGCCACTGGATGGGTTGCGGTCTGACCTGATCCATCGTCCCGGCGAGGGGACTTCGCTTCGAGAGGGAGGTGTCGTGACCCGCTCGAAAACCTTTTGCCTCCTTGTTTAAGCTGCGGCAGCGATTTTCTTGTGGGCTGGATTGAACGGCGTCCCATCGACCAGCATCCGATGCATGATCACAGCTAATCTGCGCGCCAGCGCGACCTTCGCCTTGCTCATGCCGGCTCGCCTGGCGATCCGCATCGCCCAGCTCTTCAGCTCGGTGCAGCCTTTGAGCGGCTTGGTCAGCATGATGTGTGCGGCCTCGTAGAGCGCGGTGCGCACCGAAGCGTCACCGATCTTGCTGATCCGACCGGTATAGTCGGTCTCGCCGGACTGATACTTCTTCGGGGTTATCCCGAAATGCGCCCCCACTTGCTTGGACGATTTGAATCGGGCTGGATCGTCAATTGCCGAAGCATAGGTGAGCGACACAACCGGTCCGACGCTCGGGGTCGACATCAGCAGCTTGGCTTTGGCATCGGAACGCGCCATCCGACGAACCTGCTTCTCAAAACCGTTGAACTCGCGCAGCAGCACAGCGTGTACCGCCAGCAAGGCCTCTGCGACGGTCTCCAGGTTCGGGTGACCTGCCACCAGCTCACGGATCCGTCCGCAAAAACTTCGTTCTGTCGTCGGTCCGACCTTGAGCCCAAACCCGCGCAAGATCCCGCGCAGGCTGTTCTCGACATCGCGCAACTTCGACTGCACCAGCTTGCGGGCGGTCAACACCGTGCGCGTCTCCTGCGCGCCCATGGACTTGCAATGCACCGGGCGGAACCAGCCGAGCCGCATCAACTGGGCGATGCCGCGCGCATCGTTGCGGTCAGACTTCACCGGCATCGCCTCAAAGGCTTTGCGGACGTGCCGCGTCTCCAGTAGCTCCACCGCAAGACCGGCAGCCTTCATCGCCGCAAACAGCCATTGTGACAGCGGTCCGGCCTCCAGCCCGATCCGCTCGAGGCCCAACCCCAAACCGCGGAAGCAGGCGATCAGCGCCTCCGGCTCGCTCGCCACCTTGGCCTCGCGCAAAATCTTGCCGCTGGCGTCAACAACACACACGCTCGAGCATTCCAATGATACGTCGATTCCGGCATAGTGGTTCATGGTCGTTCCTCAATGATGCTTGGAGCGGGCTTGCCCGACTCCGTTTGACACCATCAGTCTGAGGGACGACCGCCTCCCAAGCCAGCCGCGCGACGCGCGCCTTCAAATAGCGCCGTAGCTAG
>NZ_JACOFQ010000068.1:0-1340 GCF_019455395.1 Bradyrhizobium sp. BR 10261
TGCTGCAGCACGTCCTTGACGAAGCCGTTGACGACGAGGCCGACCGCTTCTTCCTGGGAAAGCCCGCGTTGGATGCAGTAGAACAGCACGTCCTCGGAGATTTTCGAGGTCGTCGCCTCGTGCTCGAACGTCGCCGAGGAATTCTTGGCCTCGATGTACGGCACGGTGTGCGCGCCGCATTTGTCGCCGATCAGCAGCGAATCGCAGGCGGTGAAGTTGCGCGCACCGGAGGCTTTCCGGTGCGCGGTGACGAGGCCGCGATAGGTGTTCTGCGATTTTCCCGCCGCGATGCCCTTTGAGATGATGCGGCTCGACGTGTTCTTGCCGAGATGGATCATCTTGGTGCCGGAATCGACCTGCTGAAAGCCGTTCGAGATCGCGATCGAGTAGAATTCGCCGCGCGAATTATCGCCGCGCAGGATGCAGCTCGGATATTTCCAGGTGATCGCCGACCCCGTTTCGACCTGGGTCCAGGAGATCTTGGAATTGGCGCCGCGGCAGTCGCCACGCTTGGTGACGAAATTGTAGATGCCGCCCTTGCCTTCCGAATTGCCGGGGTACCAGTTCTGCACCGTCGAGTACTTGATCTCGGCGTCATCGAGTGCGACGAGCTCGACCACGGCGGCGTGCAGCTGGTTCTCGTCGCGCTGCGGCGCGGTGCAGCCTTCGAGATAGGAGACGTAGGAGCCCTTGTCGGCGATGATCAGCGTGCGCTCGAACTGGCCGGTGTTGCGCTCGTTGATGCGGAAATAGGTCGACAGTTCCATCGGGCAGCGCACGCCCGGCGGCACGTAGACGAACGAGCCATCGGAGAACACCGCCGAGTTCAGCGTGGCGTAGAAATTGTCCGAGGTCGGCACCACCGAGCCGAGATATTTCTGCACCAGTTCAGGGTGCTCGCGGATCGCCTCCGAGATCGGCATGAAGATCACGCCGGCCTTCTTCAGCTCCGCCTTGAACGTGGTCGCAACCGAGACCGAATCGAACACCGCATCGACCGCGATCTTGCGCCTGGCCGGATCTTCCTCGCCCACCTTGGGCTCGACGCCTTCCAGCATGGCGACTTCCCGCAAGGGGATGCCGAGCTTCTCGTAGGTCTTCAGAATCTCCGGGTCGATCTCGTCGAGCGAGGTCACCGTCTTCTTCGGCTTCGGCGCCGCGTAATAATAGAGGTCCTGGAAGTCGATCTTCGGGTAATCGACGCGGGCCCAGGTCGGCTCCTGCATGGTCAGCCAGCGGCGATAGGCCTCCAGCCGCCACTGCAGCATCCAGGCGGGTTCATTCTTCTTCTGCGAGATGAATTTGACGATCTCTTCCGACAGCCCCTTGGGAGCCTTCTC
>NZ_JACOFQ010000069.1:0-1327 GCF_019455395.1 Bradyrhizobium sp. BR 10261
AGGTGCTGAACTCGGCGAAGACGCTGTCGAGCGAAAGCACCCGCCTGCGCGCCGAGCTCGATCGCTTCATGGCGAATATCAGGGCAGCGTAGGACTCCGTCGCTTCATACTCCGTCGTCGTCGGACAGGCGCGCCCTTGTCCGGGACGCCGGCATCCTCCGCGACAGCTCACCGCAAGTTGCGGTGTGGCGAATTTACCGCGGCTTATCCTTTACCATTTACCGTGCGTGCGAGTCGGGGAGCGGGCTGCTGCCGGACAGCGCCTGGTTTTCCGTGAATGGAATGGGGTGGGGGAATGTCGGTCAAGTCGAAGCCGAGCTCTTTGAGGCTCTTCACCTTGCGCTTTCGCGCAAAGATCATCCTCGGCTTCGTGGCGGTACTGGCCATCCTCGCCGTCAGCATGGCGTTCGCCTATTTCGGCTTCGAGCGAATCGCTGGCGCCGTCGCCTCCTACCGGACCAGCGTGGCCGAAGCAGACCTGGCACGGACCATCGACCGCGAATTGATCAGCTATCAGGGCCTGACCCGGGCGTACACGCTGACCGGTGCGGCGGATGACGAATCCGCGGCCAAGGCGGCCGAGGAAAATCTGAAGGCGGCGATCGCCAAGTCGATGTCCGCCACGTCTGGTGCGGCGCGCCGCGAGGAGATCGGCAAGCTCGAGGCCGAGTTCCAGCGCTTCACAAAGGTCTTCAGCGAGATCATCACGCTGACCCGCGCCAACAACAAGATCGCGGCCGATGAGCTGAACGCTGTCGGCAACAAGATCCGCTTCAAGTTCGACGATCTTGCCGATACCGCGGCGCTTGCCGGGCTCGCGTCGGTGCAGACCACGGCCAAGGACATCACTTCGCAATATCTCGCGGTGTCCACGTCGGTCAGCGCCTTCGTCGCCAAGCCGGATCCAAAGACCGCCGACGGGGTCGTCGCCCGCATCAAGTTCCTGGAGACGCTGCTGGTCTCGATCTACGCCAACGACCAGAAGATCACGGACCGTGTCACCGAGATCGGCAATCTGCTGAAGCAATACCGCTTATCTTTCGCCAAGCTGTCGGAGAACGTGAAGGTCATCGCCAAGTCGAATGCCGAGATGACCAAGACGGCAGCGTCCATCCTCAAGCTCTCGGGCGAATTGCGCTCGGGCCTGTCGGCCGATCAGCAGCGCATCGAGGCGGGTGCGAATACGACGATCGGGGAAACCGAGCAGCTGATGCTGATGCTGGCGCTGGGTGGACTTGCCATCGGTGCGGCGCTGGCGCTGATGCTCGGCAACGGCATCTCGCGGCCGATGATCGCGATGTGCAAGGCGATGCGTGAGCTTGCCTCG
>NZ_JACOFQ010000006.1:0-275556 GCF_019455395.1 Bradyrhizobium sp. BR 10261
GATGGTGCGGACGCCGCAGCGGACCGCGCGCGCAATCGCTGGAGCCGTATAGGCATGGGCGAGCACATAGGTCTGCCGGCCCTGTGCTTCGTCGACGATGGCACGGATCTCGTCCTCGGAGTAGCCGAAGGCGCCGACCGGATCGGTCGGAGAGGCCACGCCGCCGGACGCCATGATCTTGATCTGGTCGGCGCCCATCTGCAGCTCCTCGCGGACCGCCTTGCGCACGCTGTCGACACCGTCGGCAACCCGCGCCAGCGCGCCGACCCGCACGCAGCAGGGACAAACGGAATCGCTGGCCAGATAGTCCGAGCGGGCCCGGCCGTCGCCATGGCCGCCGGTCTGACTCAGCGCACGGCCCGAGACGAACAGGCGGGGGCCATCGGTCAGGCCAGTCTCGATGGCCTGCTTCATCGCGTGGCCGGCGCCGCCGGCATCGCGGACGGTTGTAAAACCTCGCCGCAGCATGCCCTTGAGAATCAGCGTCGAACGCAGCGTCACCAGGACATTCGGCATTTTCGCCTGTGCCGCCAGGTTGAGCTCGATCGCGATGGTATGGACGTGCAGGTCGATCAGGCCGGGCATCAACGTCCTGCCCTTGAGATCGATGGTTCGATCTGCGGTAGCCTGGATCGGACGGTCCGAGACCTCCTTGATCATGGCATCCTCGACCAGAACGTCATGGCCGGTCAGCAACTCAGGTCGGAGCGGATCAAGCAGCGCGGCGTTCTTGAAGAGAGTGCTGGGCATGGAGCTTTCCTCTATCAGGCCATCAAAAGCAGCGCCGGCAGCGCGAGTTGGGCAAACGGAAGACACGCGGCCACGTCGTCCCCGTCATACCAGCCGGCTTCGTGAAGCAGGTTGAGCGAGCCGAGCGTGCGGCCGCGCCAGCGCACCGGCATGTTGAGCACGCTGGCGCAGCCAAGCGAGGCGATCAGTGCGTGGTCGGGGAACACGGTGCGCAGATCGTCCTGCGTCCGGCCGATATAGGCCTCGCCGGAATCGAGCACGGCTTCGGTCCACGGTCCCGGCGCGAGGCGCTTGCGACCGCCGGTGGGGTACGGACCCGGCAGATTGGAATACACCCGCGCGGCTTCGAAGGTCGCGCCGTCGTAGGTCAGGATCGTGAACAGCTTGTGCCCGATCGCCGACTTCAGGGCTTCGTCCAGCGCCGCAAAGAGCGCGCCCGGTTGATCCGCCCTGTCCTGCGCCGCCGCAACGGCGCAGAGCAGCGGGTCGGCCGGGCGCCTGGTCGGCCTCATGCTGTTTCACCTGCGGCGATCTCTTCGAGCGAGCGACCGCGCGTCGGCACGCCCATCAAGACGACGGTGACCGCCCCTAACAGCAGCACCGTGGTGGTGACGCCGAACACGCCGGCAAAGCCGAAATTGGGATAGAGGTAGCCGACCAGGATCGGCGAGACGATCGCGCCGATGCGGCCGATGGCGGAAGCAAGCCCGGCGCCGGTGGTCCTGATCGGGGTCGGGAACACTTCGGCGGTGTAGGCATAGACACCGGCATAGGTGCCGTTCATGAACAGCGACAGCAGAATTCCCGCCAGTATGATGTGCTGATCCGTCTGCGCGAAGGCAAGGCCGAGCGCGCTGACGCCGCCGAGCACCATATAGGTCGCAATGGTCGCCTGCCGGCCGATCCGCTCGTTGAAATACGCGGCGCTGAAATAGCCGGGGATCTGCGCGCAATAGATCGCGATCGAATAGCCAAAGCTCTTGGTGATGCTCATGCCGTTCTGGACCAGGAGGCCGGGAATCCAGACGAAGAAGGAATAATAGCTGAAGGTGATCGCAAGCCACATGATCCAGGTCATGATGGTGATACGCGCCTGGCGCGCCGCCAGAAGCGCTGCGAAATTGGCAAGCAGCGTTCCACCGGTGCCGGCGGGAGGGACGACTTCGACCACCGGCGGCGGCAACACACGGCCCTCGCGCGCAAAGACCACCTCGATCCGATCAAGCACGGCCTCGGCTTCCTTCTTCCGTCCGCGGCTCTCCAGCCAGCGCGGCGATTCCGGCAGAGCGCGCCGCCACCACAGCAGCATGACGACAGGCACCGCCGTGATCACAAGCACGATACGCCAGCCATTGTCGTAGGAGGGAACGATGAAGTAGCCGAGCAAGGCCGCGGCCACGAAGCCGAAGGAGAAGAACCCTGCGAGCGCCCCGGTGAAGGCGCCGCGGTAACGTCGCGCCACGAACTCCGCAAGATAGGGCGCGATGATCGCGCTCTCCGCACCCGTGCCCATGCCGGCGATGATGCGGGCGGCGAAGAAGGCCGGCCAGGTATCGACCATCGCGCTGACGATCGATGCTGCGCAATACAGCGCCAGTGCCGACATCATCACGGCGCGGCGCCCGATGAGATCACCGAGCGTGCCGGCGAACAGGGCGCCGAACAGGAAGCCGATATAGGTGCTGCTGCCGAGCACGCCGATCTGGACGCTCGACAGATTCCACGCCGTGCGCAGCACCGGCAGGATGAAGGCCAGCACCGCCGCGTCCATCGCGTCAAACATGTAGCCGAGCCCACCCATCAGCAACAGATGCGTGTGGAAGCGTGCAAACGGAAGGCGCTCGATGCGCGCCGATATCATCGACATGAATATCCCCTCGATCCCGGCGGGCCGGCACCCGCTTGTCGTTCGGGAGGAAATCATAGACAGAATGACGTTATCGTCATAATTTATAATGATGATCTAGTACATCACTGCGGTGAATATCCGTGTCCTTCCGCGCGCTCGACCTCAACCTGCTGAAAGTCTTCGAGGCATTGATGACCGAGGGCAGCGTCACGCGCGCGGCGAGCGCGTTGACGATGACCCAGCCCGCCGTCAGCAACGCGCTCGCACGCCTGCGCGATGCGCTCGGCGATCCGCTGTTCGTACGGTCCGGCACCGGGATCCGTCCGACCCAGCGCGCCGTCGTTCTCTGGGAGCCGATCGGCGAGGCCCTGGAAAGCGTCCGCAGCGCGCTCGACGAGCAGGTGTTCGATCCGGCTCGCGCCCAGACCGAGTTCACCCTGTCGATGTCGGACTACGTCGCCTCGCTGGTGATGCCGAATTTGTTGAACCATCTCGGCGAGATCGCGCCCAAGACGCGGGTCCACACCGTGCCCAACACCATCCTGGAGATCGCCGATCAGCTCGAGGGCAATCGGGTCGATTGCGTGCTGAGCGTCTATGTCAACGAAGCGCAGCAGCCGACGGCGATTCGCTCGCGCTCGCTCTGGACCGTCGATTATGCCTGCTTCATGCGGCGCGGCCACCCGCTCGCCGCCCAGAAGCGGCTGAGCACGCGCGCCTTCCTGAACGCCGGGCATGTCGACGTGACCCTGGCCGGCAAGCGGGCGCCGACCTACGATCTCTTCCTGGCCTCGCGCGGGCTGTCGCGCAATTTGGTCGCGACCGTCAATCATTACAGCGCCGCCTATGAGATCGTGCGCCAGACCGATCTGATCGCCGTGCTGCCGAGCGATCTGCGTTCGCAGTCGCGTCACGCGCCGTTCCTGCATGCGATGCCGCTGCCGCTCAAGGCGCCGGCGCGGATCGTCAGCCTGTTCTGGCACCAGCGCAACGACACCGTGCCTGCGCAGCGCTGGCTGCGCGAGACCCTGGTCGGAATGTTTGCCAAGTCGGAATGAGCGAAGCAGTGCCTCAACGGACGGCCGACGCATGGAAACGCTCGATGCCGAGATCGCTGATGCGAGTCTGGGTGCCGCCGCCCACGATCAGCTCCGCCATCACGGCGCCGGCGCCGGGCCCGAGCTGGAAGCCGTGCAGCGAGAAGCCGAACTGGTGGTAGAGGCCCTTGTGCCGGCTGCTCGGCCCAAATACGGGGATATCGTCCTTCATCTTCGCCTCGATGCCGGCCCAGGCGCGCACGATGGTGGCGCTGCGCATCACCGGGAACAGCTCGAACACGGTCTGCGCGCTGGTGGCGAGGCTCTTCCAGTCCAGCACCGTCTCGTTGCGATCCTGGTAGGGCGTCGCCAGATGACCGCCGCCGATCAGCACGGTGCCGTTCTTGAATTGCTTGAAGGAGAGCTTTCGTCCACGCAGGATCACGACGGGATCGATGAAGTGCGGCACGCGCGAGGTGATCATCAGCATCGGCGCCACGGTCTCGACCGGCACCGGCTCGCCGAGATCGGCGGCGATCTTGCCGGCCCAGGCGCCGGCGGCATTGACGAGCACTGGCGCGGCATATCCGTCGGCACCGACATCGACATGCCAGAGGCCGTCACGGTGCCGGATATTGCTGGCCGCGACGCCCTCACGCACGGTCGCGCCGAGCTGCTCGGCCTTGCGCCGGAACGCCGTTGTCGTCTGCGCCGGGTTGGCCGCGCCGTCGCGGCGCGACACCACGCCGCCGGGGCAGGTCTCGGCCACCGCGGGCACAAGGCGCCGGAGCTCCGCCGCGTCGATCAGCTCCTCATGGGTAAAGCCGAGCGCGTTGAGTTCGGCCACGCGTGCACGGCAAGCGGCGAGCTCCTCCTCGTTCTCCGCGACCAGCACCTGGCCGTAGCTCTCGAAGCTGCAATCATCGTCGAGGAGATCGGTGATCTTCTCCCAGATGCCCATCGAGCGGATCGAGAGCGGAATCTCGGGGATATGCCGCGCGAGCTGGCGGACGCCACCGGCGTTGACGCCTGAAGCGTGGCGGCCGGCATAGTCCTTCTCGATCAGCACCGGCTTCAGGCCGGCGAGACACAGATGCAGCGTCGTCGAGCATCCGTGGATGCCGCCGCCGATGACGATCGCATCCACTGATGTGGTCATCCGCGCACCACGGCCCTGACGTCCTCTTCCGTTTTCGGGACGGCGGCGAGCTCGGCAAGGGTGATCGGTTTCACCGGTGCGCGCAGACGGTAATAGCCGATCTCCTGCGGGGTCTTAGCCCGCGCCTGCGCCATCAGCTCCGTCACCGTGAGGCCGCAGAGCCGGCCCTGGCACGGCCCCATGCCGGTGCGGCGATAGGCCTTGAGCTGGTTCGGCCCGGTCGCGCCGATCGCAACGGAATCCAGAACATCCTTTGCCGTCACTTCCTCACAGCGGCAGACGATGGTGTCGCCTGAGGGAATGCGGAACTGCGGCGCGGGACGGAACAGCGTGTCGAGGAACACGCGGCCGCGCTCGGCCTTGGCGAGATCGGCGCGGAGCGTCGCCACCGGCGCAAGTTTCGCGGCAGCCGCAGGCGCCAGCGCTTCGATCGCAGCGCGTGCGGCAATGCGACCACGGACCACGGCCGCATTGGCACCACCGATGCCCGCACCGTCGCCAGCGATCGCGATGCCGGCGACCGAAGAATTGCCGTTCGCGTCCAGCACCGGCGACCAGCACAATTGCAGGTCATCCCAGCGATGCTCGATACCGGCCGCCATCGCCAGATTGACGTTGGGCACCACGCCCTGATGCAGCAGCAGCAGATCGGCAGCAATGGTCTCGCGCTTGCGGCCGGCAACGTAGCTGACGCTCGCGAGCTGCCCGTCGCCAGCCGCAGCCAGCTCGGTGATGCCGGAGACGACCTGCACCTTCGCCTTCACCTCGCGCATCATCGACAGGCCCTTGGTGAAATAGGGCGAGGTGAGGAATGCGAAGGCGTGCGGGAGCGCGGCGAAGTAGTTGCCGCGCTCGGTGGTGTCGAGAATGCGATCGATACGGCCGCCGAGGCGCAGGATCTGGGCGGCCAGCAGCCAGAGCAGCGGGCCCTGCCCTGCGATCACGGTGCGACCATCGGGCACCAGGGCTGACGATTTCAGCATGGTCTGTGCCGCGCCAGCGGTCATCACGCCCGGGAGGGTCCAGCCAGGAATTGGGAACGGCCGCTCCAGCGCGCCGGTCGCCAGAATCACGCGCTTGGCCCTGACGAACGCAGAGGCGCCGCCGATCGAGACGGCGATATCGAGATTGCGGTCGAGGCTCCAGACGGTGGCACGATGGATGACTTCGGCCTTGCTCGCGCGGAGTGACTGCACGAGATCGGCACCGACCCAATAATCAGCACCGAGCTGACCACGATCCGTCACCGGCGTCGACGAAATGGCGCGGAATACCTGACCGCCGGGACCGATATTCTCGTCGAGCAGCAGCGTCGTGAGACCCGCCTCCGCGGCTGTGGCAGCGGCGGCAAGACCCGCAGGTCCGGCGCCGACCACCACGACATCGTAGTCTTCGCGCTTGGGAGCGACGCTCATCTTCCGATCTCCCGCTTGCCCTTCTGGATCTCGATCTGCATGCCCTCAGCCACTGGCACGAGGCAGCCCTGGCGATTGCCGACACCGTCGATGGTAACGAGGCAGTCGAAGCACACGCCCATCATGCAGTAAGGCAGACGCGGCGCGCCGCTGATTGCCGTGGAGCGCCGTGCGTCGCGGCCGGAGACCAGCAGTGCTGCTGAAACGGTGTCGCCCTCGCGCGCCGCGACGGCGACGCCGTCGACGAAGATCTGCACTGGAGGACGTTTGTCCTGTTCGGATCGTCTAAACATGGGATGCCTCGTGGCTCCTTAATATCTCTAATAGCCGCTGTTGTTCGCAGCGCCGGCGCCGCCAAAACGGCTGGCCGAGAACGCGCCGACCAGCTCGGGCTCGAGCGCGCCCTGCTCGACCATGCGTGCGATCTCGAAAGCGTGGTTGGAGGCCAGCGTCACGCCGGAATGGCAGCAGGCGACGAAGGCGCCGGGATGCGTCTCCGACTGGTCGTAGATCGGAAACCCGTCCTGCGGCATGACGCGAATGCCGGACCAGCTCCTGACAACGTTGAGCCGTGACAGATGCGGAAACATGCGCTGCGCGCGATCGGCCATCACGCCGCTGATCGACGGCTTCAGCGTACGATCATCGAGCTCGTCCTCCTTGCTGTCGCCGATCATCACCGTGCCCTCGTCGGTCTGACGAATCGTGGTGAGGGGATGCGGCAAAAACGGCATGGTGCGCTCGGTCACCACGACCTGGCCGCGGGTCGGGCCCATCGGTGCATGGAGACCGACCATCGGCGCCAGCGCCTGGTTGGCATTCCCGGCGGCAAGCACGATTTTGACGGCGCGCAGCTCGCCCTGCGGCGTGGTCAGGCGGAATTCGCCGCCACTCTTGCTGATCGCCGAGACCGGACGCTCGGGAAAATAGGCGATGCCGAAGGCCTTGAAGCCGGTATGGAACGCGCGGAACGTCCGCAGCGAATTGACGTGGCCGTCGAGCGGACAATAGCTGCCGCCGGAGACCTCTGGCCCGATCAGCGGCAGCCACTTCTTCACCTCGGATGCGGACAGCATCTCCATCTTGTAGTCGGCCGCGCCGGTCTGGTTGTGCATGCGCTTGACGAGCTCGGTGCGCTGGCCGAACTCGTCATCGCCGAGCGTAAGGTGAAAGCCACCGTTCTGCTGAAGCGCGACATCGAGGCCTGTCTGCTGCTTCAGCTCGGACGCGAGCCGCCCCCAGGCCTGCGAGGCCTGCACCGTCCAGACCGTATAGGCGGGCATGCCGAGACCCTTGCTCTGGACCCAGACCAGCGCAAAGTTTGCACGCGAAGCGCGCTTGGTGATGTCGCCTTCGTCGAGCACAGCCACGCTCTTGCCGAGCCTTCCGAGGCCCCAGGCAATGGCGGAGCCGAGCAATCCGCCGCCGACCACGGCGACGTCGTATTCAGTTCGCATAGGTTCTCCTATCGTCCCGCATCGCCCTTGCCGGCGAGCACGCGGTCGAGCCCGTAGAAGCGGTCGAGCAGAATGAGGGCGGTCATGGTGACAGCGATCACGCAGGCCGAGACCGACGTCACCAGCGGATCGATGTTGTCCTGGATATAAAGGAACATGCGCACCGGCAACGTCTCGGTGCCGGGCGCGGCGAGGAAGACGGTCATGGTGAGATCGTCAAAGGACTGGATGAAGGCGAGCGCCCAGCCGCTGATGACGCCGGGCAGGATCAACGGCAGGGTCACCCGGCGAAACAGCGTCCAGCCGCCGGCACCGAGCGAGACCGCGGCCATCTCGACGGTGCGGTCCATGCCGGTTGCCGCCGCCAGCGTCAGCCGCAGCGCGAATGGAAACACGATGACGACATGAGCGATGATCAGCGCGGCAAAACTGCCGCCGAAGCCAACCGATGTGAAGAAACGCAGGAAGGCGATGCCGAGCACGACATGCGGGATCATCAGCGGCGAGAGGAACAGCGCCGCGAGCGCATCGCGGCCGCGGAAGCGATAGCGCGCGATCGCGAGCGCCGCCGGCACGGCAAACAGCAACGCCACGAAGGACGACAGCGCGCCAAGACCGAGACTGACCCAGAACGCATGGATGAATTCGGGATATTGCGCGATCGCCCTGAACCAGCGCAGCGAAAAGCCGTTGGTCGGCAACGACAGAAAACCCTCGGGGGTGAAGGCGACGAGGCAGACCACCAGGATCGGCGCCACCATGACGATGACGAAGACGGTGTGGAAGATCAGTGCGAGCGGGCCGTTCCGGCTCATCGGAACACCTCCGCATAGCGGCGTTCGATCAGTGCGTTGCTGCCGACCACGATCAGCACCAGCGCGACCAGCAGCAACGTGGCGACGGCCGCCCCCAGAGGCCAGTTCAGCGTGTTGAGAAATTCGTCATAGGCGAGCGTCGCCGCGACCTTGAGCCTGCGGCCACCGATGATCGCGGGCGTCGCAAAGGCGCTGGCAGAGAGCGAGAACACGATGATCGCGCCCGACAGCACGCCCGGCATGATCTGCGGCATGATGATGCGGCGGATGATGGTCACGGGTCCGGCGCCGAGCGACATCGCGGCATTCTCGATCTGCGGATCGAGCCGTTGCAACGCCGCCCAGACCGACAGCACCATGAACGGCATCATCACATGCGCGAGCGCGACGACCATGCCTGTTTCGGTGAACATGAAGGGAATGGGGAAACGGATCACGCCAAGCGTCATCAGAAGCTTATTGACGAGGCCGTTGTTGCCGCCGAACAGCAGCGCCCAGCCGAGCGTGCGCGCCACCACCGAGATCAGCAACGGGCCGAGAATGACCAGCAGGAAAAAGCTCTTCCAGCCGCCGCTCATGCGGTTGAGGATGTAGGCTTCGGGCGCGCCCAACAGCGCGGTGAGCAGCGTGGTCAGGATCGCGATGCGAAAGGTTCGCCAGAACATCTCGGCGTAATAGGGATCGGTCGCGATCTCACGCCAGTTCTTGAGAATGAAGACCGGCTCGATGCCCTTGTACTGGCCCCAATCGTGGAACGACAGCATCACGGTCATGGCGAGCGGGATCACCAGCACGCCGACGAACAGCATCAAGGCGGGTGCCGTCAACGCCCATGGCGCACGCGCGCTGCGCTCCCCGGCGGCCATGCTCATGCGCCAGCCCTCGGGCGCACGCTCATGTCTTGGGGACGCCAGGTGAGGCAAACCGCCTCGCCTTCGGCCGGCTGCGGCTTGCCGTCGTTCTGACGGATCACGATCGCAAGGCCGCATTCGCTCTCGCACTGGAACAGCCAGTGATTGCCCTGGAAGATGCGAGTGACGATCTTTGCGTTAAGGCCAGCATTGCCGAAGCCGATACGTTCGGGGCGAATACTAACGGTGACGGAGCCGCTGAGACCCGCAGGCGCCGGCGCACTCCAGGAGCCGGCCAGGAGTTGCGCCGGCGTGGCGATCCGATCAATCCTGCCGGCAAAGTCGTTGGTCTTGCCCAAAAACTGCGAGACGAACGCCGATGCCGGCTTTTCGTAGGTCTCCTGCGGCGTGCCGATCTGCTCGATCCTGCCCTGGCTCATCACCACGATACGGTCGGACAGCGACATCGCCTCGTTCTGGTCGTGGGTGACCAGGATGGTGGTGGTGCCGATGGTGCGCTGGATCTGGCGCAGCTCGATCTGCATCTCCTCGCGCAGTTTTGCGTCGAGGTTGGACAGCGGCTCGTCGAGCAGCAGCACGCTCGGCTTGATCACCAGCGCGCGTGCCAGCGCCACGCGCTGCTGCTGGCCGCCGGACATGCGGCGGGGATGGCGGTCCTCGTAACCGGCGAGGCCCACCATCGCGAGCGCGGCACGGACGCGCTCAGCCCGCTCATTGCGCGGCACATTGCGCATCTCGAGGCCGAAGGCGACGTTCTCCGCCGCGGTCATGTGCGGAAACAGCGCATAACTCTGGAACACGATGCCGAGGCCGCGCTTGGCCGGGTGGATTGCGGTGAGGTCCTTGTCCTCCAGGCGGATCGCGCCGCGCGTGGGATCGAGGAAGCCCGCGATCATCTGCAAGGTCGTGGTCTTGCCGCAACCGGAGGGACCAAGGAAGGAGATGAATTCCCCCTTGCCGACCGCGAGACTGAAGTCATCGACCACTGTCTGCGCGCCGAATTGCTTGGCGACCCGATCGAGCTCGAGATAGGCCATAGGCTGTCTCCGCCGCGGACGATCAGATCAGCGCTCGACCTCGCGATTCCAGCGCTTGGTCCACTCCTCGCGCTTGTCGTTGATGGCGGTCCAATCCGGATTATAGAGCTTGGCTGCACGCTCGCCGATCGGCGCCATCTTGCCGAGTTCCGGCGGCACCTTCAGCGACTTCAGCACCGGGCCGTAGCCGTAATCCTTCAGCATCACGAGCTGGATCTTTGGATCGAGCAGCATTTTCACGAAGCTGGATGCGAGCGGCGAGGCGTTGGGCTTGTTGATCGGACACGCGGTGGTCAGCAGCGTTGCCGCACCTTCCTTCGGATAGACGAAGTCGACGGGGAAGCCGGTATTGGCAAAGCTCTGCACGCGGCCGGTGCCCCACACCGCGATCACGGCCTGGCCGGACTGGAACAGCTCGGTCATCTTGCCCGGCGACGGTTCATAGGCGAGCACGTTCGGATTGATCTCGTCCTTGAAGATCTTGAAGCCGGAATCGACGTTGGACTCGCCGCCGCCGTTCATCTTTGACAGCATCACCAGCGCTTCGAGACCATAGGTGTTGTTGATCGGCGGGATCACGAGCTGCTTGGCGTATTTCGTGTCCTTCAGATCGTTCCACGAGGTCGGCGGCGCCCAGCCTTTGTCCGCGAATACTTTGGTATTGTACATCAGACCAGTCGCGACGATGCCGATCGCGACCGCGCGGTCATCCTTGAAGCGTGCGGTGTCGTAGAGATCGGCGGTCGGCAGGCCGTCGAGCTTGCCGCAGAAGCCGAGCTGGATCGCCTGATACATCGGGCCGTCGTCGACGATGGCGACGTCGATCTGCTGATTGCTCTTCTGCGCCTGGAGTTTTGCCAGCGTGTCGGTCGAGTTGCCGGCGACGTACTCGACCTTGACGTTGTTCTCCTTCTCGAAGGTCGGGATCACCTCGTCGCGGATGGTCTTCTCGAACGAGCCGCCATAGCCGGCGACATAAAGCGTTTTCTGCTGGGCCCAGACGGCCGTGGGGATGGCAATGAGCGCTGCGATGCTGACCGCGATCAGAAGGCTGGAAGTCTTCATGTGGACCGATCTCCAATACCGGAATGAGGTGACGTGCCGACAAACCCTGCGAGAAGCGACTTGCCGCATTTCCTTCCGCGCCGATCCCCTTTGAAGCAGGGCTCCGGCCCCTGCTCGACGGGTTCTGGCGCGATCTGGGACGTTTTGAGCCCCAATCTGCCGAAAAAGCGGTCTGTCTCCAGCTCTGCTGAAAAAGATCGCAAACCCCGGCTTCCATCGTCCAATGAATAATGGCACCCTTTACATGCCTAAATGTTATGAATTGGATTTGCGATGGCGCGGATCAACTCGCGGCAGGTGGAGGCCTTCCGGGCGATGATGCTGACCGGCAGCGTCACCGAAGCTGCGGCGCTGATGACAGTCACGCAGCCGGCGGTCAGCCGGTTGCTGCGCGACCTCCAGGCGCTGTTGAAGATGGAGCTGTTCGAGCGGCGCGGTACGGGCCTGGTGCCGACGGCCGCTGCGATGGCGCTCTACACCGAAGTGGAACGTTCCTTCGTCGGCCTCGAGCGTATCGCCGCCGCAGCGGAGGAAATCCGGGGACGCCGCACCGGCTCGCTGCGGATCGCAGCACTACCGGCGCTGTCGAACGGATACTTGCCGCGGCTCACGGGTCACTTTCTGAAAGAGCGGCCGAACCTCAACCTCGCCTTCTTCGGCGTGATCTCGCCGATCGTGGTCGACTGGGTGCTGAACAATCAGTGCGACGTCGGTTTTGCCGAGGTGCCGATCGCGCATTCCGGCCTGCCAAGCCAGAAGCTGCCGGCGCCTGCGCGCGTCGCGGTACTACCGACCGGTCATCGCCTCGCGGAAAAGCAAGTGCTGGAGCCGCAGGACTTCGAGGGCGAGACCTTCATCTCGCTGTCGGCGGGATCGTCGAGCCGCCACCTCGTCGACCAGATCTTCCATCGCCACGATGTCCGCCGCGTGCTGCGTGTGGAAACCGCGCTGTCCGAGATCATGTGCGGCCTGGTGTCGTCAGGGCTCGGGGTTGCGATCTGCGATCCCTTCACCGCACAGGAATTCTCCACCCGCGGCGTCGTCGTGCGCCGCTTCCTGCCGCGCATCGACTTCGAGTTCTCCGCGGTGTTTCCGGCGCAGCGCAGCCCCTCGCCGGTCGCGCTCGATCTGGTCGAGACCATGCGGAAGTCGCTGGCGGAGTTTGAGAGCTAGCCGTTGAACGCAGCCTGCGCCTCCGGCAGGTCCCAGATCTTGCCGATCGCAGCAGTACCTGCCGCAACCATCGCAGCCTCATCCGCTCCGAGATAGCGGCCCTCATCGATCAGCACACGGCCGTCGACCATGACCTGATCGATATTGGCGCGGTTGGCGAGCGCGATCAGCGCGCGGCGCGGGTCGAACAACGGCTGAAGATGCGGATGGGTAAGATCGACCACGGTGAGGTCGGCGGTCGCGCCGGGCTCGATGCGGCCGAGATCCGGCCGCTTGATCACGTTGGCGGCGACCGCCGTGTTCGCCTCGATCAGCTCGGGCGAGTTCGCGACGTCGGCACGCTGCGACGTGACCTTGGAGATCAGCGAGGCCGCATTGAGCTCGCCGAGCAGGTCCATGTTGTAACCGTCGGTGCCGACCACGGTGCGGACGCCGTGCTCGGCGAAGCGGCTGAACGCTGCGGTGATCCCGGCGCGCGCGAACACGCGCGGGCAGTTCAGCACGGTCATGCCGCGCGCGGCCATCAACTTGAGATCCTCGTCGCTGCTGAACATGCAATGCGCCGCCATCAGGTCCGGCGCAAGCAGGCCGAGCCAGTCGAGATATTCCGCCGGCGTGCGGCCGCCATAGCGCTTGCCGATGGTCTCGACCTCGGCGCGGCTCTGCGCCATGTGCGTCGTGATGGGCACGCCGAGCTCACGCGCCCGTGTCGCGCAGGCTTTCAAGAGATCGGGGCCGCAGGTGTCGGTGGCATGCGGGCTCATCGCGAGGCTGATGCGACCGTCGCCCCGATTGTTCCAGCGCTGGTAGAGCGTATCCCACCTCGCCATGTCGGCAGCGCCGCCGTCGCCGGAATAGCGGACCACGCCATCGGGGCCGGCTTTGGCGTCGGAGGTCGAGAACAGATAGGGCGCGCCATAGAAGCGGATGCCCATCTCCTCCGCCGCGTCGAACATCTCGGGGATCGAGTTGCGGAACGGCTCCATCACCGTGGTGGCGCCGCCCTTGAGCAGCTGGAGGATGCCGAGCCGCGCCACCGCGAGGCGCTCTTCCGCCGACAGGATTTCAGCGCCGCGCTTGGTCAGCGGCAGCAGCACCGTATAGACGATGCTCTGGTTGTTTTTGCGGCCATTGCCATCCTCGCTGTGGCTGCGCGCCACGGCTTCAGAGAAGCAGTGATTATGCAGGTTCAACAGGCCCGGCAGCACGAAGCGGCCAGGACGATCGTAGACCTGATCTGCGCGCGGCCTGTCGCGCGTGACGGCCGCGATCTTCTTGCCTTCGACCAGAACCCAATGGTCGCGCAGCACGTCCTGCGCGCCGTCGTTGCGTGACAGCACATAGCTGCCGAAAATTGCTGTGGTGCTCATGCGGGGCGTACGTTCCAGAACACGGCGGTGCCGTCGAGAATTCCGGTGATATCTTTGCGGTAGGCGGTCGGCTGCTTGTACAGGCCGATCGGAATATAGGGGATTTCCTCGAAGGCCACCGCCTGGATCTCGCGGCAGATGCGCTGCTGCTCGGCAAGCTCCGAGGCCGCCAGCCACTGGCTGCGCAATGGCCCCATCTTCGCGCTCGCATACCAGCCGGCCACCTTGCCTTCGCCGCGAATGTTGGTATTGCCGGCCGGATTGAGCCAATCGATGCCCTGCCAGTTGCCGACCGCCGCGCTCCAGCCGCCCTGCCCGATCGGATCCTTCTTGAGCTGGCGCTGCAGCACCACGGCGAAATCGAGGCCGGCATATTCGACGTTCATGCCCGCCTTGCGCAGCGAGTCCACCGCGATCTCGCCGAGCGGCTTCTGCGCCAGCGAGTTGGTGGGGACCAGCAGCACGATCTTCTCGCCATTGTAGCCGGCGGCCTTCAGGTCGGCCTTGACCTTGTCGTAGTTGCGCGGACCGCGGAACACGTCGAGGCCGACTTCGTTCGCCATCGGTGTCCCCGGCGCGAAGAAGCCGATCGGCGACACCCGGAAGGCGGGGTCGGTGCCGGCCACCGCCGTCATGAATGCCGACTGGTCGATCGCGCCGAGCAGCGCGCGGCGGATGGCAGGATTGTCGAACGGCGGCTGAAGATGATTGAGCCGCATCATGCAGGCGTAACCTCTGGGATCGAGGATGCGCGTCTCGATATCGCCGGCAGCCTTGATGATCGGCAACAGATCGTGCGGCGTGGTCTCCTGCCAGTCCTGCTCGCCGGTCTGGAGCGCGGCAACGCCGGTGCCGGCATCGGGCGTGGTGGTCCAGACCACGCGGTCGTAGTGCACGATCTTCGGGCCCGCGGTCCAATCCGGCTTGCCGTCGGTGCGCGGCTGATAGCGCTCAAACTTTGCGTAGGCGTTGCGCGCGCCCTGCACGCGCTCGTCGGCAAGATAACGGAACGGGCCGCTGCCGATCACCTCGGTGAGCGGCTTGAACGGATCCTGGCTCGCCAGCCGTTCCGGCATCATGAAGCAGGCGTTGATCGCGGCCTTGCCCAGCGCTTGCGGCAACAGTGGAAACGGACGCTTGAGACGGAAGCGGATGGTGCGGTCGTCGGCGGCCGACAGCTCGGCGGTCGCCTCCATCAGCTCGCCGCCAAAGCCGTCGCGCGCCGCCCAGCGGCGGATGCTGGCGACGCAATCGCGTGCGAGCACGCGCTCTCCATCGTGCCAGAACAGGCCGTCGCGAAGCGTCAGGTCCCACTGGAGCTGGTCGCCCGAGATGACGTGGCCCGACAGCATCTGCGGCGAGACCTGGAGCGAGGCGCTCATGCCATAGAGCGTGTCGTAGACCATGAAGCCATGGTTTCGCGACACCTGCGCCGTCGAATAGATCGGATCGACGAAGGCGAGATCGATGACGGGGATGAAGCGCAGCGTGGACTGCGATTCAGCGCGGACGATGCCCGGCAATGAGAGCGCCGGCACCGCTGCGGCGGCCTTGAGGAGCGAGCGACGGGAGATCGGCATTCCTGGAGGCTCCTAAACGTACTTTACGTATTCAATAAGACCGCGCCGATCGCGACGGCCACTGCCTGTTGCGCCGGCTCGACCACGGGGACGCCGATCGCCTCCGCGATGGCGGCGCGGTGCGAGGCCATCCCCGCACAGCCCATCACCACGACATCGGCGCGATATTGCGTGACCAGCGCGCGGCCAGCCTCGATCAACCGCCCGCGGATGTCCGCACTCGCCGTCTCGGCCGCGCTGGCGCCGACCGACCAGCTTCCGGCAAAACGGCCGTCGACGCCCATCACCCGCGCCATGCGCTGCTGACGGCGGATGCTCGACGGCGACAGAGCGATGATGCCGAAACGTTCGCCGAGCATCAGCGCGCGGAAGATGCCACATTCGGCGATGCCCATGACGGGGCGCCCGCCAGCGGCCTCGCGCACCGCATGCAGGCCGGGATCGCTGAAGCAGGCGAGCACGAAGGCATCCGCGTTGTCGCGCGATACACGGTTCACCAGCGGCATCACCACGCTGTCGGCATCGCGCTGCGAGCTGATGCTTGGCGGCCCCTCGGCAAGTCCGACCACCTCGATCTCGGGCCCGCCCGCGATGCGCAGCGGCGCCACCGCGTCGTCAATCGCCGCCGTCACCGACGCCGAGGAGTTGGGGTTGATGACGAGGATGCGGCGACGGGTCATGGTACTTCTCAACGGTTGGCGGCCTCGTGGCGCAGAAAGTTTTCCGCGATCTTCTCGCCGGTGGTGATCCAGACGTCCGGGCACGACTTTGCGTAGGTGAGAAACTCGCGCAGCAGACGCAGACGCATCGGACGACCGCTGCATTGCGGATGCAGCACGGTCGTCACCATCGCGCCCCAGTCGCGCACTTCATCCAGCTCGTCCTTCCAGATCGAGAGCACATGCTCCTTGGGAAAGATCGAGCGCGGGCTGAAGCGGGCGGAGAGACCATGCATCCAGTCGTCATAGCTCGCCGTCACCGGCAGCTCGATCGTGCCGGGCTTGCCGTCGGCGAGGCGATGCCGATAGGGCCTGACGTCGTCGCGGAACGAGGAAGTGTAGACGATGCCATGGCGGACCAGCGCCACGCGCAGCTCCTCGGTGAACTCGCCATAGGGCGCGCGGTATCCGGTCGGCTTGACGCCGAGCCGACGCCTCAAGGCCTCGAAACCGCGCTCCAGCTCCTCCTCGATCCAGGGATCGCCGGGATCGGGCAAGAGATGGTGATAGCCGTGATGGCCGATCTCGTGGCCGGCCTGGAGGATCGATTCCGCCATGGCCGGATGCGCATCGACCGACCAGCCCGTGACGAAGAAGGTCGCCTTGAGATCGAGCTGATCGAGCAGTTCCAGAAGCTTGGGCGTGCCGACGCGCGCCTCATAGCCGCCATAGCTCATGGTGATGAGCCGCTGCGCATGCAGCGCGTCCTTGCTGGTCCACGCGGTCTCGGCGTCGACGTCGAACGACAGGAACATCGCCGATGTGTACGGCTTCGGCCACGGATAGTCCGGCGCAGGATCCGCGGTGTTGGCTGGGGTGAGCGGAATGCTCTGGAGTGCCTTACTGTCCAGCATTGATGGTCGCCTTCTCTATTCCGTTGTCGTTCAGTTTCCATTTCGCCAGCAGCGTACGATAGGTGCCGTCGGCGATCAGCGCATCGACGGCCTCGACGATCGCTTGCTGCAACGCCTTTTCCTTGACCGGCAGCGCGATGCCCGTGAACTGCGTCGCGAAGGGATCGCCGACCGGCGCATAAGTGCCCGGCTCCAGGTCCATCACATAAGGCAGCGTCTCGTTGCCCTGCACGGCGGCGTCGATACGGCCCTGCTTGAGCTGCGTCCGCGCATCGGCCGAGCCGTCGGTGCCGACGAACTGGATCGGATTGCCCGCACAGTTCTGCTGGCTCCACTTGTCGATCTCGGCCGGAAACATGGTGCGACGGCTGGCGCCGACCTTCTTGCCGCACAGGGCGGCCATGTCCTTGAACTCCGCCGCACGGGACTGCTGCACGAAGAACTTTGGACCGCTGCGCAGATAATCGACGAAGGAGGCAATCTCGTGCCGGCTCGCATAGTCGGTGAAGCCGGACAGGATGGCATCGACCCGCCCTGTCGAGATCGACGGCATGAACTCGGCAAAGCTGGTCTCGGTCCATTCGATCTTGACCCCGAGCTTGCGGCCGATCGCCTCGCCGAGATCGACGTCGAATCCGGACAGAGCGTTGGTGGCGGGATCGCGGAACTCCATCGGCGGATAGTTCGGCACCAGCGCCACCTTGAGGCTGCCGCGCTTGGCGATATCTGCCGGCAACTCGACCGCCAAGGCCGATACGGTCATGGCTCCGAACAGCGCCCCCGCAATCAAAACTCTCTTCATCAACATGCCCTCATCTCAGATCACAGCCGAAAGAAATGCCTTGGTCCGCTCCTCGCGCGGTGCGCCGAGGACATCCGAGGCGCGGCCCTGCTCGACGATCGCGCCCTGGTCCATGTAGACGACGCGGTCGGCGACCTCGCGCGCAAAGCCGAGCTCGTGCGTCACCACCATCATGGTCATGCCGCTGTTGGCCAGCTCTTTCATCACGGCAAGCACCTCGCCGACAAGCTCCGGATCGAGCGCGCTGGTCGGCTCGTCGAACAGCATCAGCATCGGCTTCATGGCGAGCGCCCGCGCAATCGCCACGCGCTGCTGCTGGCCGCCGGAGAGCTGCGCCGGATAGGAGTCCGCCTTGGCCGCCAGCCCGACACGACGGAGCAGCTCGATTGCCTCCGCGCGCGCCTCGTCGGCTTTGCGGCCCTGCACCTGGAGCGGGCCTTCGGTGATGTTCTCCAATGCGGTCTTGTGCGGAAACAGGTTGAAGCGTTGGAACACCATGCCGGTCTTCAGCCGCTGCCGTCCGATTTCACGCTCACTGAGACGATGGAGCTTACCACCCTGCTCGCGCACGCCCAAGAGCTCGCCGTCGAGCCAGATGCCGCCGCTGTCGATGATTGCGAGCTGATTGATGCAACGGAGCAGCGTGGTCTTGCCTGAACCCGAGGCGCCGATCAGGCACATCACCTCGCCGGGCCAGACGTCGAGCGAGACGCTTTTGAGAGCCTGAAACTCTCCAAAACTCTTGCTGACGGAGCGGATCGCGACGAGGGGCTTTGTCATCGCGCGAGCCGCATTGTGCCGCGTGCAAAACGGCGTTCGAGCAGCATCTGGAGCGGGGTGAGGATCGAGACGACGAGCAGATACCAGAGGCCCGCGGCGATCAGGAGCTCGATCACGCGGGAATTGGCGTAATAGATGTTCTCGGCGTTGTGCAGCACCTCGGGATATTGGATGACGCTCGCGAGCGAGGTCGCCTTGACCATGCCGATGAACTCGTTGCCGAGCGGCGGGATCACCACGCGCATCGCCTGCGGCAGGATGATCCGGCGCAGCGCGCGCAGCTGCCCCATGCCGATCGCCTGCGCCGCCTCATATTGCCCGATGTCGACCGACAGCATGCCTGCGCGCATGACTTCGGACGTATAGGCGCCCTGGTTGATGCCGAGCCCGAGCAGCGCCGCAAGGAACGGCGTCATGACGTCGACGGCGCGCGCGCTCCACAGGCCGGGAATGCCGATGGTCGGAAACACCAGCGCCAGGTTGAACCACAGCAGCAATTGCAGGATCAGCGGCGTGCCGCGGAACAACCAGGTGTAGCCGGCCGCGACCGTCTTCAGCACCGGATTGGGCGACAGCCGCATGATCGCGACGATGATGCCGAGGACAATGCCGAGCGCCATCGCCAGCACCGCCATCACCATAGTGTTGACGATGCCTTCGAGGATCACTTTTGCGGTGATGAAACGGCTGACATAGGACCATTCGATCTGGCCATTGGCGAAAGCACGCGCGATTGCTGCCAGCACCAGGACGATCAGGGCCGCGCTGAACCAGCGAAACCAGTGCGGCTCGCGCGCGATCCGCATTCCCGACAAGTCGGGGAAGCCTTCCGCGAGTGCCGGCGCCGGCTTCATTGCGGCGCCGCGTTCAGCATGGGCTGGGCGACCGCATTGGCGCCCAGGCCCCATTTGTCGAGCACCGCCTTGTAGGAGCCATCAGCGATCATCGCAGTGAGCTTCTCCGTCACGACCTCGCGGAGTGCCGTATCGTCCTTGCGGAACATGATGCCTTGATAACCTCTGGCAAAGGCCTCGCCGACGATGCGGTATTTTCCAGGTTCTTGCGTCTGCGCATACGGCAGCGTCTCGCTGCCCTGCACGGCGGCGTCGATGCGGCCCTGCCTGAGCTGGTTGCGCACGTCGATCGAGTTCTCGCCAGGCACGTACTGGATCGCCGGCTTGCCGGCCGCTTCGCAATTCTGCTTGCTCCATTTCTCGATCTCGACCGGGAAGCTGGTGCTGCGCGTGGTGCCGACCTTCTTGCCGCAGAGATCGGTCGCGGCCTTCGCGTCGCTGTCGGCCATCACGAAGAACTGCGGTCCTGTCGTCAGATAGTCGACGAAATCGGCGGTCTCGCGCCGCGAGGCGCGGTCGGAGATGCCGGAGATGATGAAATCGGCCCGCTTGGTCTGGAGCGAGGGGATCAGCTCGGCGAATGGCGTCTCGCTCCAGACAATCTTGAGGCCGCCGAGCCGCCTGGCAAGCTCGTTCGCCAGATCGATGTCGAGCCCGACCAGCTCGTTGCTGGCGGGATCGCGATATTCCATCGGCGCATAGGTCGAGTTGACCGTGAGCTTGAGCGCGCCCGCCTGCTTGATTTCCGGCGGGAGCTCGGCCGCTCGCGCGGACGTCACGGCAGCCAGCGCTGCGAAACCGAGGGAAAGCGAGAGGCGTGTCATGTCAATCCTTCAACCTTTATCTTTGCCGACCCTTTTCGTTGCCAATCCAAGCCAGCGCTGTGCCATTTTGCTCAGTCCGCATCGAGCACGGCCGGCTCGATGACGCCGGCGCGCTCGGTGATCACCCTGTACTGCTCAGGCCGCCGGTGGGCGGCGAAATTGAACATCTTGTCCTTGCCCTGGCGGCAGAGGTCGAGATCGATGTCGGCGACGATGACCTCGTCTGTCAACGTCGCCGCCTGCGCGACGATGCGGCCGTTGGGATCGACGATGCAGGAGCCGCCGATCAGGCCGGAGCCGTCCTCCTCGCCCGCCTTGGCCACCGAGATCGCCCAGGTCGCGTTCATGTAGGCGTTGGCTTGCGTCACCAGCGTCGAGTGGAAAGTGCGCAACGAGGCATCTTCGGTGCTGCCGCCATTGGGATCATAGGCCGCCGAATTGTAACCGATGCAGACCAGCTCGACGCCTTGCAGGCCGAGCACACGCCAGGATTCCGGCCAGCGGCGGTCGTTGCAGATCATCATGCCCATGATCGCATGCGCCCAGGCAGATCCCGCGCGGAACGCTGGAAAGCCGAGATCGCCATATTCGAAATAGCGCTTCTCGAGCTGCTGGTAGCGCGCGCCCTCCCGAGGCTCGACCGAGCCCGGCAGATGCACCTTGCGGTAGCGGCCGAGGATCTCGCCGTCGCGATCGACCAGGATGGCGCAATTGTAACGGCGGCCTTCGGGCGTCAATTCGGCATAGCCGACATAGAAGCCGACGCGCAGCGCACGCGCGCGCTCGAACAGTTTTGCCACGGCCGGGTTCGGCATGCCGCGCTCGAAATATTGGTCAAGCGCGGCGCCTTCCAAAAGCCAGCGCGGAAAGAACGTGGTGAAGGCGAGTTCGGGAAACACCACGAGGCTGGCGCCGCGGCCCGCCGCTTCCTCCAGCATGGCCAGCATCCGCGACAGCGTCTGCTCACGCGCATCGGCTTTCTGCGTCGGCCCCATCTGGGCGGCGGCGGCGCGAAGGACACGAACCAAGTTTGCCTCCAATCTGTGCGCAATGCTGCCTCAATGGGCTAGTGAACCCTTTGATCCAGCGTGCAAATCCGCGGTATTAGGCGCAAGCCGGGCTGCAAAAGCAATTCATCGTGCTATGATCTTTTGGCCCAGAGTATAACAGCCAGTGATATGAACCTGCGCCAGCTCGAGATCCTGCATGCCGTTATCCGCCATCGCACCACGGTGGCGGCGGCCGACGAGCTGGCGCTGTCGCAGCCGGCGGTCAGCAACGCGCTGAAGACGATGGAGGCGCAGGCGGGCTTTGCGCTGTTCGAGCGCATCAACAACCGGCTGTTTCCAACCGCGGAGGCGATGGCGCTCTACAAGGAGAGCGAGGCGATCTTCGCGCTTCACGCCAAGCTCGAGAATCGCGTGCGCGATCTGCGCGAGAACCGCGCCGGGCATCTCGCCATCGTGGCAACGCCGCCGCTCGCGTACAGCATCATCCCCACAGCGCTGTCCGGCTTCCTGCGCCGCCGCCCGGAGACGCGCGTGTTCTTCGACGTCCGGCGTTATGAGGGCATCATCGAGGGCGTGCTCAGCCATGTCGCCGAGCTCGGCTTCGCACTCGGGCTGACGCATCATCCCGGCATTGCGCATGAGGTGGTGCACACCGGCGAAATGGTCTGCGTCTTGCCGCCGCAGCACCCGCTGGTGTGCAAGCCTGTGATCTCGGCCTCCGATCTGTCTGGCCTGCCCTTCATCGGGCTCGAGCGCGGCACGCGGCTGGGCGAAGCCGTGCGCGACAGTTTTGCTCGCGCCGGCGCGCCGTTCCAGCCGACGGTTGAGGTACGCTATTGCAACACCGCCTGCGTGCTCGCAGCCGCCGGCGTCGGCGCCGCCGTGGTCGACCCCTTCTCACCGCGCCAGAATGGCGGGCACGGCCTCGTCGTACGGCCGTTCACACCGACAACACGCGCGGTCGCTTACATGCTTTGGTCGGAAGCCGAACCGCTGTCGCGCCTGGCAAAGGCCTTTCTCGGCGAAGTCCGCAAGGAGAGCGCGCTGCTGGCGCGCACAGCGCCACACCAGCAAGATGAGGCAGGAAGCGACTGAGCTTTGACCTGAGGGCATATGGCACGCATCACCATCATCGAGACCGGGCAGGTCCCGCCGAAATATCGCGAGCAGCATGGCTCCTTTCCGGACATGTTCGAGCGCATGGTCCGCGCCGAGGATCCGACCGCCGAAATCGAGGTCGTCAGCATTCCGAATGGCGATGCGCTGCCCGATCCGAGCAAGCTCGAGGCCGTGCTGATCACGGGGGCAGCCGCCGGTGTCTATGACGGGCTCGACTGGATCGCGCCGCTGGAAGATTTCGTCCGCAGTGCCTACGCCAACAAGACGCCGATGGTCGGCGTCTGCTTCGGCCATCAGCTGATCGCGCAGGCGCTCGGCGGCACCGTGCGCAAGTCCGAAAAGGGCTGGGGCATCGGCCGGCACGTCTACCAGGTGCTGCCGGAGAACGGCGTCGTTGGCGGCGAAGCGGTCGCCATCGCCTGCTCGCATCAGGACCAGGTGATCGAAGCGCCCGACGACGCGCTGACCATCCTTTCGTCGGAATTCACCCCGCATGCCGGCTTGCTCTACGCCAACGGCGCGACGCTGACGGTGCAGCCCCACCCTGAGTTCGACGTCGAGTTCGCCCAGGTCTGCTGCGACCTGCGCGACGGCAAGGCGCCGGACGAGGTCGTGGCGACCGCGAGGCAGTCACTGGCGGAGCCGTTGGACAACGCGAAGCTCGGTGGAGCGATTACGCGCTTTTTGGCGCGCAAATCCATCTCCTCACCCTGAGGGCCTGCCAAAGGCGGGCGTCTCGAAGGGTCGAGGTCCCCGCTGTACCGGCCGGGCCTGCATGGTTCGAGACGCCGTGGAGCCTGTCATCGGGCCGCGCGTTGCGCGAACCCGGTGGCGGCTCCTCACCATGAGGATTGAGAGTTACTCAGAACGGATCCGTCCCCAGTCCCGGCACATCCGCCGGCCGCGGTCCCGGCGCGGGCCAGTGAAACCGCCGATCCTTCTCCGCAATCATAATGTCGTTGATCGAGGCTTCGCGCCGCCGCATCAGACCGTGCTCGTCGAACTCCCACTGCTCGTTGCCGTAGGAGCGATACCACTGTCCACCGGCGTCGTGCCATTCATACTGGAAGCGCACCGCGATGCGGTTGCCATCGAAGGCCCAGAGATCCTTGATCAGGCGGTAATCCTGCTCCTTCTCCCATTTGCGGGTGAGGAAGGCGACGATGGCTTCGCGACCTTGAAATACTTCCGAGCGATTGCGCCAGCGGCTGTCCTCGGTATAGGCGAGCGAGACACGTACCGGGTCACGTGAATTCCAGGCGTCCTCGGCCATGCGGGCCTTTTGCGCGGCGGTCTCACGGGTGAAGGGCGGAAGCGGCGGGCGCGACATGAGGGCCTCATCAGTTTGCAAGGCCGCAATCTATCGCCACACGCGGCGGAGTCGAGAGGTGATCCCCTATCGACCGATCACGAAATCAGATCGGCCTTCATCAGCGTACGGATCGATTTCGGGATCGGCTGGGCGCGGCCGCCGCTGATGAAGGCGACGCGCACCTCGGCCTTGACCAGCACGTCCTCACCACGCCGCACCTCCTGCGCCAGCATGATGGACGCCCCCTTCACCGCGACCGGCCAGGTCACAACGTCGAGCACGTCGTCCATCCGTGCCGGCTTGAGGAAGTCCAGATGCATCGAGCGCACCACGAAGGCGAAGCCAGCACCTTCCGTCTCGACCTGATCGAACAGCGCCTGCTGCTCGGCGCCCATCAGACGCAGGTGATTGGTGCGCCCGCGCTCCATGTAGCGCAGATAATTGGCGTGGTAGACGATGCCGGAGAAATCCGTGTCCTCGTAATAGACGCGGACCTGCATGTGATGGCGGCCGTCGCGGATCTCGCCGTCGAGATGAGCTGTCACGTCGCGAGCCTCTTCGCTTGTCGCTGCAGATCCGTTTTGCGCAAAAACGGCCGGCAGCGCAAGCACGGCTAAGACACCGTTGCCACCGGCGCCCGCCCCAGCGTCACCTCGACAATCTCCGGCGGCACGCCGACGCGGACCGGGATGATGCTGCAACCGAGGCCGCCGGAGATGACGACGTCGCATTTCAGCCGGAGATGGCCATAGACGAGCGGAACGCCATGCTGCGGCGGAAGCGCCGGCGACCAACCGAGCAAGCGAACTTGGCCGCCATGGGTGTGACCGGACAATTGCAGCGCAACGCGCGCGGGTACCCGCGTCGCGATATAGGGCTCATGCGCGAGAAGAATGATCGGCGCGTCGTCGGTGATCTTCGCGAGCGTCGCATCGAGATCGTCGGCCCCGAAACTCCTCCCGTGGCCATAGCGCGGCCCAGCAACATAAGCGAGCTGATCACCGAGGCCCGCGAGCCAGAACGAGCGGCCATCCTTGCTCAGACGCACAACGTCGTTCTCGTAGACGGGAATGCCAGCCGTCTCCAGCGCACGATGGGCGACCGTGGGCCCGTGCCCGGCGCGCTGCACGACCTTGTCGTCCCAATAGTCATGATTGCCCATGACGGCATGAACACCGAGCGGCGCCTTCAGGCCAGCCAGCACCCTCGCCCACTCTCCGGCCGGGATAACGCGGGTGACGTGGTGATGGCCGGCGACATAGTCGCCGAGCAGGGCGATCAGATCGGGCTTGAGCGCGTTGGTCTGGTCGACGATGGCCTCGATCCGCTCCAGCGACATCCAGGGATCGCAGGCATGGATGTCGGCGATGACGGCGATCTTCAGCGGCAGGTCCGCAGGCCATTGTCGCGGCATCGGATCATAGCGCGTGATGCGCGGCCGCAGCTCCGGCTCGACGCCGACCCCATAGGCGGCCGTCGAGATGCCAAGCGCCGAAAGGCCGCCGACAGACCGGAAGAGATGACGCCGAGAGATCATGGAAGCCTGCTTGTGATGCGCTTCCGTAATGCAGCCCGATTGGAGCGGAATTGGGGTGCGCTTGTGCAGATCATCTGCACAGATGATTACCGGAAGTTCATGATAGCGACATCATTAACGATTGAGCAGATCACTCGTCGCTGTCGTCGGTGCCGAACAGGCCGAACTGGGCCGCCGCATCCCGCGATGGCTCGGCGATGCCGAGATGTCGGAAGGCGTGCGAGGTGAGCAGGCGGCCGCGCGGGGTGCGCTGGAGGTAGCCGCACTGGATCAGATAGGGTTCGATGATGTCTTCGATCGCATCGCGTGGCTCGGACAGCGCCGCGGCCATCGTCTCCACGCCGACCGGGCCGCCACCGTAGTTCGTCGCGATGGTCGTGAGGTAGCGGCGGTCCATGGCGTCGAGGCCGGCGGCATCGACCTCGAGCGCGCTCAATGCATGGTCGGCGATCTTGCGGTCGATCTTGTCGGCATCGGCGGCTGAGGCGAAATCACGCACGCGACGCAACAGGCGGCCTGCGATACGCGGCGTGCCGCGGGCCCGGCGCGCAATCTCGTTGGCGCCGTCAGCACTCATGCCGACATTGAGCACGCGCGCACCGCGGGTGACGATGCTCTCCAGTTCCTCGATCGTATAGAAGTTGAGCCGGACCGGAATGCCGAAGCGATCGCGCAAGGGATTGGTGAGCAGGCCCGCCCGCGTGGTGGCGCCGACGAGGGTGAACTTCGACAACTCGATCTTCACCGAGCGCGCCGCCGGCCCCTCGCCGATGATGAGGTCGAGCTGAAAATCCTCCATCGCGGGATAGAGCACCTCTTCCACCGCCGGATTGAGACGATGAATCTCGTCGATGAACAGGACATCGCGCTCTTCGAGATTGGTCAGCAGCGCGGCGAGATCGCCGGCCTTGGCAATCACGGGGCCCGACGTCGCACGAAAGCCGACGCCGAGTTCCTTCGCCACGATCTGCGCCAGCGTGGTCTTGCCGAGGCCGGGCGGGCCGACGAACAGCACGTGATCCAGCGCCTCGCCCCGCTTGCGCGCCGCCTCGATGAAGATCGAGAGATTCTTGCGCGCCTGCTGCTGGCCGACGAAGTCGGACAGCGATTGCGGACGCAGCGCGGTGTCGCCGACATCGTCGCTGCGGCGCTCGGGGGAGACCATGCGGTTGGCTTTGGGATCGCTCACTCAGCGAACTCCTCGTAGGGCGGGCAAAGGCGCCCTTCGCGCCCTGCCCACCATGTCTCCGATCAATCCGAAGGTGGTGGGCACGCTCCTCTTTGCCCACCCTACGAGATTGAGCCTTGCAGCCCTCACTTCGAGAGCTCCTTCAGTCCGAGGCGAATGAGCTGCGCCGTTTCGGCGTTCTCACCTGCGCTGCGCGAGGCTGATGCGATCGCCGCAGCCGCCTGCGGCTGGCCATAACCGAGATTGACCAACGCGGAGATCGCATCGGCAACGGGGCGCGGTGCACGCTGGTCGTCGACGGCCCCGGCAAGATGCACGACGGCGGGATCGACACTGGCGAAAGCCGGCGCCTTGTCCCTCAGCTCGGTGACGATGCGCTCGGCGACCTTCGGCCCGACGCCCGGCGTGCGCGACACCGCGGCCTTGTCGCGCAGCGCAATTGCGTTGGCGAGATCGGGCGGCGCCAGGGTGCCGAGCACCGCGAGCGCGACCTTGGCGCCGACGCCCTGCACCGTCTGCAGCAGCCGAAACCATTCGCGCTCCTGGTCGGTGCGGAAGCCGAACAGTTTGATCTGGTCCTCGCGAACATAGGTCTCGATCGACAAGACGGCCGCTTCGCCCGGCGATGGCAGGTGTTGCAAGGTGCGAGACGAGCAATGCACCTGATAACCGACGCCGCCGACGTCGAGGATCACAAAATCCTCGCCATAGGAATCGATCAGGCCCTTGAGCTTGCCGATCATAACCCCGCCACCTTCAGCCTGAGCGCCGTGCTCTGGCGGTGATGGGCGTGGGTGATGGCGATGGCGAGCGCGTCGGCAGCATCAGCGGACGGCGGCTCGGCTTTCGGCAGCAATATCTTCAGCATCATCGCGATCTGTTGCTTGTCGGCGTGGCCAGCACCGACCACCGTCTTCTTGACTTGGTTCGGCGCGTATTCGGCAACGGAGATGCCGAACATTGCGGGCGCCAGCATGGCGACGCCCCGGGCCTGGCCGAGTTTCAGCGTCGCGACGCCGTCCTTGTTCACAAAGGTCTGCTCGACGGCCGCTTCCATCGGCTGATGGCTGGAGAGAATGGCCGCGAGCCCCTCGTGGATCGCCAGTAGCCGGTTCGACAGCGGCAGATCGTCCGGCGGTTCCACCGAACCGCAGGCGACATAGATCAGGCGGTTGCCCTCGGCCTCGATCACGCCCCAGCCGGTGCGGCGCAGGCCGGGGTCGATGCCGATGATGCGAACGGGCTGGCGAATCGGGAGCGCGGTCATGGACCAGTGATAGCGGTTGGCCCATGATAGCGAAACAGAAACAGAACAGAAGTCCCCTGCGGAAAGGCGGTTAGCCGCCCTACCCGCCCATCTTCGCCATCAGCGCGTCCGACACCTCGAAATTGGCGTAGACGTTCTGGACGTCGTCATGCTCGTTGAGCAGGTCCATCAGCTTGAGCAGCTTCTCGCCGGTCTCGTCGTCGACCGCGACCGTGTTCTGCGGCTTCCAGATCAGCGCGGCTTTGCGCGGCTCGCCGAACTTGGCTTCCAGCGCCTTGGCGACGTCGCGATAGCTTTCCGTTGAAGCGTAGATTTCGTGGCCGCCCTCGCCCGAGACCACGTCGTCGGCGCCGGCCTCGATCGCGGCATCCAGCACTGCGTCGTCATCGGCAACGCTGCGGTCATATTCGATGACGCCGGTGCGGTCGAACATGAAGGAGACCGAACCGGTTTCGCCGAGATTGCCGCCCGATTTGGTGAAGAAGGAGCGGATGTCTGAGGCGGCGCGGTTGCGGTTGTCGGTCAGGGCCTCGACGATGACGGCGACGCCGCCCGGGCCGTAGCCCTCGTAGCGGATCTCGTCATAATTCTCGCCATCGCTGCCGAGCGCCTTCTTGATGGCGCGCTCGATATTGTCCTTCGGCATGTTCTCCTGCCGCGCGGCGATCACCGCGGCGCGCAGGCGGGGGTTCATGGCGGGGTCGGGCGTGCCGAGCTTGGCGGCGACGGTGATTTCCCGCGCCAGCTTGCCGAACAGCTTCGACTTCTGGGCATCCTGCCGCCCCTTGCGGTGCATGATGTTCTTGAATTGGGAATGTCCGGCCATGCGTGATCTTCTCTAGGGAATCGTGCGTCAAAGGTGAGCGTGGGGATGCGCGGCCTTATAGGCCGCCAACCCACCGGAATGAAAGAGCCTCTCATACTTTAAGGTAAGATCGTAGAGGCCAGTGCCCAGAACTCAGGCACCGTTAACCCTGATTTCATCCCAGCCTGCAAAAATAGCGTCCGCCCACCTTCCCACAAGAGTAGTCCCAATGGCGTTCTCATTTTTCCGGAAGCGCCTGCCCGACATGGTGACGCCAGCAGCAAGCCCGCAGACCGCGGTGCCGCCCGCCCAGCCCGCGCCCGCTCCGGCCACGGAAGCCGATTCGACCCGCGAGATCCTGGAACTGCTGGAACTCGAGCTCGGCGCCATGATCCGGCAGCTCGAGCGCGCCGCCAATTCGGTGGCAGGCGGCGCCGAGGCGACCGCGGCGACGCTCGCCGATATCCGTAAGCGTACCGACGCGCTGACCGGGCGGACCAATGCCGCGCAGTCCAACGCCTCGAGCTTTGCGGATGCCGCCGACAAGTTCACCCAATCCGCGCGAGGCATCGGCTCGCAGGTCCGCGAGGCCGGCAAGCTCGCCGATCAGGCCAGCGCCGCGGCGCAGGAAGCGCGCGAAAATGTCGACCGCCTGCGCGAATCCTCTGCCGCGATCGGCAACGTCGTCAACCTGATCGCCCAGATCGCGCGGCAGACCACCCTGCTCGCACTGAACTCGACCATCGAGGCCGCGCGCGCCGGCGCTGCCGGCAAGGGCTTTGCCGTCGTCGCCACCGAGGTGAAGGCACTCGCGGTGCAGACCCAGAGCGCGACGGAGGAGATCTCCAAGAAGATCGACGCGCTGCAGCGCGACGCCGCCGGCTCCGTGGATGCGGTGCACCGGATCTCGCAGGCGATCGAGGCGATCCGCCCGGTGTTCGACACCGTCAACGGTGCGGTGGCCGAGCAGAACGCCACCACCAGCGAGGTCTCGGGCAACGCCAGCAGCGCCTCGCAATTCATCATCGCCGTCGGCGAGAGCGCGGCCGAGATCGACGCCGCGACCAAGGCGGCCGAGACTCATGGCGAGAACGTCGCCAGCGCCGGCAAGGCCGTGACGACCTTCGCGCAGAAGCTGAAATCGCGCTGCGCGGTGTTGCTCAAGCAGAGCGAGCACGACGACCGCCGCAAGACCGAGCGCCTGCCCTGCCATCTCAAATTCGACAGCGCGCGCGGCGTGCTGCCGGTCTATGAGATCGCGATGGACGGCGTCTTGATCGGCGGCGCGGAAGCATCCAGGCTCGCAGCCCAGGCGATCATGGACGGCAGCCTCGAAGATATCGGCGCCTGCCGCCTGCGGGTGATCGAGCAATCCAAGGCCGGCGCGCGCACGCTATTCGTCAGCCCCAATTCCGAGCTGCGCGAAAAGATCGAAGACAAGCTCTGGTCGATCCACGAGGAGAACACCGAGTTCGTCACCCGCGCGATGGAGGCCGGCAACGCCCTGACGAAAATCTTCGAGCAGGCCGTCGCGCGCGGCGAGGTCAAGATGGAGGACCTCTTCGACACCGACTACGCGGAGATCGCGGGCACCAATCCGCAGCAATACCGCACGAAATATCTCGACTGGGCCGACCGCGCGCTGCCGCCATTCCAGGAATCCTTCCTCGCCAAGGAGCCGCGCATGGCGTTCTGCGCCATGGTCGACCGCAACGGCTTCCTGCCGGTCCACAACAAGATCTATTCACATCCGCAGCGGCCGGGCGATGTCGCCTGGAACACGGCCAATTGCCGCAACCGCCGCATCTTCAACGATGCAGCGGGGCTGGCGGCCGCGCACAACCAGCGCTCCTATCTGATCCAGAGCTATGCGCGCGACATGGGCAACGGCAACACGGTGATGATGCGCGAGATCGATGTCCCGATCCGCGTGCAGGGCCGGCACTGGGGTGGCTTTCGCACGGCTTACAAGCTGTAGCGAGCAAAATATCATGCACAGTAGCCGGGGCGTGAGAAATCAACGGCTTGGCGCCGCATCACGCGCGCCGGGCGCCTGTTGCGTTGACTCGTCGGGCAAAACACCTGCATAATGCTATTATTCCGAAATTTGTATCCTGCGGGCGCGCCGCCCCATTTCATGTTCGCACGAATTTCGTCATCGCATGATTTTGCTTGATCGCACGATTGTCTTGCTCCGATCGGCGGCGTCATGGCGAAAATGCGTCAAAACATGACGATTATCATATCAATTAGCCCAAAAGCTTTGCAGCAATCGCCGCACAAATTCGTGAACGTCATGGCGTGACGCTTCGCCGGCGCAGATATGCATTGCTGCGAATTTGAAAGCTTCATCGTTGCGCATCGGTATGATTATGGTCGCGCGACATTTCGCCGAGCAGGTCGCCGCAAGCGATCCGGTGCGAGCAAGGGGATGCATATGGCAACAGTTCTCACCATCAACGGCGAAACGAAATCGTTCGATGCACCACCTGACATGCCGCTGCTGTGGGTGCTGCGCGACATCCTGGGGATGACCGGCACCAAGTTCGGCTGCGGCATCGCGCAATGCGGCGCCTGCACGGTGCATGTCGATGGCAAGGCGGTGCGCTCCTGCGTGCTGACGGTCAGCGCGGTCGGAAGCCGCGCCATCACCACCATCGAGCATGTCGGCACGACGCCCGCGGGGGCGAAGGTGCAGAAGGCCTGGCTGGAGGCCGAAGTGGTCCAGTGCGGCTATTGCCAGTCTGGCCAGATCATGGCGGCCGCGGCGCTGCTGGCGGCAACGCCAAACCCTGACGATGCCGACATCGATGCGGCGATGGCCGGCAACATCTGCCGCTGCGGCACCTATGTGCGCATCCGCGAGGCCATCAAGCTCGCCGCCACCGGCAAGCAGGCGTGAGGTCCACCATGAATGCACACGACACCGTCTCCCGCCGTTCGCTCCTGACCGGCGGCCTCGCAGGCGGCTTCCTGCTCGCCTTCCATTTGCCGCTGCGCGCCGCCCCCAACGAGCCGGTGCAGCCGAAGGATACGACCGACGACAAGTTCGCGCCCAACGCCTTCATCCGCATCGACGAGACCGGTCGCACCGTGCTGATGATGCCCCAGGTCGAGATGGGTCAGGGCACGTATACCTCGATCTCGGCGGTGATCGCCGAAGAGCTCGACGCCGACTGGAGCAAGGTCGAGGTGCAGCACGCCCCGCCCAACGACAAGCTTTACGGCAACCCGACCTTCGGCCTGCAGGTCACCGGCAACTCCAACTCGATCCGCGCCTGGTGGCTGCCGTTGCGCAAGGCCGGCGCGACCGCGCGCGCGATGCTGGTGCAGGCCGCCGCCAGCCAATGGGACGTCGAGCCGGCAAGCTGCACGGCCTCGAAGGGTGAGGTCGCCCATGCCGCGAGCGGCCGCAAGCTGGGCTATGGCGAGTTGGCGCTTGCCGCGCAGAGCCAGACGCCGCCCAAGGACGTCGCGGTCAAGGACCCCAAGGATTTCGTTCTGATCGGCCAGCCGCTGAAGCGGCTCGACACGCCAAACAAGGTCAACGGCAAGGCGCTCTACGGCATCGACGCGATCCTGCCCGACATGAAGATCGCCGCGATCGCCAATTGCCCTGTGTTCGGCGGCAAGGTCGGCAAGGTCGACGACAGCGCGGCGATGAAAGTCGCCGGCGTGCGCAAGGTCGTCGTGCTCGACGACGCCGTTGCCGTGATCGGCGATCACATGTGGGCGGCCAAGAAAGGTCTCGAGGCGCTCAAGATCGAGTGGAACGAGGGGCCGAACGCAAAAATCTCCACCAAGGACATCTGGGACGATTTGCGCAAGGCCAGCGAGAAGGACGGCGCGGTCGCCAAGTCGACCGGTGATATCGCCAAGGCGCTCGCCGCTGGCGACAGGTTCGAGGCGGCGTACGAACTGCCGTTCCTGGCGCACGCCTCGATGGAGCCGATCAACGCCACCGTCCATGTCAGGCCAGATGCCTGTGAGATCTGGACCGGCACGCAGATCATGACGCGGGTACAGTCGGAGGCGGCGAAGGCCGCCGGACTTCCCGTCGACAAGGTGATCGTCAATCAGCACCTTCTCGGCGGCGGCTTCGGCCGCAAGCTCGAGCCCGACATGGTGGTTGCGGCGGTGAAAATCGCAAAGCAGGTCGACTATCCCGTCAAGGTGATCTGGACGCGCGAGGAAGACATCCAGCACGATGTCTACCGTCCGGTTTATCGCGACCAGATCACGGCCTCGCTGGTCGATGGCAAGGTCGCGGCCTGGAAGTACAAGGTCGCGGGGTCCGCGATCCTGGCGCGATGGCTGCCGCCGGCGTTCCAGAAGGGCATCGACATCGACGCCATCGATGCCGCGGTCGATGCGCCCTACGACTTCGCCAATTTCCACGTCGAATATGTCCGGGCCGAACCGCTGTCGATACCCACAGGCTTCTGGCGCGGCGTCGGCCCGAATAACAATGTGTTCGCGGTCGAATGCGCCATGGACGAGCTGGCCCGCAAGGCCGGCAAGGACCCGATCGAATTCCGCCGGGCCATGCTGACCAAGAACCCGCGCATGCTCGCGGTGCTCAATCAGGTCGCGGAGAAATCAGGCTGGGGCCAGCCCTTGCCGGCCCGCGTCGGCCGCGGCGTCTGCGTGCAGCCATCCTTCGCCAGCTTCATCGCGACCGTGGTGGAAGCGGAGATCGACGACATCGGCGAGATCGTGCTCCGCCGCGTCACCTCGGTCGTGGACACCGGCATTGCGGTCAACCCTGACACGGTGAAGGCGCAGATCGAGGGCGGCCTGATCTTCGGCCTCACCGCCGCGCTCTATGGCGAGATCACCATCGACAAGGGCCGCGTGCAGCAGTCGAACTTCCACGACTACCGCATGATGCGCATCAACGAGACGCCGAAGATCGAGGTGACCGTCGTCAAGAGCGGCGAAGCACCCGGCGGCATCGGCGAGGCCGGCGTCAATGCCGGACCGCCGGCCCTGCGCAACGCGATTCTTGCAGCAACCGGCGTGGCGCTGCGGCGCCTGCCGATTGATCGGAAACTGCTGGCTGCGGGGAAGAAGGCATGAACAGGACAATGCGTATCCTCACAGGCCTCGTCGTGATCGCCATCGTTGCGGTGGGGATCGGCGTCTTCATCATCCGAGGACCGGGGCCGCTCGATTTTGCCGGCGGCACCAAGGTGGCGCTGGCGGATGACCGCGCCGGCAAGCCGACCGGTGCGCCCGCCAAGTTGGAGAAAGCGAGCCTGGTCGAGCGCGGCGAATATCTGGCGAAGGCAGCCGACTGCATGGTCTGCCACACCAAGCCCGGCGAGAAGGACTATGCCGGCGGGCTGGCGTTCAAGCTGCCCTTCGGCACGCTCTATTCCACCAACATCACGCCGGACAAGGACACCGGCATCGGCAATTACAGCGACCAGGATTTTCTCAACGCGGTCCAGCGCGGCAAGCGCCATGACGGCGCCCGGCTTTATCCGGCAATGCCCTACACGTCCTACACCTACATGAGCGACGAGGACGTGCTGGCGGTGAAGGCCTATCTGTTCAGCCTGCCGGCGGTGCACGCCAGGGCGCCCGACAACACGCTGTCGTTCCCGTTCAACCAGCGCTGGGCGATGATCTTCTGGTCGGCCGTGTTCAATCCCGACACGCGCTTTGCGCCTGATACCTCGAAGAGCCCGGAGTGGAACAGAGGCGCGTATCTGGCCGAAGCGCTGGCGCATTGCGGCGAGTGCCACACCCCGCGTAATCTCGGCTTCGCGCTCGACAACCGCAAGAAGTTTGCAGGCGCGATCACCGCCGGCTGGCACGCGTTCAATATCTCTTCGGACAAGGCGACGGGTCTCGGCAATTGGAGCGATGAGGATCTGATCTCGTATCTGTCGCTCGGCCACGCGCCGGGCCATGGCTCGGCCTCGGGTCCGATGGGCGAAGCAGTTGATCACAGCTTTAGCCAGTTCGCGCCGGAGGACATCCGCTCGATCGTTGCCTACTTGCGCAGCGTGCCGCCGGTCTCCTCGCCTGATCTGCCGGCCACGACGGCGCCGGTCGCCCCGGCCTCGCACAAGGACGGCGTCACCGCCGACGCACGCGGGAAAAAAGTCTTCGCCAGCGCCTGCGCCAGCTGCCACGGCTGGAGCGGCGAAAGCCCGGTCTCGCCGATGGCAACGCTGACCGGCACCTGGGCCGTCAACGACCCCGCCGCCACCAACGTCGCGCAGATCGTGATCTCGGGCACGAAGCGACACACGCCTGACGGCGCGCTGGCGATGCCGGCATTCGGCAATGCCTACACCGACGACGAGATCGCGGCGGTGGCGAACTATGTCACGGCGCGGTTCGGGACGAAGGGCTCGAAGCTGACGGCGAAGGATGTGGCGCAGCTGCGGGGGCAGACGGCGGAGTAGCGTGATGATGGGATTGATGCGCGATCGCGCGTCGATCTCCGCTGTCGTCCCGGCCCCCGTGCGCAATTGCGCACTAGGCCGGGACGACACCGCGTATGTGGGCGCGACCGTTCAGCTCAACCAGTATCGTAGGGTGGGCAAAGCGAAGCGTGCCCACGCGCTTTGCGAACATGGAGAGAGATCGTGGGCACGGCGCAAGTGCGCCTTTGCCCACCCTACGATTTCGGAGAGTGTAGCTTCGTTCTTCAGCTCAACCAGAATTTCGGTGTTGCCGGCTCCAGCCTTCCACCGACGCGCACCGGTGCGATGCGTAGCGCGAGCCCCGTCGCATCGTCCGTCTCCACGGCCACACCGCTGAGCGTCGCCACGCCCGCAGCCGGTTCGAACCGGCCCGACGGAATCCCCGACGTGAACCGGCGCAGCGGCTCTTCCTTCTGCATGCCGATGATCGAATCGTAGTCGCCGGTCATGCCGGCATCGGTCATGTAGGCGGTGCCGCCTGAGAGGATCTGGTGGTCGGCGGTCGGCACATGCGTGTGGGTACCGACGACGAGGCTGGCGCGGCCGTCGCAGAAGAAGCCGATGCCCTGCTTCTCGCTTGAAGCCTCGCAATGGAAATCGACGACGATGGCATCGGCGGCGACGCCGAGCGGACAGGCGCCCAGCTCGCGCTCGAGCGCGGCAAAGGGATCGTCGAACGGGGTCATGAAGACACGGCCCAAGGCGTTGACGACGAGGGCATGCTTGCCGTTCTTGGTCTCGACCAAAGCGGCGCCGCGGCCGGGCGTGCCGCGCGGATAGTTCGCGGGCCGCACCAGGCGCTCGGCGCGCTCGATGAAGACAAGGGCTTCGCGCTGGTCCCAGGAGTGATTGCCCAGGGTCACCGCGTCGGCACCGGCGTCAAGGAACTCCTGATAGATCGCCTCCGTGATGCCGAAGCCGCCGGCCGAATTCTCGCCGTTGACCACGACGAAATCGAGCGACCAGTCCCTGACCATGCCGGGCAGATATTCGGCGACGGCGCTACGCCCGCTGCGGCCGACGACATCACCCACGAAGAGAATGCGCAACTTCAGAACTCCGGAAATCGAACAATTCGGTTTCCGTTAGCACATAATCCAGCGCCACGTCGTGGGATAGTGCCGGAACCGCCTTGATCTCCTGCGCTGCAAACGCAAGCCCGATGCCGACGATGTGCTTGGTCTTGCGCAGGTGTGCGAAGGTGAAATCGTAATGTCCCGCGCCATAGCCGATGCGATGGCCGAGGCGGTCGAACGCTGCGAGCGGCGTCAGCATGATATCGGGAATGACCTCGGCGGCCGCGGGCGACGGCTCGGGAATGCCGAGCGGGCCGAGCATCAGGCGGTCGCTCGGATGGAAGATGCGGAAGATCAGCGACTGGCCGCGCGCGGTGACGCAAGGCAGCGCCAGCCTGGCGCCCTCCTCAGCGAGCTTCTTCATCAGCGGCAGCGGATCGATCTCGCTGCGGATCGGCGAATAGCCGGAGACGATGCTGCCCGGCAGCAGCTTGAACGGCAGCCCACGCCTGGCGAGCTTGGCGGCGGCGGCAACGCGCTTCTTCTCGCTGAGCGCGTCGCGCGCCGCGAGGGCTTTGGCGCGAAGTTCGGATTTTGTGTTGGTCATGTGCGCTTGCTCGCGGTCATCACCCGCGAATGCGGGTGATCCAGTATTCCAGAGGCGGTCGTGATTCACACAAAGGCCGCGGCGTACTGGATTCCCCGCTTTCGCGGGGAATGACACCGGTTGAACTGGCCGCAGTCGTTCAACAGGTACAAACCAAGCAGATATCAAGTGCGAAGCCGCGGACGCCGTTGAAGCACTCGATCCCGGAGTTCCCTACGAAAGTAGGTGGGCACCATATGTCCGGGCCCACGGGCCCGGCCAGGGACAGTTCCCTAAAGGATCGATAAGGCCCCGGGGATATATGGCTCCTGACGCACGTCGCAGCCTCGCTTGCGCAATGTAACAACGATACTGACGAATCGCCAGCCCGCTCGAGAATGCCGAGCTGCATGCCAGGCCGAAAAGTGCGCTCCCCGACAGTCATTCCGGGGCGCGCGTAGCGCGAGCCCGGAATCCGTCGGGCTGCAGGCGCTGCGGATGGATGGATTCCGGGCTCGCGCCAAGAGGCGCGCCCCGGAATGACGGCGGAGTGCCGCCACTACCCGATCGCAATCCCGTTGCCGACGGTGCGGTTCAGTACCTGGGTCGATTTCTCGATGCGCTCGGCGGCGGCGTTCAGGGCGTTGACCACGGCGGTCTGGGTCATGCGGGCGCGTTCGACGGCGGCGTTGCGGAAATCCCGGAGCTCGACCAGCTCCTGCTCCATGGTGCGGATGCGATTTCCCGCGTCGATCAGCTCGTCGCAGACGGTCAGCGCCGCCATCACGGTGAGGCGCGCATCGCCGATCTCGCCGAACTTTCCGCGCAGCGACTGGATCCGCGTCTCCAGGCTTTCGGCGAGCTTGAGCAGCCGCACCTCCTGGCCCTCCTCGCAGGCCATGCGGTATTGCCTTGCGTTGATGGTGACGTTGATGTGGCTCATCCGTCCTCTCCGGTATCGAGCACCGAGCGTATCGTGACGATCGCGGAATCCAGCCGGTCGGAGATCTCGCGATTGACGCGTTCGAGCTTGCGCGCCTTCACCAGCGCGCCGTCGAGTTCGTCGGCAAGGCGTGAGCGGTCGGCGCCCAGCGCCTGGATCCGCGTCGCAAGCTCGTTCTCGTCGCGATCGGCATCACGCCTTCGCTCGACCGCGCTTTCGAGCGCGTCGAGCGCCGCCGTGAGTCTGCGGGTCGCGATCTCGATCTCGACGGCGGACGACTCCGTCATGGCAGAGCTTTTGGATACGCGATCGTTCATGCAGTCAGCGGCGGAACCCTGTGGGCTTTGCCCGTGGCCTTTATCTCGGGCCTGCCGTCCGGCAAAAGACTCGGTTCGGCAAGCGGTTAGAAGCAGAAATTTACGTGGCAAGCTAGCCAAGCGCAACGCCGCCGCGAAACTATGCACCGTTCTTGCGGGCATGATCTGGCCGGAAGACCAGCCTCCACTTTTCCGGATCATGCCGTAAGCAGCTTTTCGCGCCGTGGCGCGTTTGATTGCCTTGGCCTCCCGGAACCGAGATGCTATCCCAGCCCCGACCTTCAGCGGCCGAAAGGCTCCTTTCCGCGCGGGCGAACCACCGCCAAGCGCTTCATTTCAGACGGATTTCAGACATGACGCAGGTCGACCACAACCGCATGGCCAACGCGATCCGCGGCCTCTCGATGGACGCTGTCGAGAAAGCGAAATCGGGCCATCCCGGCCTGCCGATGGGCGCTGCCGACATCGCCACGGTGCTGTTCACGCAGTTCCTGAAATTCGATGCCGCAGTTCCGGCCTGGCCGGATCGCGACCGCTTCGTGCTCTCGGCCGGCCACGGCTCGATGCTGCTCTACTCGCTGCTGTACTTGACCGGCAATTCCGAAATGACGCTGGACCAGATCAAGCAGTTTCGCCAGGTCGATTCGCTGACGCCGGGGCACCCGGAGAACTTCCGCACCAAGGGCATCGAGACCACCACCGGTCCGCTCGGCCAGGGCATCTCGACCGCGGTCGGCATGGCGCTGGCCGAGAAGATGCTCGCCGCCGAGTTCGGCAAGAAGATCGTCGACCACCATACCTATGTGCTCGCCTCCGACGGCGACCTGATGGAGGGCGTGTCGCAGGAAGCGATCGCGATGGCCGGCCACTGGAAGCTCGGCAAGCTGATCGTGCTCTACGACGACAACGGCATCTCGATCGACGGCCCGACCTCGATCTCCGATTCGGTCGACCAGGTGAAGCGCTTCAAGTCCGCGGGCTGGGCCGCCGAGAAGATCGACGGTCATGACCAGGCCGCGATCGCATCTGCGATCGCCCGCGCGCAAAAATCCAACAAGCCGACTCTGATCGCCTGCCGCACCACCATCGGCTTCGGCGCGCCGCACAAGGCCGGCACCGCCAAGGCGCATGGCGAAGCACTCGGCGCCGACGAGCTGAAGGCCGCCAAGGAAAATCTCGGCATCTCGCTCGAGCCGTTCTCGGTGCCCGATGACGTGCTGAAGGCCTGGCGCGCAGCCGGCTCCCGTGGCGCTGCGGCGCGTCAGGAGTGGGAGGCTCGGCTCGGCGAACTCGGCAGCCGCAAGCGCGCCGAGTTCGAGCGCCGCCTGCGCCATGAGCGCCCGGCTTCGCTCGCCAAAGCTATCCGCGCCTACAAGAAGGAACTGCTGGAAAAGCCGCTTGTCGCGGCCACGCGCAAATCGTCGGAAGCGGTCATCGAAGTGATCGCCGGCGCGATGCCGATGGAATTCCTCGCAGGCTCCGCCGACCTCACCGGCTCCAACAACAACAAGGCGAAGTCGGCGACCGCGTTCTCGGCCAAGACGCCGAAGGGCCGTTTCATCCATTACGGCATCCGCGAGCACGGCATGGCGGCTGCGATGAACGGCATCTTCCTGCATGGCGGCTTCGCGCCGAACGGTGCGACCTTCCTGGTGTTCACCGACTATGCGCGGCCTGCCATGCGCCTCGCCGCATTGATGGGCGCCGGCGTCGTCTACGTGATGACGCACGATTCCATCGGCCTCGGCGAGGACGGCCCGACCCATCAGCCGGTCGAGCATCTCGCAGCGCTCAGAGCCATTCCCAACATGCGCGTGTTCCGTCCCTGCGATGCCATGGAAGTCGCCGAGTGCTGGGAGCTTGCGCTGAACCGCGTGGACGGCCCGACCGTGCTGGCGCTGACCCGCCAGAACCTGCCGCAGCTCCGCACCACCGCGCCGAACGACAACCCTTGCGCGACGGGCGCCTACGAACTGGTTCCGGCACAGGGCGAAGCCAAGGTGTCGCTGTTCGCCTCCGGCTCCGAGGTCGAGATCGCGGTGGCCGCCCAGAAGCAGCTCGCCGAGCGCGGCATCGCGTCACGGGTGGTTTCGGTGCCCTCGCTCGAGCTGTTGTTAGCGCAACCAGAAGCCAAGCGCGCGGCGATCATCGGCAACGCGCCGGTGAAGGTCGCGATCGAGGCTGCGGTGCGCTGGGGCTGGGATGCCGTGATCGGCCAGGACGGCGAATTCGTGGGCATGCATTCCTTCGGCGAAAGCGGTCCGGCGAAGGAGCTTTTCAAGCATTTCGGCATTACCGCCGAGGCCACGGTTAACGCTGTGCTGAAGCGCATTTCCTGAGAGTTGAGCTTGCCAAAAAAAAGGACTACGTAAGGTCCCATATGATCAAGCACCGCCCGGCCGAACCGGGCGTCCGCCTCTAAAAAACCCTCGCAGGCGCGCAAAGCGCGCGTTGTGCGGGACGATGGGGTCATTGAACAGCCGTCACTGAACGGTCATAAGGAGACGAAACATGGCAGTCCGCGTTGGAATTAACGGTTTTGGTCGCATCGGCCGCAACGTCCTGCGGGCTATCGCCGAATCCGGCCGCAAGGACATCGAGGTCGTCGGCATCAACGATCTCGGCCCGGTCGAAACCAATGCTCATCTCCTCCGCTATGACAGCGTCCATGGCCGCTTCCCCGGCACCGTGACCGTCGAGGGTGACTCGATCAGCCTTGGCAGCGGCAAGATCAAGGTCACTGCCGAGCGTGATCCCTCGAAGCTGCCCTGGAAGGATCTCGGCGTCGACATCGCGCTGGAATGCACCGGCATCTTCACCTCGAAGGACAAGGCCTCCGCGCATCTGACCGCCGGGGCCAAGCGCGTGCTGGTCTCCGCGCCCGCCGACGGCGCCGACGCCACCATCGTCTTCGGCGTCAACCACGAGACGCTGACCAGGGATCACCTGGTCGTCTCCAACGGTTCCTGCACCACCAACTGCCTCGCCCCGGTCGCCAAGGTGCTGAACGATCTCGTCGGCATCGAGACCGGCTTCATGACCACGATCCACGCCTATACCGGCGACCAGCCGACGCTGGATACGCTGCACAAGGATCTCTATCGCGGCCGCGCGGCGGCGATGTCGATGATCCCGACCTCGACCGGCGCCGCCAAGGCCATCGGCCTGGTGCTGCCCGAGCTGAAGGGCAAGCTCGACGGCGTCGCGATCCGCGTTCCGACCCCGAACGTCTCGGTCGTCGACCTCAAGATCGTCGCCAAGCGCGCAACCGACGCCAAGGAAATCAACGCGGCGATGAAGCGCGCCAGCGAGCAGCAGCTCAAGGGCGTGCTCGGCTACACCAATGCGCCGAACGTCTCGATCGACTTCAACCACGACCCGCACTCCTCGACCTTCCATGAGGACCAGACCAAGGTGCAGAACGGCACGCTGGTGCGCGTGATGTCCTGGTACGACAACGAGTGGGGCTTCTCGAACCGCATGGCCGACACCGCCGTTGCGATGAGCAAGGTACTCTAAGCAGGGTCTCGTGTCCCGGACGCGATGCAGCGTGAAACGCTGCTTCGCAGAGCCGGGACCCGTCTAACCGCGGGACTCGCAGTGATGTGGGTCCCGGTTCTGCAGCGCACCGCTTCGCGCTGCGCAGCGCCCGGGACAAGAGAGCCGAGCATGACCAACAAATTCCGCACCCTCGACGACGTCGACGTGAAGGGCAAGCGCGTGCTGCTGCGCGTCGATCTCAACGTGCCCATGGACAATGGCCGCGTCACCGACGCGACCCGGCTCGAGCGCGTCGCGCCGACCATCAATGAAATCGCGGACAAGGGCGGCAAGGTCATCCTGCTCGCGCATTTCGGCCGGCCGAAGGGACGCGACCCCAAGGAGTCGCTGAGGCCCGTCGCGGAAGCGCTGGCGAACGTGTTGAAGAGGCCCGTCGCCTTCGCTGACGACTGCGTCGGCGAGCCTGCGGCCAAGGCGGTTGCGGCGTTGAAGGATGGCGACATCCTGTGCCTGGAAAACACCCGCTTCCACAAAGAGGAAGAAAAGAACGATCCGGCCTTCGTCGCGGAGCTGGCCAAGCTCGGCGACATCTGGGTCAACGACGCGTTCTCGGCGGCGCACCGCGCCCACGCCTCGACCGAAGGTCTCGGCCACAAGCTGCCGGCCTATGCCGGCCGCACCATGCAGGCCGAGCTCGACGCGCTGGAGAAGGCGCTGGGCTCGCCGACCAAGCCGGTCATCGCCATCATCGGCGGCGCCAAGGTCTCGACCAAGATCGACCTGCTGGAAAACCTCGTGACCAAGGTCGATGCGCTCGTCATCGGCGGCGGCATGGCCAACACCTTCCTGCATGCCCAGGGCGTCGCGATCGGCAAGTCGCTGGCCGAGAAGGAGCTTGCGCCCACGGCGCTGCGGATCATGGAGAAGGCGGAAGCCGCCAATTGCGCGATCATCCTCCCCGTCGACGCCACCGTCGCCTACCACTTCGCGGCCAATGCGCCCTCGCATGCCTACGGCCTCGATGCGATCCCGGCCGACGGCATGATCCTCGACGTCGGCCCGCAATCGATCGTGCGCGTCCAGGCCGCGATCGACGATGCCGCCACGCTGGTGTGGAACGGGCCGCTCGGGGCGTTCGAGATGCAGCCGTTCGACCGCGGCACGGTCGCGGCCGCCAAGCACGCGGCCGAGCGCACCAAGGCCAAGAAGCTGATCTCGATCGCGGGCGGCGGCGACACGGTCGCGGCCCTCAACCAGGCCCATGTGGCAGGTCAATTCACCTATGTCTCGACCGCCGGCGGCGCATTTCTTGAATGGATGGAAGGCAAGCCGCTGCCCGGCGTCGAAGTGCTTCGCACCAAGTAAACTGGCAGCAGGTCATTCAAACGGCAGGAAACAAGCGGCCCTCAGGCCCAAACGGAGAGAAAAACAGATGGCTCGGATCACGTTGCGTCAATTGCTCGACCATGCGGCTGAGAACGATTACGGCGTACCGGCCTTCAACATCAACAATATGGAGCAGGCGCTGGCGATCATGGACGCGGCCAACCAGGTCGACGCGCCTGTCATCATCCAGGCCTCGCGCGGCGCGCGCTCCTACGCCAACGACGTCATGCTCAAGCACATGATGGACGCGGTGACCGAGATCTATCCGCACATTCCGGTGTGCGTGCATCTCGACCACGGCAACGAGCCCGCGACCTGCATGACCGCGATCCAGGCCGGCTTCACCTCTGTCATGATGGACGGCTCGCTCAAGGCCGACGGCAAGACCCCCGGCGACTGGGCCTATAATGTCGGCGTCACCAAGACCGTGACCGACATGGCCCATCTCGGCGGCATCTCGGTCGAGGGCGAACTCGGCGTGCTCGGCTCGCTCGAAACCGGCATGGGCGACAAGGAAGACGGCCACGGCGCCGAAGGCAAGCTGTCGCATGATCAACTGCTGACCAATCCGGACGAGGCCGTGAAATTCGTGCAGGAGACCAGGGTCGACGCGCTGGCGATCGCGATGGGGACTTCTCACGGCGCCTACAAGTTCACCCGCAAGCCTGACGGCGACATCCTCGCCATGAACGTGATCGAGGAGATCCACCGCAAGCTGCCGAACACCCATCTGGTCATGCACGGCTCCTCGTCGGTGCCGCAGGACCTGCAGGACATCATCAACGCCTATGGCGGCAAGATGAAGCCGACCTGGGGCGTGCCGGTGGCCGAGATCCAGCGCGGCATCAAGAACGGCGTGCGCAAGATCAACATCGACACCGACAACCGCATGGCCATGACCGGCCAGATCCGGAAGGTGCTGAAGGACAATCCGGAAGAGTTCGATCCGCGCAAATACCTGAAGCCGGCGATGGAAGCCATGACCAAGCTGTGCAAGCAGCGGCTGCAGGAGTTCAACACCGCAGGCCAGGCCTCGAAGATCAAGAAGGTGCTGACCACCGCCGAGATGGCCAGGCGCTACGCCAAGGGCGAGCTGGACCCCAAGGTCGCGTAAGCGATCGCGCGGGTGGCGTAAGGCCCTCCGCTGGCACCTTCTCCCGTCATTCCGGGGCGCCGCAAAGCGGCGCGCCCCGGAATGACCGATGCCCCCTCCCCTGCGACCAACGTTGTCTCGGCAATTGCCCGAGAACGGTCTATTTTCACGGGCAAGGGCAGAATCGTTTTGGGAGGACCTCTCGATGAATCTGACTGAGCTCAACAGGATCGCGACCGCCATGGTCGCACCAGGCAAGGGCATCCTTGCCGCCGACGAATCCTCCGGCACCATCAAGAAGCGGTTCGACGCGATCGGCGTGGAATCGACGGAAACGAACCGCCGCGACTATCGCGAAATGCTGTTCCGCGCCAAGGAGGCCATGCGCCAGTACATCTCCGGCGTGATCCTCTATGACGAGACGATCTGGCAGGATGCCAAGGACGGCACGCCGCTGATCAAGCTGATCGAACAGAGCGGCGCCATTCCCGGCATCAAAGTCGACGAGGGCACGCAAGCCTTACCGATGTGCCCGGGCGAGCTTGTCACCGTCGGGCTCGACAAGCTCGCCGAGCGGCTGAAGAAATATTACGAGCGCGGGGCGCGCTTTGCCAAATGGCGCGCGGTGATCGATATCGGCAGTGGCATTCCCTCGATGACCGCGATCAGCGTCAATGCCCATGCACTGGCGCGCTACGCCGCGCTGTGCCAGGCCGCGCAGATCGTGCCGATCGTCGAGCCGGAGGTGCTGATGGACGGCGACCACGACATCGACCGCTGCTATGAGGTCACGAGCCGCGTGCTCAACAAGACGTTCCAGGAACTGCGCGTGCAGCGCGTCGCGCTCGAAGGCATGGTGCTGAAGCCGAACATGGCGATATCAGGAAAGAAGTGCCCGAAGCAGGCTTCCGTCGAGGAGGTCGCGGAGAAGACGATCCGGCTGCTCAAGGCCTGCGTGCCCGCGGCGGTGCCCGGCATCGCCTTCCTCTCCGGCGGCCAATCCGACGAGGAGGCGACCGCGCATCTCAACGCCATGCACAAGCTCGGTCCGTTACCTTGGGGCCTGACCTTCTCCTACGGCCGCGCGCTGCAGGCCGCGCCGCAGAAGGCCTGGTCGGGACGGCCCGAGAATGTTACGGCCGGACAGAACGCATTCAGTCATCGTGCCCGCATGAACGGCCTCGCCTCCAGGGGCGAATGGCAAAGCAGCCTGGAAAAGAAGGCAGCCTAGACCTTGTCGAACAAATCGCCTCCGCCGCGCCCGGCGCCGCGTCTCTATCTCGCGACGCCCGTGGTCGATGATCCCGCCGCGCTCCTTGCCGAATTGCCTGATCTGCTCGCAGCCGTCGATGTCGCGGCCGTGCTGGTGCGGCTGAAGGAGACCGACCAGCGCACCATGATCTCGCGGATCAAGGCGCTGGCGCCGGTCGTGCAGAACGCCGGCGCGGCCCTGCTGGTCGAGGGCCACCCCGAGATCGTCGCGCGCGGCGGCGCCGATGGCGCGCATCTTTCGGATATCGCCGCGCTGGAAGAGGCGATGCCGTCGCTCAAGCCCGATCGCATCGCCGGCGTCGGCGGGCTCGAGACGCGCCACGAATCCATGAATGCGGGCGAGATGGGCGCCGATTACGTGCTGTTCGGCGAGCCCGACAAGAAGGGCCAGCGGCCCTCGGCCCAGGCGATCGCCGAGCGGCTGGACTGGTGGGCCGAGCTGTTCGAGCCGCCCTGCGTCGGCTTCGCCGCCTCGATCGAAGAGGCTTACGACTTTGCCGCCAGCGGCGCCGATTTCGTGCTGGTCGGCGATTTCATCTGGGCCGATCCACGTGGGCCCAAGGCCGCGCTGATCGAGGCCGACGCCGCGATCAAGCAGGCCTTCGCGGCGGCTGCCGTGGGCCAGGGCTAGCAGGCCACATGACGCTCCCGCGCATCACCCTTGTGGCCACGCTGCTGCTGGCAACGCCCGCGCTCGCGCAGCTCCAGATCACGCCGCCGGCGACAATCCCGAGCCCCGCGACCGACAAGCAAAAGGCCAAAGAGCCTGCGAAGGAAAAGCCAAAGGCCACCCCGCACACGATCACCAAGAAGAAGGAGCCGGCGCCGAAGCCGTCAGCCTCGCCGAGCCCCACGCTGCCGGCGACCGTGATCCCTGCGCCGCCAACCGACAATTCCAACGTCGATCTGGTGTTCGGCGCCTATCAGCGCGGCCAGTACAAGACCGCCTTCGACCTCGCCAGCGCGCGCGCCCAGACCGGCGATGCCAAGGCCATGACCATGCTGGGCGAGCTCTATTCCAACGCCATGGGCATCCGGCGCGACTACGCCAAGGCGGTCGAGTGGTACAAGCGCGCCGCCGATGCCGGCGATCGCGAGGCGATGTTCGCGCTGGCGATGCTGCGGATGGCCGGCCGCGGCGGCCCCGTGGACAAGGGCGAGGCGGTCAAGCTGATGGCCTCCGCCGCCAAGCTCGGCGAGCCCAAGGCGGCCTATAATCTCGCGCTGCTTTATCTCGACGGCCAGACCCTGCCGCAGGACGTCAAGCGCTCCGCCGAGCTGCTGCGCCAGGCGGCCGATGCCGGCCTGCCCGAGGCGCAATACGCGCTCGCCACCTTCTACAAGGAAGGCACCGGGGTGCCGAAGGACCCCGAACGCGCGGTGCGGCTGCTCCAGGCGGCCTCGCTCGCCGACAATGTCGATGCCGAGGTCGAATACGCCATCGCCATGTTCAACGGCACCGGCACGCCGAAGAACCAGCCCGCGGCCGTGGCCTTGCTGCGCAAGGCCGCCCGCCAGGGCAGTGCGATCGCGCAGAACCGCCTGGCCTGGGTTCTCATCAACGGCATGGGCGCGCCCGTGGACAAGGTCGAGGGGTTCAAATGGCACCTGGTGGCCAAAACATCAGGCAAGGGCGATCCGGAGCTCGATAAGCAGCTGGCCGATCTGCCGGCCGATGACCGCGCCAGGGCAGAGGCCGCCGCCAAGAAATGGCTCGGGAACAAATGACCTGACGCAAGTGAGCTGCAAAGGACCCGAATGACTTGACCTTTGGCCCCTCGCGGGGCACCCAATCCCCTCAAATGGCGCCTTCCGCGCCCCTCCCCCGTCAAAGACTGATCTCATGCTGTATTCCGCCACTATCAACGTCATGGTCAAAGCCGCGCGCCGCGCCGGCCGCAGCCTCAAGCGCGATCTCGGCGAGATCGAGCATCTGCAGGTTTCGCTGAAGGGGCCGGCCAATTTCGTCTCGCTCGCCGACAAGCGCGCAGAGGAGATCCTCTACCAGGACCTCGCCAAGGCGCGGCCCGGCTACGGCTTCATCGGCGAAGAGGGCGGAATGCGCGAGGGCACCGACAAGAGCCACACCTGGGTCGTCGATCCCTTGGACGGCACCACCAACTTCCTGCACGGCATCCCGCAATTCGCGATCTCGATCGGCCTCGTGCGCGAGGGCACGGTCATCGCCGGCGTGATCTACAACCCCGCCAATGACGAGCTCTACATCGCCGAGCGCGGCAAGGGTGCCTTCCTCAACGACCAGCGCCTGCGCGTCGCCGGGCGCCGCCAGCTCAGCGAATGCGTGGTGGCCTGCGGCCTGCCCCATATCGGCCGCGGCGACCACGAGGAATTCCGCCGCGAGATGACCGCAATCCAGGACCGCGTCGCCGGCCTCCGCCGCTTCGGCGCCGCCTCCCTCGACCTCGCCTTCGTCGCCGCCGGCCGCCTCGACGGCTATTGGGAACGCAATCTGCAATCCTGGGATATCGCCGCCGGTATGCTGATGGTGCGCGAGGCCGGCGGCACGGTGAGCGACATCAACACCTCTGGCGATGCGCTGGTCACCGGCGATGTCGTGTGCGGGAATGAGCACGTGCACGGGGAGCTGGTGAAGATCTTGAAGCGGCTCGGGCAGTAGGCACGTCGAGGCGATCCGCCGTGACCGCCCAGCGCGCTGCGTCAGGCGGCGCGTTGGCTGGGCCGCGACAGATCCGGACAAAGCACGAGCTTGCCCTCAAGACCGCCGGCCTCGAGGCGACGGTGAGCATCGACGACCTCCTCAAAAGGGATACGCCCGGCGATGCGCGGCCGGATTGCGCCCGTTGCCAGAAGCCCGAACAGTTGCTCCAGGTCATCCTTGAACCAGTCGGGATGTCGCGCCCGCATGGCGTTGACCGAGTAAAAACGCGCTCGCTTGCCGCCGGGCAACAATCTCCACAGATAAAGGCGCGCGATCTCCAACAAGATAGGAATCATTCGACGCTGTGCCTGCACGCTCGCCGAGAAACCGATGGCACAGAGCAGGCCACCTGGCTTCAGCGCCGCGTATGAGCGACGATAGCCGTCTTCGCCAACGCCGTCGATGATGACATCGAACCCGCCCGGCACGATCCGCGTGAAGTCCTCATGCTGGTAGTCGATCGGCGTCGCCCCCAGCTCTCTGACAAGCGCCATGTGCTCGCCGCGTACAGTGCCCCACAGCTCGAGGCCGGCCAATCTTCCGAGCACGATCAGCGCCTGGCCGACTGCGCCGGCGGCCCCGTGCACGAGCACACGTTGACCTCGCTGGACCCTGGCCGCGCGGTGCAGAAGCTGATGCGCAGTCGTCCAGCTTAAGATCAGCGCGGCCGCTTCAGCCGCGTCCACGCCCGCCGGCACGCGGGCCACGTCCCTCGCCCGAAGCGTGCGATACTCGGCATTTGACCCGACCACTGTCATGTCGGCCACGCGGTCGCCAATCTGAAAGTCATGCACGCCTTCGCCGAGTTGATCGATTGCCCCCACCACGTCGTAGCCCATCACGAAGGGCGGCCGGAGGCGCATCGTTTGCGGATAGAGGTGACGCCTGATCAACACCTCGGTGTAGTTGAGGCTCGAGGCGAGTACGCGAACACGCAGCTCGCCCGGGCCGGCGATCGGCAGGTGAGCGTCGACGACCTCCAGTCTCTCGGGATCACCGAAGCGGCTGACCTGAACAACGCGATTGCGCTGCTCCATCATGGGCGGTCTCCATGCAATGCCGTCATTCAGCGAGGGCGGGCAGACTGCCGCCAAGCCGGAGAAATAGAATTGATCCAGATCAATCTTCAGGCTGCACTCTTTGGAATTCTCCTCCAGCCAAAAACCGTTTGGCGGCACCTTTTTTCATTGGAGGAGAAAATGCCTGCAGTTGCTATGCAGTTCGTTTCGCATCCAAGACCCGGTAGTGATCTTGCGACCATCTTACAGCTGGCAAAAGACGGCGCGGCACTTTGGAGAAAACACGGAGCCGATGTCAGCTATTGGTCAGTGATCGGCGGCGAGGTCGGGAACTACGCCTTCGTCGCTCGTTTCGACAGTGTCGAATCCTATGGGCGCGCCCTGGCCTCACTAGGTGCCGATCCAGCGTTCGCAGAATTTCAAGCCAAGCGGCTGAAGGCTGGACAGTCGGATTGGGTACGTTCGAACATTTCCATCCAGGTCGATCTTTGACGGAACGCCTTCCGTCCCGAATGCGAGACCGCCTTCGGGCGGTCTCTTGCTACGCGATCAAAGCGGATATCGTGGACGATTGTGAGTGGCTACCTAATCGTCGTCTTCATCGTCACGAAACTCGCCGCCGAGGGTGAGGCCCTCGATCATTGTGGCGCCCTTCGACTTGGTCACGCGGCGAACCGGGACTGAGCTCTCGCTTCGCAAGGCGTCCATCAACTGCTCCGAATGGGTGACAATCCAGATGTCGGCGCGGCTCGATGCCTTGACGATCAGACGGGCCAATGGCGCCAGCAGCGACGGATGCAGGCTGGTCTCGGGTTCGTTCAGGGCGATGAACGGCGGCAGCCGATAGCCCATGAACACCGCGAGCAGGCAGATGTATTTCAGCGTCCCGTCGGATAGTTCATGCGCCCTGAACGGCCGCGGCATATCCTCCAATTGCAGATCGAATTCACACAGGCCGCCTTCTTCCCATGCGCGGAGCTCGGCGCCCGGGAAGGCATCCTGGATTGCGTCCTGCAGGTCGGCGGCATCTCCCCTGATCGTATAGAGCGTCGCCAGGGCCGCAGCCAGATCGCTGCCATCGGCACTGAGCGAGGGCGTCGTGATCGCCAGGCACGGCTTTCGGATCGGTGACGCCGGATCGGTGCGAAAGTCGTGATAGAAGCGCCAGCCCAGCATTGCATTCCTGATCAGATCGATCTCAGGGCATTCCTTGCCGTCGAAAAAGCCCGCAAGCGCGGGCTCGGACGGCAGCACCGCGTCCTTGTGGCTGGTCCATGCGCCGCTGCCGCCGCGGATGCTGACGAGCGAATTCTTCCGCTCCATCAGTCGAACCGTTCGCTTGCCCTGCGTCGCCTCGATGCTCTCTTCCTTGATCATTGGCTCGCCGGCAAACGCCGCCGCGACCGGGCTGGGGAATCCGATTTCGATGGAATATTTCAGGCGATCGAATCTGGCCGACAACCGCAATCGCCCATCTTCGCCGCGTTTGCGGATGCCTGACCAGCAGACCGAATTCAGTCCGCCCTCCTCGGCGATCGTGCGCGTGATCCGCCCGGTCGCCGCGTCGCGCAACAGCGACAGGGACTTGTAGAGATTGGATTTGCCGACGCCGTTCTCGCCAACGAACACGGACAGGGGGTGGATTGGGAGGGAGAGCCGCCTGATGGAGCGATAGTTCGAAATCGCAATGTCGGTCGGACGCATCAGGTGCTCTCAACAGGCGGGTAGCATTCGCGACGCGAATTGCACGTGCTTTCAATCCAGAGATGCAGTCTGGATCGACGATCGCGCCAAGGCAAGCTCCGCTCGTCATTCCGGGGCGCGCCTCTTGGCGCGAGCCCGGAATCCATTGATCGGCTGTGCTCGCGGCCCGATGGATTCCGGGCTCGCGCTGCGCGCGCCCCGGAATGACAGTGTGCGTTACGGCTTCACCGGCGCCGGCGGTCTATACGTCTCGGCCTTCCTCTCCACCTTCTCCCTGTCCCCCGCCAGCGCGCGCTGCACGGAGACGAAGAACACAGGCACCATCAGCAACGCCAGGATCACAACCGCGATCATGCCGCCCATCACGACGCTGCCGAGCGCCTGCTGGCTGGCGCCGCCGGCGCCGTGGGCGATGGCCATCGGCAGCACGCCGCAGATGAAGGCGAGGCCCGTCATCAGGATCGGGCGGAAGCGCAGGCGGCAGGCCTCGATCGTCGCCTCCATCAGTGGCTTGCCTTCTTTGCGCAGATCCTTGGCGAACTCGATGATCAGGATCGCGTCCTTGGCGGCAAGGCCAATGATGGTGATCAGACCGACGGTGAAATAGACGTCGTTCGGCAGTCCGCGCAGCATCGCCGCGGCCACGGCGCCGACGATGCCGAGCGGCACGGTGAGCAGCACCGCGAGCGGGATGGTCCAGCTTTCGTAAAGCGCGGCCAGACACAGGAACACCACGAAGACCGACAGCGCCAGCAGGAACGGCGCCTGCGAGCCCGACAGTTTTTCCTGCAGCGACTGGCCGGTCCATTCATAGCCGAAGCCGCGCGGCAGCCTGCCGGCGAGCTTCTCCATCTCGGCGATGGCATCGCCCGAGGTGAAGCCGGGTTTGGCCTCACCCGAGATGCGCACCGCCGGATAATAGTTGAAGCCGGCGATCTGGGTCGGTCCGCGCGACCATTCGACTGTCGCGAAGGAGGAGAACGGCACCAGCTGGCCGCCGCTGTTCTTGACGTTGTAATTGAGGATATCCTCGGTCTTCATGCGGTCGCGGGCGTCGGCCTGCACCACGACGCGCTGCATGCGGCCGCGATTCGGGAAGTCGTTGATGTAGTTCGAGCCGAGATTGGTCGAGATCGTGTTGTTGATATCCTCGAAAGTGACCCCGAACGCGCCGGCCTTCTCGCGGTCGATGACGAGATTGACCACGCCTGCTTCCGGCAGGCCCTCGACATAGACCTTCTGCAGCACCGGGCTGGCATTGGCCTCCGCGATCAGCTGGTCGGCGGCGCGCATCAGGGCGGGATAGCCCTTCTGGCCGCGGTCCTGCAGACGGAACGAGAAGCCGGAGGAATTGCCGAGATTGTCGATCGGCGGTGGCTGCAGCGCCGAGATCTTTGCGTCGCGGATCGATGCTCCGAGATCGCGATTGATGTCGTTGACAACAGCCGCCGCGGAATCCTTCGGCCCGCGCTCCGACCAATCCTTCAAGGTGATGAAGGCCTGCGCGGTGTTCATGCCCTGGCCGGAGAAGCTGAATCCGGTGAGGAAGGTGACGTTGTCCACGCCCGGCCGCTGCGCCAGATATTTTTCCACCTTCTCGATCACGGCCTCGGTGCGGCCATAGGACGAATCCGACGGCGTCTGCACGTCGGTGGTGACAAAGCCCTGGTCGTCGATGGGCAGGAAGCCGCCGGGCAGGCTGACGAAAGCCCAGGACAGGCCGGCCAGCAATGCAGCATAGACCAGCATCAGGCGGCCGGTGCGCTTGAGCGAGAAGCCGACGGTGCGGGAATAACCCTCCTTGCTGCCTTCGAGCATGCGATTGAACCAGCCGAACACGCCCTTTTTCGCGTGGCCGTGGCCGGCGGCGACGGGCTTGAGCAAGGTCGCGCACAGCGCCGGCGTCAATGACAGCGCGAGGAAGGCGGAGAAGCCGATGGCTGCGACCATCGTCACCGAGAACTGGCGGTAGATGATGCCGACCGAGCCGGGGAAGAACGCCATCGGCACGAACACCGCCATCAGCACCAGGGTGATGCCGATGATCGCGCCCGTGATCTGCGACATCGCCTTGCGCGTGGCCTCCTTCGGCGACAGGCCTTCCTCGGCCATGATACGCTCGACGTTCTCGACCACGACGATGGCGTCGTCGACGAGGATGCCGACCGCGAGCACCATGCCGAACATGCTGAGCATGTTGATCGAATAGCCGGCGAGCAGCAGCGTGGTGCAGGCCCCTAACAGCGCCACCGGCACAACGATGGTGGGGATGATGGTATAGCGGATGTTTTGCAGAAATAAGAACATCACCACGAAGACCAGCACCACGGCCTCGAGCAGCGTCGACAGCACCTTCTTGATCGAGGCCTCGACCACCGGCGTGATGTTGTAGGGGATTTCATAGGAGATGTTGGCCGGGAAGAAACGCGACAGCTCCTTCATCTTCGCTTCGACCGCGCTCGCGGTCGCCAGCGCATTGCCGGTCGGCGACATCAACACGGAGAGACCGGCGGTCGGCTTGCCGTTGAGGCGGGTGTTGAACTGGTAGCTGAGGCCGCCGACCTCGATGCGCGCGACGTCGCGCAGCCGCACGGTCGAGCCGTCGGCATTGGCGCGCAGGATGATGGCGCCGAACTCGTCAGGCGAGGACAGCTGCCCCTTGACCAGCACCAGCGCGGAGGTGCGCTGGGTCGCGGTCGACGGCTCGGCGCCGATGCTGCCAGAGGCGACCTGCGCGTTCTGTGCTGATATCGCCTTGTTGACATCGTCGGCGGTCAGGCCATAACCGACGAGCTTGGCGGGATCGACCCAGACGCGAAGGCTGCGCTCGGTCGAATAGAGCGTGGCGCGGCCGACGCCGGGGATACGCCTGATTTCACCGAGCACGTTGCGGATCATGAAGTCGCCGAGCCCGACTTCATCCAGGCTGCCGTCGGTCGAGTTCAGCGTGATGATCTGCAGCACCGCGCTGGAGGCTTCCTCGATCAGGATGCCCTGCTGGATCACCGCGCGCGGCAGGCGCGCCTCGACCCGCTTGATGCGGTTCTGCACCTCGACCGAGGCCGCGCTGGTGTCGGTGCCCGGCTGGAAATTGGCCGTGATCTCGACCTGGCCGAGCGAGTCGCTGGTCGATTCGAAATTGAGGATGCCGGAGGCGCCGTTGAGCTCCTCCTCGATCAGGCGCGTGACGCTGTTGTAGAGGTTTTCCGGCGAAGCGCCGGGATAGCTCGTCGAGATCGAGATCGAGGGCGGCGCGATGATGGGATATTGCGCGATCGGCAACAGCGGGATCGAGATCGCGCCGATCAGACAGATGAACAACGCGACCACCCAGGCGAAGATCGGCCTGTCGATGAAGAAGCTCGGCATTTGCCGCTTTACCCTTGTTGTTGTGTTAGCCCCTCATGGTGAGGAGCGCGGAACGCGCGTCTCGAACCATGAAGGCCGCGGCTCTCTCCCGCGGCCATCCTTCGAGACGCCCGCTTTCAGCGGGCTCCTCAGGATGAGGGTCGACGACCCGCGCGGCGCTCCGGAGTTACCGAGTGAGCTTGAGCGCGTGCCTGTTGTCTGCGCTCGCCTCGGCCTCGGACCAGGACTGCGGCTTGACCTTGTCGCCGGCCGCGAATTTCTGGAAGCCTTCGACCACGACCTTGTCACCGGGCTTGAGGCCGTCGGTGACGAACCAGACGCCGTCCTGCACCGAGCCGGTGCGAACAGGCTGCACCGCGATGCGGTTGTCGTCCTTGACGACGAACACCTCGCTGCCGCCGCCGCCATTGCGCTGGACCGCCTGCTGCGGCACCGCGATCGCATCGGAGTCCAGGCCCTGGTCGATGCGAACGCGGACATACATGCCCGGCAGCAGCTCGCGCTTGGGATTGGGGAATTCGCCGCGCAAGGTCACCTGCCCGGTATGGGCGTCGACCTTGGCCTCGGAGAACAGCAGCTTGCCGTCGAGCCCATAGACGGAGATGTCGTCGAGCACGAGGCGCACCTTGACGGCATCGGATTCGATGCGATCGAGGTCGCCGTTCTCGAAGGCGCGGCGCAGCTGATTGAGCTCGGTCACCGACTGGGTGAAGTCGGCATAAATAGGATCGAGCTGCTGCACGGTGGCAAGATTGGTCTCGTTCTGCACGACGAGCGCCCCTTCGCTGACGAGGGCGGCGCCGACGACGCCGTCGATCGGTGCGCGCACGGTCGCATAGTCGAGATTGAGTTTTGCCCGCGCGAGATCGGCCTTGCGGCCCTCGACTTCGGCCTGGGCCTGACGCTCGGCGGCGATGGTCTTTTCGTTCTCGGCTTCGGGGGCTGCACGCTGGCTGGTCAGCGTCGCGATGCGGCGCGCCTGCTGCTGCGCCTGCATCAACGCGGCTTCGGCCTTGGCAAGCGCGGCCTCATTGGCCATGACCTCGACCTCGAACGGACGCGGATCGATGCGATAAAGCGGATCGCCCGCCTTCACCTCGCTGCCCTGGCGGAACAGCCGCTCGACCACGATGCCCGACACGCGAGGACGCACTTCCGCGACGCGCGTCGGCGAGATCCGCCCCGGCAGCTCGCGCACCACGGCGCGCGGTTGTGGTTTAACCATGACGATGCTGACGTCGGGTTCGGTGGCTTGCGCAGCGGAGACGGCGGAGGAGGATTCATCGCAAGCAGCAAGCAGCGGCGCAAGGGCCGCGAGCATGATTGCAACGCATGCCGATCGCGCTCGAAGTCCTGACATGAAATGGGGTGCCCCAAGATTGTTGAAACTACGCCCCGCGCAACGCCCGTTCTTGGCAATCCTGCGCGGCTGCTGCGGTCAAAATAGAATGCGCGTGTTGCGACGCAACGCATGGCGCGGGCGGCTCAATGTCACATCCGCTATCCCGCTGAGTTCAGGTTGATTTCTGGGACTCACCGGATTGTGAGTCTGGTTCCACCGCTCGCGCGCTGCGACAGAACATCGCAATTGATCAGCGGTCCCTAGAATTTTTGAACCGTCATCCTGAGGTGCGAGCCATGCGGCGCAAAGCGTCGCATGGGGAGAAGGATGAACGGCCGAGATGCAGCCGGGCCGTCGCCCTTCGAGGGCCGCTGAAGGAGCGGCCGCCTCCAGCGACAATGGCTTCGCCATTGCGCGGGGGTGACGGTTTGGTTGAGCGTGCCCGCGGCGTGAAGCTGCTTAGGTTTAGCTGTCCGCCGCCTTCATCCGGTAGTGGCTGATACCCCATTCCGTGCCGTCGGCATAGCCGAACAGGCCTGCGGTGGCGAGGAAGAACCAGCGCCAGCGGCGCATCCACAAGCTCGTCTCGTCGCCGTAGACGTTGCGCAAGACGGCTTCGATCGTGTCGCGATGCGCGTCGAAATTGGCGAGCCAGTCCATCGCTGTGCGCTGATAATGGGTGCCGCTCCAGCGCCATTCCTTCTCGATCTGGAAGATGTCGGCATATTGCCTGACGAGCTGATGGCTCGGCATCACGCCGCCGGTGAAGAAATGCTGCGCGATCCAGTCCTCGCGATTGGCGCGGTCGAATACATAGGAGCCGGCGCGATGGGTGAAGATGTGCATGAAGAAGCACCCATCGGGGGCGAGCCATGAGCGCACGCGCGTCATCAGCTTGCGCCAGTTCATCATGTGCTCGAACATCTCGACCGAGACGATGCGGTCGAACTGGCCCTCCGGCGCGAACACGTTCATGTCTGCCGTGACCACGCGCAGGTTCAAAAGGCCGCGGCTCTGCGCGACGTCCTCGATATAGGCGCGCTGGCCTTGCGAGTTCGACACCGCGGTCACCTTGGCATGCGGAAACTGCCGCGCAATCCACAGCGACAGCGCGCCCCAGCCGCAGCCGAGCTCGAGGATGGTCTGGCCGTCGGCGAGGCCGGCATGCGCGACGGTCTGGCGCAGCGCCTCTTCCTCCGCCTCCTGGAGCGTGGTCGCATCCGTCTTGTAGAAGCAGGAGGAGTATTTGCGGTTCGGGCCCAGCACCTGCGTGAAGAAGCTTTGCGGCACTTCGTAATGCTGGGTGTTGGCGGCGTCCGTATGCTCGGCGATCGGCCGCAGCATCATCTTTCCGGCGAAGGCGGCATCGTCGGCGGCCGTGTGCGCGGCGAGGCGCGTTGCGGTGCGCGAGCACAGGCGCTGGATGGCGGCGCGAACCACGAGATCCGGCAGCGGCACGCGTTCGGCAGTCCCGATGATCGTGGACATGACGCTCATGCGGCCATTCCCTCTCGCGGTGGCAACGGAAAGAACATGCTGGTTTGGGATTGATAGGCGCGGTAGTGCTCGCCGCGCGATCGCAGCATCTGCGCTTCCAGAGGCGGGATGCCGGTGACGTGGACCAGGATCCAGTACATGAACACAGGCGCGAGCAGGCTGGCCCAGCCCCAGGGGTAGCCGGCCGCAAGGCCGATCACGGGATAGGCGAGCCAGCCGAACCATTCGAAGAAATAGTTGGGGTGACGCGACCAGCGCCACAGCCCTGTCGCGCAGACCTTGCCCTTGTTGGCAGGGTCGTGCCGGAAGCGGCGCAGCTGCGCATCCGCCAGCGCCTCACCGGCGATGGCGATCAGCAGGATCGCAGCTCCCAGGACGTCCTGACTGCGCAGGGCTGGCGCGGGGACATGCGCGGCAACGAAAATCGAAAATACCAGGGGCACCGAGCCCAGCGCCTGGTTTTGCAGGAAGATGAACATCCGCCGGGGGGCATTGAGGCCCCACTCCGCGGCAAAGGCGGCGTAGCGGGGATCGTCGGTGATGCCGGCGGTGCGGATCGCGATATGGGTGCCGAGCCGGAGCGACCAGATTGCGACGAGGCCGGCGACCAGCCATTGCCTGATATTGGACCCGTCGCCCGCGAGCGGCCACAGCGCGCTGACGGCGCCGACCAACCCGACCGCAAAGGTCCAGATCGTGTCGACCCAGCCGGAATTGCCGCTGCGCTGCTGCACAACCCAGGCGAATGCCATCAGGACCGCGAGCGAGAGCGCGATGGAAGCCAATCCCCCAAGAAAAATCGCCATGCAAAAAATCCGACCTAAGCCTGTGGAATGCCGAAGTTTTGCAAAATACGTGGATATCAAAGCCCGGTTTCAGCGTTGGGTTCCGCGCGCCTTCCCGAAATCCGCACATCCGGCGCTTTTTTTGCACCCCGCCTGTGCCATAGTGCGGAGGCAAGCAAGCTTCGTAATGGATGATCCCGGCCATGCCGTCAGGCGCCTCGCCCCGCTCCACCATCGACATCGAATACACAAAACTGTCCTCGCCCAGCGTCTTCCTGGTGCGGATGCTGGTCTTCCTGGTGCTGTGCACGCTGGTCGGCGTGGTGCTCTACAAGCAGATCATCCTGGCCTTCTTCGCCAATCCCGGGCTGAACGCGCTGATCGGGGCCGTGCTGTTCATCGGCATCGTGCTGGCCTTCCGCCAGGTGATCCGGCTCTATCCTGAGGTGTCCTGGGTCAATAATTTCCGCATCGCCGACCCGGGCCTCGCGCCGGCCCGGCACCCGAAACTGCTGGCGCCGATGGCGGCGATCCTCGGCGGAGAGCGCTCCGGGCGGATGTCGATCACGCAGACCACGATGCGGCATCTGCTCGATTCGATCGCAACGCGCCTCGATGAAGCCCGCGACATCTCCCGCTACATGACGGGCCTGCTGGTCTTCCTCGGCCTGCTCGGCACCTTCTGGGGCCTGATCGAAACGGTCGGCTCGGTCGGCAAGGTGATCGACGGGCTCAAGGTCGGCGGTGATGCCGGCGCCCTGTTCGACACGCTGAAGGAGGGCCTCGCCGCCCCGCTCGGCGGCATGGGCATCTCCTTTTCCTCATCGCTGTTCGGCCTCGCCGGCTCGCTGATCCTCGGCTTCCTCGATCTGCAATCGAGCCAGGCGCAGAACCGCTTCTACACCGACCTCGAGGACTGGCTCGCCACCACCGTGCGGGAATACGGCAACGGAGAGGTCGCCGCCGTCGCGAGCACTGGCGGCGGGGTCGCGAGCGGCGAGCTCCAGGCCGCCGTCGAACGCCTGCGCTCCGTGCTCGAGGAAGGCAGCGCCAGCCGCGGCACCACCGCGGCGATGGCGAGCCTTGCCGAAGCGATCCAGGCGCTGGTCTCGCATATGCGGACCGAGCAGCAGATGATCCGCGAATGGGCCGACGGCCAGGGCGAGCAGAACCGCGAGATCCGCCGCCTGCTGGAGCGCATCGCGCGCCAGCCCGAGAAGAGTTAGGCAATCAGGATTTGAGAGGCGAGCATGGCTCTAGCCCGCGGCCGCCGCAGCGAAGGCGCCTTCAACTACTGGCCCGGATTCGTCGACGCGCTGTCGACGCTGGTGCTGTCGATCGTGTTCCTGCTGTCGGTGTTCCTGGTCGTGCAGTTCTTCCTGTCGCAGGAGGTCACCGGCAAGGATAAGGCGCTGGAGCAGCTCAACGCCAGGATCGCCCAGCTCACCGAGCTGTTGTCACTGGAGAAGCTCGGCAAGCTCTCGCTCGATGATCAGGTCTCGCAGCTCAGGGCCGGCCTCGCCTCGGCCGAGAGCGAGCGCGACCGCATGAAGGGCCTCTATGAAGGCCTCGCCAATGCCGGCAACGATGCTCAAGGCAAGACCACCGAGCTCGGCAAGGCGCTCGAGTCGGAAAAGGCCGTCTCGGCGCGGGCGCTGGCGCAGATCGAGGTGCTGAACCAGCAGATCAGCGCGCTGCGCCGGCAATTGGCCGCCCTCGAAGAGGCGCTCGATGCATCCGAGAAGCGCGACAAGGAATCGCAAAACCGCATCGCCGATCTCGGCTCACGCCTCAACGTCGCGTTGGCGCAGCGCGTGCAGGAATTGTCGCGCTACCGCTCCGAGTTCTTCGGGCGCCTGCGCGCCATTCTCGGCAACCGTCCTGACATCCGCGTGGTCGGCGACCGCTTCGTGTTCCAATCCGAAGTGTTCTTCGACACCGGACAGGCGACCCTGCTGCCCGAGGGCAAGGCCGAGCTCGACACCGTGGCGAACGCGCTGATCGAGCTCGACAAGAAGATCCCGGCCGAGATCGCCTGGGTGCTGCGCGTCGACGGCCACACCGACGTGCGGCCGGTCAACGGTCCGAACTTCAAGTCGAACTGGGATCTGTCCGCGGCGCGTGCGATCTCGGTGGTGCAATATCTGATTTCGCTCGGCGTGCCGGCCCAGCGCCTGGTCGCCGCCGGCTTCGGCGAATTTCAGCCCCTCGACACCGCCAACACCGAAGAGGCCTACAAGCGCAACCGCCGCATCGAGCTGAAGCTGACGGAGCGGTAGTGAGCGCGCTCCACCTTCGTCCCTACGCGGACGCCGACGAAGCGGCGGCGATCGACCTGTGGCACCGCACCTGGCAGCAGGCCTATCCGCAGATCGACTTCGCCGCGCGGCTGGCCTGGTGGCGCGAGCGCTGGCGCAAGGATCTGGTGCCGAAGGCCCAGATCATCGTCTCGGAACAAGATGGCACGCTGACCGGTTTCGTCACCATCGACGGCGATGGTTATCTCGACCAGCTCGTGGTCGACCCCGATCATTGGGGCTCGGACGCGGCGAGGCTGTTGGTGGACGAAGCAAAACGCCTGTCACCATCAGGCGTCACGCTGCTGGTGAACAAGGACAATGCCCGCGCCATCCGCTTCTACGAGCGCAACGGCTTCGCCCATGCCGGCGAGGACGTGAACCCGACATCGGGACGGCCGGTGCTGAAGATGGCGTGGCGGCCGTGACCGATGTCACGCAAAGGCGCAGCGTGGGTTGCTAATGTCGCAATCAGCAAACTGATGGAGAGGATCAATGCGGCTGAGCGATCTGGCCAAAGGGTCTTCGGTCTTTCTCGGCGTCATCGTCGCGGGCTATGTGTCGACTGTGTATGTCGACCAGCGCCTGGCTTCGCCGCCCAAGGCAGCAACCGAGACGACAGGTTCGCCAGCGCCAACGAACAGCCCTGCTCCGACCGACAACCCGACGCCGGCCAACGGCGGATCGGCCTGTATCGGCGAGGGCGGCAGCTGGAAGAACTGGCCGTGGCCGAACGTGCCGATGGGCTCGCCGAAGTGCCCGTGAGAATCGGTCGGGTGCGAAGCTGCTTCAACACGCTCCACTGTCATTCCCCCCGCACAGGCGGGGAATCCAGTAGGCCGCGGCTTGTCGGCTGATCACTGCTGTCACAGAGTACTGGATCACCCGCTTTCGCGGGTGATGACACTGTGGGTGGCAAAAGAGCCGGGTCTCACGCGCCCTCGAACTGCAACCTCGCGAGCCGCGCATAGAGCCCGTTCGCGGCGACGAGCTCGGCATGCGTGCCCTGCTCGACGATCTTGCCCTGGTCCATCACCAGGATGCGGTCGCACGACAGGACGGTGGCGAGGCGGTGCGCGATGACGAGCGTGGTGCGATGGGCCATCAGCTCTTCGAGCGCGGTCTGCACCAGCGTCTCGCTTTCGGCGTCGAGCGCGGAGGTGGCTTCATCGAGCAGCAACAGTGGCGCGTCGCGCAGGATGGCGCGGGCGATGGCGATGCGCTGGCGCTGGCCGCCGGACAGCGTCACGCCGCGTTCGCCGAGCGGGGTATCAAAACCTTCAGGCAGGCGGCGGATGAACTCAGAGGCATGCGCGAGGTCGGCGGCACGCTCGACCTCGGCGTCATCAGCATCGGGCCGGCCGAAGCGGATGTTTTCGCGGGCGCTGGCAGCAAACACATTGGACTCCTGCGGCACCAAAGCGATGCGGGAGCGGAAGTCGCGCGGATCGGCTGATTTCACCGGCACGCCATCGAGCGAGATCGAACCGCCCTTGGGATCGTAGAAGCGCAGCAGCAGATGGAAGATCGTGCTCTTGCCGGCACCGGACGGGCCGACGATCGCAACCTTCTCGCCGGGCCGCACCGCAAACGACACGGCATCGAGCACGTTGACGTCGGGCCGCGCCGGATAGGCGAAGCTGACACGATCGAAGCCGACCTCGCCGCGCCCCGGCACGGGCAGTGCGCGCGGCGATGCGGGCGCGGCGATCTCGGGCTTCACGTGCAGGATCTCGAACAGACGTTCGGCCGCGCCTGAAGCCGCCGACACCTCGCCCCAGACCTCGCTGAGCTGGCCGAGGCCCGCGGCCGCGAAGGCCGCATAGAGCACGAACTGGCCGAGCCGGCCCGGCGTGATCGCGCCCGTCAGCACGTCATGCGAGCCGATCCAGAGGATGCCGACCACGCTTGCGAACACGATGAAGATGACGATGGCGGTGAGAACCGCGCGGGCTTGCGTGGAGGTGCGCGCTGCCTCATAGGCCTGCTCCACCTCGCCGCCAAAACGTTTCGCGGCGAGCCCCTCGCTGGTATAGGCCTGCACGGTGCGGATCGCGCCGACCAGCTCACCGGCATAGGCTGAGGCTTCGGCCAGCGTATCCTGCGCGTTGCGCGACAGCCGCCGCACCCAGCGCCCGAACGCGACCAGCGGCAGCACGATCAAGGGGATCGCCAGCAGCACGAAGCCCGAGAGCCGCGGGCTGGTGATCACCATCATCGCGGCAGCGCCGAGGAACATCATGAGATTGCGCAGTGCGATCGACACGGAGGCGCCGACCGCGGATTTGATCTGCGTCGTGTCGGCGGTGAGCCGCGACACCAATTCGCCGCTGCGCGCGGAATCGAAGAAAGAGGGCGACAGCGAGAGCAGATGCGCAAACACGTCGCGCCGGAGATCGGCGACGATGCGCTCGCCGATCGTCATCACGAGGTAATAGCGCGATGCACTCGCCAGCGCGAGCACGGCGACGACGGCGATCATCACCGAGAAGTAGCTGTTGATCATCGCGATGCCTTCGGGCGTCAGCCCGAAATCGATCATCCGGCGCACCGCGACCGGCACCAGCAGCGTGGTCAGCGCCGCGATCGTCAACGCAACGAAGGCCAGCACCGCCCGGCCGCGATAGCGGGCGACGTAGGGCGCAAGCGCCAGCAGCGGCCGCAGCCTGGCCCGGCCCTTGGCCGGCTGTTCGATCAGCTCGGCTTCGATCGACGGGGCCTCGGTATGCCCGGTTTCAAGCCGTTCAACTGCGCTCATTAGAATCCGACCAAAAGAGAGACGTAGGCTCCACATAGGCCCCGGCACGGGGCGAGGCAAATCCGGGATGTACCGTAAGGGACGGCCCGGTTCTCAAGTCCCCACAATGGCTTGTTTTCAGGGGGCCAGCTTGTCTTTAGGGGGTCTCTGGGGTATAGACCCCGCCAAATCCGTCATTCGATAGTCACTCAAGCCGGGCGCCGGGCGCCCTAGGAATTGCCATGAAAGCCGAAATTCATCCGGATTATCATACGATTAAGGTCGTCATGACCGACGGAACCGAGTACCTGACCCGCTCCACCTGGGGCAAGGAAGGCGACACGCTGAACCTCGACATCGACCCGAAGTCGCATCCGGCCTGGACCGGTGGCTCTACGCAGATCATGGACCGCGGCGGCCGCGTCTCGCGCTTCCAGAAGAAGTTTTCGGGCTTCCTCAAAAAGGATTGATCCCGGCCGGCGAAGGCTGGAGACGAAAGCGCCCCCGGCAGACCGGGGGCGTTTTTGTTTGTGGGGGCAGTCGTCAATCAAGACCGAGATTTCGAAGGGTGGGCAAAGCGAAGCGTGCCCACGAAACGGTTATCGTGATCCTCAATCAGAGATCGTGGGCACGGCGCTTTGCGCCTTTGCCCACCCTACAAGAGTGGGGCTTGCCTCTGAGACCTTACCGCTCGAACGCGGCCTTCAATGCGTTGAGGTGCGGCACCAGCGGGTTGCCGATCGCGATGTGGTCGGCCGGCGGAGTGTGAATAGAGGTGTCGAGCCGGCGCACGCGGGCCTGCAAGCTCATCGAGCGGTGGATCAGATCCTGCAGCTGCGTCGGCAGTTTCTCGATGGTGTCGGCGGGGCCGGGATCGGCGGCAGTGAGCTTGACCTTGGTCTTCTCGCGGTTGGCCTGAACCAGCGTCATCTCGCCTTCCTTCACGGCGCGATGCAGCAGCAGCCATGAGGCGAGTTGCATCAGGCGCGTGGTGAGGCGCATGCTCTCGGTCGCGTAAGTGAGGCTGACGGCACGGTCGAGCGCCTTGGCCTCGGTACGGCCGGCACCGTCGAGATAGGCGGCAGTCTCTTCGACGAGATCCATGCCCTCGCGGAACAGGGCGCCGAACGCCGCAGAATTGGTGAACCGCTCGCTGAGTTGAACGAGAGCGCCGTCGGCCTGCAAACGTTCCATGGTTAACGCCCCTTACGCAACTGTTTACCTGTCCGGCTTTGGCGCCGGCTTATGATGAACAAATCATTGCGCGGGGGGATCGCGGAGTCCAGCGGCAAGCACGGATATGGTTTCCGCGCGTCATTCCGAGGAATTCAACCGGGAATGGAGGCAAAAAAAGAGCCGCCGGAGACCGGCGGCTTTGAAAGTTGATAACAGGGAGGCGTCAAACAGAGTGGACAGGAGCCACTCGGTGTCCAAACGAGGACGGTTCCAGTCATAAACTCGAAAGCTTAATTGGGAGTAAACGAACGAATTTTTTGAGGGTTCGTTAGGCATGTCGGCCAGTGGCCGAGCGAGGAAGGGTCGCGGCTCTCTCCGCCGTCATGGCCGGGCTTGTCCCGGGCATCCACGTTCTTCGTCGCTATTGGAAACGTGGATGGCCGGGACAAGCCCGGCCATGACGCGTCGAAGCAGGTGGCTCTCCTGACTACGTCTTGAAAAAACTGTTCGCCGCATCGCGCGAGGCGCGCTTCTTGGTGGCGGCTTCCTCCAGCCTTGCGATCTCGGTCTTGAGCAGGGCAACGCGCTCGGTCAGTTCCTCCACTGACAAGAGTGAGAGATCCTGTCCGATCTCGTGGGTGACCTTCTTGCGCGGGCGGTCGTCGTCTTCCATCGGCATCGTCGTTCCTCCTCTCGTCCGCGGACCGGACCACACCGCTTGATACCGGCTTGGGCGGTTGCCAGCCAAGACCGCGCTGGCTAATCAAAGGCCTCGTTTCCCTCGCACCTTTGCTCAAGGACACATCATGGACAAGCTGCCAGCGCAAATGACCGTGGTCGCCATCTCCAAGCCTGGTGGACCGGAGGTACTGGTGCCGGAACAACGTCCCGTTCCGCAACCCGGTCCTGACGAGATCCTGGTCAGGGTGATGGCCGCCGGCGTCAACCGGCCCGATGTGGCGCAGCGCTCCGGCGCCTATCCGCCGCCGCCCGGCGCCAGCGACCTGCCCGGCCTCGAAATCGCAGGTGAAGTGGTCGCGGTCGGCAGCAACGCCAAGCGGCACAAGATCGGCGATTTCGTGATGTCGCTCGTCGCCGGTGGTGGCTATGCGCAGTACTGCATCGCACAGGACGCCCAGGCCATGAGCGTGCCGCCGGCGCTTTCGATCCAGGAAGCCGGCGCGCTGCCGGAAACCCTGATGACGGTCTGGCACAACGTGTTCGAGCGCGGCGGCTTGAAGGCCGGCGAGACGCTGCTGATCCATGGCGGCTCCTCCGGCATCGGCACCATGGCGATCCAGCTCGCGAAGGCGTTCGGCGCAAAGGTGTTCGTCACCGTCGGCTCGCAGGACAAGATCGACGCCTGCCTCAAGCTCGGGGCGGATCGTGCGATCAATTACAAGACCGAAGATTTCGTCGCTGTCGTCAAGGAAGAGACCGACAAGGTCGGCGTCAACCTGATCCTCGACATGGTCGCCGGCGACTATGTCGACCGCAACTACGACGCCGCTGCCGTCGACGGCCGCATCGTCCAGATCGCGACCCTCAACGGCCCGAAGGTCAGCGTCAACATCGCCAAGGTGATGGTGAAGCGGCTGACCCATACCGGCTCGACCTTGCGTCCCCGTAGTAATGCGGACAAGGCGGCGATGGTGGCTGCCATTGAGGCGAAAGTGATGCCGCTGCTGCGCGAAGGACGGGTCAAACCACTGATGGACAGCGCCTTCCCGCTGGAAAAGGCCGCCGACGCCCATCGGCGCATGGAGACCTCAGCACATATTGGCAAAATTGTGTTGGAGGTCTAGGCCGCAGGCCCAGCAAACCGGGCGGAAACCCTTTGATTTTCCTCGCTTTCGTGGCATCTATCGCGAATGCCGAACCACTTCCGTCCGGCCTGAAATCGTCCTTACGTACCAGCCTTGCGTGCCGTTCTTGCACTCAGAGTTTGCGTCCAACGCGGAGAACTGACCTTGCGTCTGATCAGGTGCCTCGCGCCCATCGCGCTGGGCCTCATGATTCTTGTCGCCGCGTATCCCGCGCGCGCGCTTGACGCCGTCAGCGTCCGCGGCGACGCGCCCGCGATCGATCTCACCGGTGTGCTCGAGCATCAGCGCAGCGACGCCGATCGCATCCAGGTCTCCACTGCGCCCGGCACCGACGGCATCGTCCGCCGCATCGAGGTGCGCGCGCGCGAGGGCGGCCAGAACTGGGTGGTGTTCGCGCTCGCCAACAACACCGACGACCAGCTCGACCGCCTGATCGTCGCCCCGCATTACCGCATCGTCTCATCGGGACTGCTGTGGCCAGACCTCGGCCTGTCGCGCATCGCAACCATCACGCCGTCGATCGGCGACCGGCCGGAACGGCAGGAAAGTGCGACGGCCGACGTATTCCGCATCACGCTCGATCCCGGCGCCGTCGTCACCTTCGTCGCGGAACTACGCACCGACAAGCTGCCGCAGCTCTATCTTTGGGAGCCGGAAGCCTACAAGGACAAGGTCAACTCCTTCACGCTGTACCAGGGCATCGTGATCGGCATCTCCGGCCTGCTGGCGCTGGTGCTGACCATCCTCTTCGTGGTGAAGGGCAGCATCATGTTCCCGGCCGCGGCGGCGCTGGCCTGGGCGGTGCTGGTCTATATCGGCGTCGATTTCGGCTTCTGGGGCAAGGTGCTCGACATGTCGAACAACGCCGAGCGCATCTGGCGCGCGGCGGGTGAAGCGATCCTGGCGGCGACGCTGCTGGTGTTCCTGTTCGCCTACCTCAATCTCAGTCGATGGCATGTGCGCTACTCGCACATCACGGTGGGCTGGCTCGCCTTCCTCGGCTCGCTGGTGGCGCTGGCGCTGTTCGATCCGGCCGTCGCCTCCGGCATCGCGCGCATCTCGCTGGTGTTGATCGCCTTCGCCGGCTTCGCGCTGATCGTCTATCTCTCCACCCACGGCTTCGATCGCGCGGTGCTGCTGATCCCGACCTGGTTCCTGCTGGTGGTCTGGGTGGTCGCAGCCGGCATGACGGTCGCCGGCTCCGTCACCAATGACATCGTCGGCCCTGCCCTGCTCGGCGGCCTCGTGCTGATCGTGATGCTGATCGGCTTCACCGTCATGCAGCACGCCTTCGCCGGCGGCGGCGCCAGCACCGGCGTCGTCTCCGACATCGAACGGCGAGCGCTGGCGCTGGCCGGCTCCGGCGACCTGATCTGGGACTGGGACGTTTCCGCCGACAAAGTTTTTACCAGCCCCGAGACGGAAGCCCTGCTCGGACTGAAGCGCGGCACGCTGGAAGGCCCAGCGGCCTCCTGGCTCGAGGTGCTGCATCCGCTCGACCAGGACCGCTTCCGCGCCGCGCTCGACAGCGTGCTCGACCAGCGCCGCGGCCGCCTGGTGCAGGATTTCCGCCTGCGTACCCCCGACGGTCACTTCATGTGGTTCGCGCTGAAGGCGCGCCCGGTGGTCGGCTCGGACGGTGAGGTCTCGCGTGTGGTCGGCACGCTCACCGACGTCACCGAGCTGCGCAACGCCGAGGAACGCCTGCTGCACGATTCCGTGCACGACAACCTCACCGGCCTGCCGAACCGCAAGCTGTTCATGGACCGCTTGGGTGCCGTCGCGCATTTCGCCAAGTCGATGCCGACGCTGCGCCCGACGCTGATGGTGATCGACCTCGACCGCTTCAAGCAGGTCAACGATTCCGTCGGCATCGCGGTCGGCGATTCCATCCTGCTGACGCTGGCCCGCCGCCTCACCCGCATCCTGAAGCCGCAGGACACGCTGGCGCGGCTCGCCGGCGACCAGTTCGGCCTGATCCTCTTGTCGGAGCAGGACCCGGCCCGGATCACCAATTTCGCCGAGACCATCCGCAAGACCATCCGCGCGCCGATCGCCTTCAACGACCGCGAGATCTTCCTGACCGCCTCGATCGGCATGGCGCTGTCCGATCCGCAGACCCAGCTGACGGACGAGATCATCAAGGACGCCGAGCTTGCGATGTATCATTCCAAGCGCATCGGCGGCGACCGTATCGACGTCTACAAGCCCGCGATGCGGGCGCGGAAGACGGACCGCCTGACGCTGGAAAGCGAGCTGCGCCGCGCCATCGAACGGCAGGAGCTCACGATCCTGTATCAGCCGATCGTGCGGCTGGAGGACCGTTCGGTCGCGGGTTTCGAGGCCTTGGCGCGCTGGGATCATCCCAAGCTCGGCCGCATGGCGCCGTCGGAATTCATCGCCATCGCGGAAGAGACCGGCCTGATCGTCGATCTCGGCATGTTCGTGCTCGACCAGACCGCCAAGCAGCTCTCGGTCTGGCAGCGCGCGATGCGGTCGCGCGAGCCGATCTTCGCATCCGTCAACGTCTCCTCGCGGCAGCTGCTGCGCCACGATCTGATCCACGATATCCGCACCGTGCTGTCGCGCTCCTCGGTGGCACGCGGCACGCTGAAGCTGGAGCTGACGGAATCGCTGGTGATGGAGAATCCGGAGCACGCCGCGCAAATGCTGACGCGCATCCGCGAGCTCGGCACCGGCCTGTCGCTCGACGATTTCGGCACCGGCCATTCCTCGCTCGCCTATCTGCAGCGTTTCCCGTTCGACACCATCAAGATCGACCAGTCCTTCGTCCGCACCACCAATCGCGGCACGCGGCCGGTGATCCTGAAGTCGATCATCGCGCTCGCGCATGATCTCGGCATGGACGTGGTGGCGGAAGGCGCCGAGACCGATTCCGACGCGGTCGAGCTGTATCAATTGGGCTGCGAATACGCGCAGGGCTTTGCCTTCGGCGAGCCGATGGACGCGGATGCCGCGATGCGCCTGCTGACGGAAGTGCGGCTGGAAGCGGCGAGCTGAACGTTCAACACGCGAGGTGCCGTAGGGTGGGCAAAGGCGCACTTGCGCCGTGCCCACCATCCAGGAGACGTGGGCACGCTTCGCTTTGCCCACGCTACGATACTTAGGATACGCGCGGCCTCTCGTTGTCGGCGCGCGCGAACGCATTCCGAGAACATTGACCTGGATCAATGCCGTCTCCGATCCGGGTGCACCGAATGTTGCGCCAGTCGGAGGAAGGTCCAATGCGCCCATTGGCTTTGACGATTTTGACCACAGGCATGGTCTTAACAGCAGGGCATGCTCGGGCTCAGACATATGATCCGGCTTTTCCCGTTTGTCTGTACGTCGTCGCTTTCGGCGCTACCCCCTACTATCGATGCAGCTACCATACGATGGACGAATGCAGGGCATCGGCCAATGGTCAGATGTGCGTCCTCAACCCATACTATGCTGGTGCGACGGCGACGATCAAAGGAAGATCGGCCGCACACGCCAAGACCAGATCGTACGTGCCACCCAAGTCACCGATCCGCTCCCGGTCCGCACCGTACAATCAATCCAGTGAACCGTATTACGGAGCTTCCCAAGGTTACGCTCCTGGCGAAAAGCAACAATTTCTCGAGAGCGTGAGACGAAGCCTGTAGAGCAGGATGTCTTAGTGCGCGGTGCCGTAGGGTGGGCAAGGGCGCACTTGCGCCGTGCCCACCATCCAGAGGACGTGGGCACGCTTGCGCTTTGCCCACCCTACCAGACCGTTGGATGTGGAGAGACAGTCAGCCCCTCACCTCCGCCCGTCCTTCTTCCGCTTCGTGAACCGCACGCTGGCGCCATCCGGCATCCGTGTCGCGACAAATCCCGCGGCGAGGCAGGCTTCGCGTTGCGGCATCTTGATATCGGGACTGCGCAGGCTGTCCCACCATGACGCACGGTTGGCCGCGCGCGGCAGGGCTGCGCCGATGATCTCCTCGATCTGCTCAAAGCTCAGCACGAATTCCGTCTGCTTCTGCCGCAGCAGATAGTCACGTAGCGCGTCGTAGTCGTTCACATCAGTCCTCTCGTCCGAAGCCCGGATCCAGCCGATCAGGCCTGCCGAAAATCGTCAGCCGGATAAACCAATCCTTAACTCATCGCGGCAGTGCCGTCGCGGCTTAAACACTACGCAAGATTTCAGGCGCATCCACTAGTATCGGGAGCAAAGGATGCTGTCTGGATGGCGCGAAGCCACGGCCCGCCGGCCCTGGCGCATGTCGGCAAAGCTGTTGATCATCACGTCGGTCGTGACGGTGATCGGCTTTTCCGCCATTTGCGTCAACGTCGTGCTGGACATGCGCCGCGGCGAAGAGGCGCTGGCCCGCCAGACGCTGGAAAACCTGGCCACCTCGATCGACGCCGACATCAGCCGCAACATCGATATCTACGACCTGTCCCTGAAGGCGGTCGTCAACAACATGCTGCTGCCGGAAATAGCCACGGTGTCGAGGCCGATCCGGCAGCTCATCCTGTTCGATCATGCGACCACGGCACGGCATTTCGGCGCCATCCAAGTGCTCGATGTCGACGGCGGACTGAGCATCGATGCCTCGACACTGGATCCGCAACCAGAGAACCGCGCCGACGAAGAGTATTTCAGGGTTCATCGCGACAACCCGGGCGTCGGACTGTTCATCAGCCGTCCGATGCTGTTCCGCGGCGCCTTCTCGATCGTGCTGAGCCGGCGCATCAGCGATAGCGACGGCGGCTTCATGGGGGTCGTCGCCGGCTCGATCCGCTACACCTATTTCCACGAACTGTTCGAGCGGCTGAGCCTCGACTCCGACGACACCATCACCGTGCTCAAGCGCGACCGCACCATCATGATGCGGCGACCGTTCGATCTCGACATCATCGGCAAGAATCTGGGAACGCAACGGGACTGGAAGCCCGAAAATCTCAAGGCCGGCGGATCCTACGCCGGAAAAGGGCCGGTGGATGTGACGCCGCGCCTCTACGTGCGCAGCAGCGGCTCCGGTCCGTTGTTTGTCGTGGCAGGCAAGCCGCTGAGCACCGTGTTCTCATTGTGGCAGCGGGAAGCGCTGCGCATCGGCGCCGTCGTGCTGATGCTTTCGCTGTTCGTGCTGGGCTCGGCCATCGTGCTCGCCCGCGAGATCGGCCGGCGCGCGGATGCCGAAAGCAAGCTCGAGGAGATGGCGACGACCGACGCGCTCACGGGCCTGCGCAACCGCCGCAAGTTCGACCAGGTCATCGACATGGAATGGCGGCGCGCCATGCGCCAGAAGACGCAGCTCGCGCTGCTGATGATCGATGCCGACCATTTCAAGGCCTACAACGACACGTTCGGCCACCAGGCCGGCGACCAGGTGCTGGTCGGCATCGCCATCTGCATTTCGGACTCGGTGCGTCGCGCCAGCGACTGCGCCGCGCGCTATGGCGGCGAGGAGTTCGCCGTGCTGCTGCCGAACACGTCGGCCGCCGACGCGTTCAAGATCGCCGAGACCATTCGCGCCAAGGTGCTGGGCTGGTCCGATGGCGGCGCGGGATCGACCGTCTCCTGCGGCGTCGCCAGCCTCGCGCCCACGGCCGGCATGGATTGGGCCGTGCTGGTTGCGGCCGCCGACAAGGCGCTCTATGCCGCGAAAGCCGGCGGGCGGAATCAGTCGGTGGTGGCGAGCTTGCCGCAGCTGTCGCTGGTGGCGTGAGGCCCGGCTCTCTCCTCGTCATTGCGAGCGAAGCGAAGCAATCCAGACTTTCTCCTCGGATGCAGTCTGGATTGCTTCGTCGCCAGCGCAAAATTGCTTCGCAATTTTGTCGCGGGCTCCTCGCAACGACGAGAGGCTGCCTACTGCCCCAGATACTTCTTCATCTCAGCGATCAGCCCCTCGCGCAGCTCGGGGCGCTTGAGCGCATAGGCGATGTTGGCGCGGAGGAAGCCCGGCTTGGAGCCGCAATCATGGCGCTCGCCCTCGAACTCGACGCCGTAGAACTTCTGCGATTTGGAAAGGCCGATCATCGCGTCGGTGAGCTGGATCTCGCCGCCGGCGCCGCGCTCCTGGGTCTCCAGAATCTTGAAGATCTCGGGCTGGAGAATGTAGCGGCCGGTGATGGAAAGGTTTGAGGGCGCGGTGCCCTTGGCCGGCTTCTCGACCATGCCATCGACCTCGAACATCTTGCCGCTGCGTTTTCCGACGCCGCAGATGCCGTATTGATGGGTGAGATGGTCGGGCACCGCCTCGACCGCGATCAGGTTGGACTTCTCGCCGAGCGTCGCAGCCGTCTCGATCATCTGCTTCAGGCAACCCGGCGTGTTGAGCACGAGCTCGTCGGGCAGCACCACCGCGAACGGCTCGTTGCCGACGATGTCGCGCGCGCACCAGACCGCGTGGCCGAGACCGAGCGGCGCCTGCTGGCGGGTGAAGCTGACGGCGCCGGCTTCCGGCTGGTTCTGCGCCAGGATTTCCTGCTCGGTCTTCTTGCCGCGTGCGGCAAGCGTAGAGTCGAGCTCGAACATCCTGTCGAAATGATCCTCGATGACGTTCTTGTTGCGGCCGGTGACGAAGACGAAGTGCTCGATGCCGGCTTCCCGCGCCTCGTCATAGACGTACTGGATCAGGGGCTTGTCGACGATGGTGAGCATTTCTTTCGGCATCGCCTTGGTGGCGGGCAGGACGCGGGTGCCGAGGCCGGCGACGGGAAATACGGCTTTGCGGATTTTCATGTGATCGATCGAATACCTTGGCACGCGCGTGAAAGAAGCAATGGGATCTTGCTAGCCGTTTTGCAGCCGGTAACAAAGGCGGATGTTGGGCTCCGTCTCCGAGAATTTGCGAAAAAGGTGACCAGCAAAAATTCACCTTTGTTAAGATATTGGCAACCGTAACGAGGCCTCCTGATGGCGGATTTTCGGCCGACGAGTGGGATATGAGACGATTGGTGACAACGGTAACATCAACATTGGCCGGCGCAACAATGCTTGCGGCCAGTCTGCTGTTCCCTGCGCAGGCCCAAGCACAACAGGGGCAAAATGGCCTGTCCAACCTGTTTGGCGGTATTTTCTCCGGCTCGAACCCGCAGCCGTCGCAAGCCCCGCCCGGCCCTGGCGGTGTCCAACCGTGGTCTGGCGAGGACGGCGCCTCCGGCCATCCGCTGATGACGGCGGCTGCGATCCGCGAGGCGGCCGGCAATTTCGACAATTGCGTTGCGGGGATGTGGCCGGATGCCGCACGGCGCGGCATCACGCAGGAGAATTTTCAGCGCTTCACAGCCGGGCTTACGCCCGATCTGCGCATCATGGACCTGATGGATTCGCAGCCGGAATTCTCGAAGTCGATCTGGGACTATCTCGACATCCTCGTGAACGACAACCGCCTCGCCAAAGGCAGGGAGATCCTCGTCCAATACAAGGCGCAGTTCGACGCGACCGAAAAGGCCTATGGCGTCGATCGCTATATCATCGCCGCGATCTGGGGCATCGAGTCCAACTATTCGACGCAGATGGGCGACCGCAGCGTGCTGCAATCGACCGCGACGCTCGCCTGCATCGGCCGCCGCCAGGCCTATTTCAAGGACGAGTTCCTCTCGGCACTGGAAATCCTCAACCGCGGCGATCTCAGGCCGGAGCAGATGCGCGGCTCCTGGGCCGGCGCGTTCGGCCCGACCCAGTTCATGCCGACCGCGTTCAAGCGCTTTGCCGTGGACGGCGACGGCGACGGACGGCGCGACGTCGTCGACAACCCGACCGACCTGATCGCCTCGACCGCCAACAATCTGAAGAAGGACGGCTGGCAGAGCGGCCAGAGCTGGGGCTTTGAGGTCGTGGTGCCTCAAGGCTTCAACTACATGCTGGCCGACCGCGCCAAGATGATGACGCTGGCGCAATGGGAGAAGCTCGGGCTGAAGCGGGCGACGGGCCAGCCCTTCCCGCATCCGGCGGAGAAAGCCTATCTGCTCGCGCCCGCAGGCGCGCAAGGGCCGGGCTTCCTGATGCTGCAGAACTTCCGGGTCATCATGAAATACAATCCCGCCGAGGCCTATGCGCTGGCGATCGGCCATTTTGCCGACCGCCTGCGCGGCGGGCAGCCCTTCGTGCAGCCCTGGCCACGGCAGGAACGGGAGCTATCGCGGACCGAGCGGCTGGAACTGCAGCAGTTGCTGGCCCAGCGCGGCTTCTACAAGGGCACCCCGGACGGTCAGTTCGGCGGCCAGACCCGGGATGCGCTGCGCAATTTCCAGGTCTCGATCGGGCTCCCTGCCGACGGATTTGCCACCTCCGACGTGCTGGACCGGCTGCGCGGGCGGTAAAAACGGCCCGAAAGTAACCCTGAGCGGCGATTTCGTCGATCCGCGGTGCATTGCCCCAAGAATCTGCAAGAGAATCTGCAAGAGAATTTGCCCGTTTGGCGCCCGATTCCGTTATTATAACGACCTATCTCCAGACCCCGTTGCGCGCGCCCGAGATCGCATGTCGAAGCCAAAATCCTTTTTCAAGGCGCTGACCGAGACCGGCCCGCTGATCGCGCTGGGGACGGCGCTTGCGATCCTGGTCTCGGTCGCTGGACCGGCCTCGGCACAGTTCTTCAGCTTCCCCGGCTTCGGCGGCCCGCCGCAGCGCCAGGCGCCGCCGCCGCAGCGTGGCGGCGGCTGGTTCGGCGGCGATTTCTTCGCGCCCTTCCAGCAACAGCAGCCGCAGGCTCCGCGCCAGGATTTTTCGCGCGCACCGGCCCCCGCCAAGCGCGACACCATTGCCGACAAGAACGTGCTGGTGATCGGCGATGCCATGGCCGACTGGCTCGCCTACGGGCTGGAAGACGCCTATACCGAGCAGCCCGACATGGGCGTGATCCGCAAGCACAAGACCACGTCAGGGCTGATCAAATACCAGCCGAAGGGCGAGCCCTCGGACTGGGCCGCTGCCGCAAAGGGCATTCTGGAGACCGAGAAGCCTGACGTCATCGTCGTCATGCTCGGCCTCAACGACCGCACTTCGATCCGCGAGCCCGTCACCGACAAGCCGGCGGACAAGGACAAAGACAAGAAGAACGACAAGGGCGCGCGCGCCAAGCCGCAAGGAAAAGGTGACGCCAAACCCGGTGACGCCAAGCCCGGCGATTCCAAGCCCGACTCTGCTGCGAAACCGGACGACAAACCTGTCGATACCGACCTGCCGCAGGACGACGCCGATAACGCTGATGCGCCGGCGAGCGCGCCCGAGAAGACCGCACGCAATCCAAATGGCGTCTATGAATTCCGCGACGACCATTGGGTCGAGCTCTACAGCAAGAAGATCGAGGAGCTCGCGAACGTCCTGAAGGCCAAGGGCGTGCCGGTGCTCTGGGTCGGCCTGCCTGCGATCCGCGGACCCAAGGGCACCGCAGACATGCTGTTCCTGGATTCGCTCTATCGCGAAGGCGCGGCGAAGGCCGGCATCACCTATGTCGACGTCTGGGACGGCTTCGTCGACGAGGCCGGCCGCTTCCTGCAGAAGGGCCCTGACTTCGAAGGTCAGATCCGTCAGCTGCGCAGCGCCGACGGCGTCTATTTCACCAAGCCCGGCGCGCGCAAGCTCGCGCACTATGTCGAGCGCGAGATCACGCGTGTCCTGGCGGGCCGCTCCGGTCCCATCGCCCTGCCGAGCGAACCGGCGACGCCGGACACCAATGCCGAGCCGGGCAAGCCGCCGCCGCGGCCGCTCGCCGGCCCGATCGTGCCGCTGGTTGCGGCCACGATCTCGACCGATCAATTGCTGGGTGGCCCAGGCACGCGTCCAGCCGCTGTCGATGCGCTCGCCGCCAAAACGCTGGTGAAGGGCGAGCCGCTGGCCGCGCCCGCGGGCCGCGCGGATGATTATTCCTGGCCGCGCCGAGAGGTCGGCCGCGAGCAGGCCAAGGGCGATACGCCGGTTGCGGCGACGACGCCAGACGGAGGTGCTGCGGCTCCCGGAGCGCCCGGCACGCCTGGTGCAGCTTCTGCGGTCGCGCCTCCCAAGCCGCCGGCACCGAAGAAGCCGCCGCAGCAACCGGCACAGGCAACCCCGTCACTGCGTGATTTCTTCGGCTTCGGCTCGCCGCAGCCCGCGCCGCGTCAACTGGCGCCGCCGCCGCGCAACCCGAATCCGAATCCTGCGATCCCGCGTCCGCCCGGCAATGTCGGGCGTGCGGCGGAAGTTCGGTAGGCGCAGTCATTCTGGGGCGCGCCTCTTGGCGCGAACCCGGAATCCCTTCAACAGCATTGATGGTGGCACGATGGATTCCGGGCTCGCGCTACGCGCGCCCCGGAATGACGTGCGGCTCAGCCGTAATAGCGCCAGCGCGGCGGCGGGCGACGGGCGGGGCGCGACATCAGAAGCGCGAGCGCAAAGCCGATGCCGCCGGCAACCAGCAGCGCGCCGAGCGGATTGTCCTGCACCTTCTTCGACAGCGCCTGCGATCCATCGCGAAGTGTCTCGCCGCTGTTCTCATAGGCGTCCTTGGCATAGCTCGTGGCGGTGTCCGCAGCGTCGCGCACGGCGTCCTTGGCCTGGCCGTAGAGATTCTGCACGGTGCCGGCGGCTTCGCGCGCCTTGGCCGACGCCTGTGTCTGCGCATCGCCTGCGAGATCGCCGACGGCGCCTTCCGCGCGTCCAGCGAATTCCTTGGCCGATCCGACGATCCTGTCCTTGTCCATGATGCTCCTCCTCGGGGGTCTGCCCAAGTAACCGATCAGGAGCAGCGCAGTTCCACGGCTGTGTGGAGTTTGGACTAGAGAATAAGCCCGCCATCGACCACGAGCGTCTGTCCAATCATGTACGACGACAGCGGCGAGGCCAGGAACAGCGCGGCACCCGCCATGTCGGCCGGCGTGCCCAATCGCCGCAGCGGAATCCGTGCCAATGCGCCTTCGAGCCGCTTCGGATTGTCCGTCGTCACCTTCGTCATTTTGGTGTCGACGAGGCCGGGCGCGATGCCGTTGACGCGGATGCCGTCCTCGGCCCACGCCTCGCCCAAGGTCCGCGTCAAGCCGACCGCGCCGGTCTTCGAGGCGTTGTAGGCGGGATTGCCCATGGTGGAATGATAGGCCGCGGTCGAGGACACCATGATCAGCGCGCCCCTGGAATCCCGCAACATGGAATGAAATCGCATCGCGCACGCCATCAGGCTCGTGAGATTGACCTCGACAACCTTGCGGAAGCCCGCCATCTCGAACTCGCCACGGCGATAGATCACCGCGCCCTGCGCGAGCACGAGAATGTCGAGCCTGTCGAACGATGGCTTGAACGCTTCGATGGCGCCGGCATTGCTGACGTCGAGCTGCGCGTAGGCAAGACCGGTGAGATCGGAGCCCTCCTCCGCCTGATATTCCGTTGCACGCGCGCGTGTGCCGCATACCGCTACGCCAGCCCCCCTCGCGCGAAAGGCTTGCGCGATGCCATTGCCGATGCCGCTGGAACCACCGACCACCAGCACCTGCCTGCCTGAGAAATCGAGTTCGTTCGCCATCGCGGCCTCCCCTTTTGTCTTGCTTGTTTGACCTGTCTGCGGATCGATGCCAGCCTTGTCCATCTCATAACAAGAAACAAGAGACCGCGAGGAAACAGCATGTCCGAATTCAAAGAGCTCAGCCGCTCCGTGAAGGGTCTGACCGTTCTCGTCACCGGCGCGGCCAGCGGCATGGGCCGCGCCACAGCGCGCGTGTTCGCCGGCGAGGGCGCCAACGTCGCGGTCACCGATTATGACGAGCAAGGTGCCCACGCAGTCGCGAAAGATATTACGGCGAGCGGCGGAACGGCGAAGGCGTGGAAGCTCGACGTCGCCGACGGCGGCGAGATCAAGCGCGTGGTTGGCGATGTCGCCGCGCATTTCGGCGGGCTCGACATCGTCATCAACAATGCCGGCATCTCCGTGCGCGTCGCGATCGACGACGAGGCCTACGACGACGCCTGGGCCAAGGGCATCGCGGTGATGCTGACGGCGCATCCGCGCATCATCCGCGCCGCGTTGCCTCACTTGCGCAAATCGAAGTCGGCGCGCATCGTCAACATCGCCTCGACCGAGGCGCTTGGCGCCACCGCATTGCACAGCCCCTATTCGGCGGCGAAGGGCGGCGTCGCGAGCCTGACGCGATCGCTCGCCGTCGAGCTCGGCCGCGAGGGCATCACCGTCAATTGCATCTGCCCGGGCCCGATCCGCACCGCCATCACCGACCGCATCTCCGAGGAGCACAAAACCATCTACGCCAAGCGCCGCACCGCACTCGGCCGCTACGGCGACCCTGAAGAGGTCGCGCATATGACGTTGAGCCTGTGCCTGCCGGCGGCGTCGTTCCTGACCGGTGCCGTGATCCCCGTCGACGGCGGCCTGATGGCGCGGAACGCGTGACGGACGCTGGCTACAGGGGAGCCATGCGTGCCGCGCGTTGACAACTGCGAGTGCCAGAGTAGCTTTTCACCGACAGAGCGGGACCAACCGCTCGCAGACGCGGGAGAAACACCATGACGATCGCCATCCGGCAGCTTCAGAAGCATTTTGTCGGCGAGGTTTCGGGCCTCGACCTGCGAAAAGCTCTCACACCGGATGAGGCCCGCGAGATCGAGTCTGCCATGGACAAGTACGCGGTGCTTGTGTTCCACGACCAGGACATCACCGACGAGCAGCAGATGGCCTTCGCGCTGAATTTCGGCCCGCGCGAGGACGCCCGCGGCGGCACGGTCACCAAGGAGAAGGACTACCGCCTGCAGTCCGGCCTCAACGACGTCTCCAATCTCGGCAAGGACGGCAAGCCGCTGGCCAAGGACAGCCGCGCGCATCTGTTCAATCTCGGCAATTGCCTGTGGCACTCCGACAGCTCGTTCCGCCCGATCCCGGCAAAGTTCTCGCTGCTGTCGGCCCGCGTGGTGAACCCGAAGGGCGGCAACACCGAATTCGCCGACATGCGCGCGGCCTATGATGCGCTGGATGACGAGACCAAGGCGGAGATCGAGGACCTCGTTTGCGAGCACTCGCTGATGTATTCGCGCGGATCGCTCGGCTTCACCGAGTATACCGACGAGGAAAAAGAGATGTTCAGGCCGGTGCTGCAGCGGCTGGTAAGGACCCATCCCGTGCATCGCCGCAAATCGCTGTATCTCTCATCGCATGCCGGCAAGATCGTCGGCATGAGTGTGCCGGAAGGACGGCTGTTGCTGCGCGACCTGAATGAGCACGCCACGCAGGCAGAGTTCGTCTACGTCCACAAATGGAAGCTGCATGACCTCGTGATGTGGGACAACCGCCAGACCATGCACCGCGTCCGCCGCTACGACCAGTCGCAGCCCCGCGACATGCGCCGCGCAACGGTGGCGGGGACCGAGCCGACGGTGCAGCAGCAGGCGGCGGAGTAGGCGCAGCACAGTAACAGGTGTCATCGCCCGGCTTGACCGGGCGATCCAGTACCCCGAGACAGTTAATGCAGCCGACAAGCTGCGGTGTACTGGATGCCCCGGTCAAGCCGGGGCATGACGGCAGAGGGTGGGGCGAGCAGCGAGCTCGACGGCTGCGAGAGTAGGGCCGGTTACGCGTGCCCGGCCTCGTTCGACAGCATGCCGGGATCGATGCCGATCTTGCGCAGGGCGCGGCTGTATTTTTCGTCGACGTCGTCGCCGAAGATCAGGTCCGCATCCGCATCGCAATGCAACCAGCCGTTGCTCTGGATCTCGGTCTCGAGCTGGCCAGGCCCCCAGCCCGCATAGCCGAGCGCGAGGATGGCGTGCTTGGGGCCGGAACCATTGGCGATCGCGCGCAGGATGTCGACCGTCGCGGTGAGGCAGACGCCGTCGTCGATCCGCAGCGTCGCGTTCTCGATATAGAAATCGCTGGAATGCAGCACGAAGCCGCGGCCGGTGTCGACCGGGCCGCCACGCAGCACCTTCATGCTTTCAGCATTTTCGGGCAGCTTGATGTGCTCGCCCTTCTTGACGATGCCGAGCTGCTCGAGCAGCTCCGGAAAGTCGATGCTGCCCGCGGGATGATTGACGATGATGCCCATCGCGCCCTCGGCGGAATGGGCGCAGAGATAGATCACCGAGCGCTCGAAGCGGGAGTCGCCCATCACTGGCATCGCGATCAGGAGCCGGCCGTCGAGGTAAACGGCGGAATTGGGGATCCTGGAGCCTGTGCTGCGGGTGCTTTCGCCCGTCCTCTTGCCTGTGGGAGCCATCAGTGAAGCACTCCGGTTTGAATTCCTATCCTGATGTCGGGCCGCCCTGCTGTCAAATCAAGGCTTACAGAGATATGATTCGGGTGCATCCATCACAAGCAATTCAATGGTTTGACCAGGGGCGACCCTGTAAAGACGTGCCATGCTGACCAGAGTTCCCCTGCAAGCGGCAATTGGCGTCGCAGCAACCTTGCTTGCGTCGTCACTGGCGATGGCTGGCCATGCCGACGATGCGTCGCCGTGGCAGCGAGACGGACATTCCGCGGTGCGCCTGCTCGCGGGATCGCGCAGCGGCACGGTGTTGCTCGGCGGTATCGCCATCCAGCTCGAGCCCGGCTGGAAGACCTACTGGCGCATGCCGGGCGATTCCGGCGTTCCACCGCGGTTCGACTTCTCCAAGTCGGACAATGTCGAAGCCGTGACCGTGATGTGGCCGGCGCCGCAAAAGTTTGACGACGGCGCGGGCGGCCATTCGATCGGCTATCACGATCAGATCGTGCTGCCCTTGCGCATCGTCGCCAAGGCGGCCGACAAGCCGGTGACGCTGCGCGCCGAGATCAACTACGCGGTCTGCGAAAAGCTCTGCATTCCCGTCGAAGCCAATGTCGAGCTCGGCTTCAACAACGTGGCATCGACTGAAGACGGCAATTTGCGCGCAGCGCTCGACGCCGTGCCGAAGCCCGCCAATATCGGCGACCCGAATCCGCTGACCATCCGCGACGTCAAGCGCGACGGGCCCAAGAACGTGGTGGTCGATGTCGTCGCCCCCGAGGGCAGCAAGGTCAATCTGTTCGTGGAAGGGCCGACGCCAGAGTGGTCGCTGCCGATTCCCGATGTGGTCGAGCCCGGACCGCCTGGTGTGAAACGATTTTCCTTCGAGCTCGACGGATTGCCGCCGGGGACCAAGCCCGAAGGCGCGGCGCTGAAATTCACGCTGGTTGGCCCCGACAAATCGTACGAGTTCAATACGAACTTGCAGTGACGGCGAGCAGGCGCGGCAGTCGGCACGTCGGTGAGTGAGTTGCGTGCCCACCCAACCGAATCTTAACGAATGGTTGCTAAATCCGGATCCTGCCGCAGCATGCGGACGTCTGGGGATCTCGACTTGGCCGTGATGGATGCAGAACCCGCAACGACCAGACCGGCCGGCCTGATCACACGGCTGCGCGGAAAACTGACGGGCGGCTCGAGCGAAGCATCGCTGACGCGGCGGCTGGCCGGCGCCATCTTCATCATCCGCGTCATCAGCGCGGGCCTCGCCTTTTTTTCGCAGGTGCTGCTGGCGCGCTGGATGGGGACATCCGACTACGGCATCTACGTCTATGTCTGGACCTGGGTGCTGCTGCTCGGCAGCATGATGGATTTCGGCATCTCCGCCTCCGCGCAAAAGATCATTCCGGAATATCGCGCCAGCGGCGATCATGCATTGCTGCGCGGCTTTCTGTCCGGCAGCCGCTGGCTGACCTTCGCCATCTCCACGCTGGTGTCGCTCGCGCTTGCCGGCATCGTCAAGCTTCTCTCGCCCTGGATCGATCCGGCCGAGAAGCTGCCGCTCTATATCGGCTGCATGACGTTGCCCGCCTTCGTCGTCGCCAATACCCAGGACGGCATCGCGCGCTCGCATGACTGGATGCAACTCGGCCTGATGCCGCAATTCATCATCCGCCAGGCGCTGATCATCGGCATCACCGCCGGCGCCTTCCTGCTCGGCTATCATCTCGGCGCGGTCACGGCGATGGTGGCGAGCCTGGGTGCCGTGTGGATCGCGATGGCCGGACAGATGGTGGTGCTGAACCGCAGGCTCGCCGATCACATCGCGCCGGGCGCCAAGGCCTACGACATCAGCGGCTGGCTCGCGATCTCGCTGCCGATCCTTTTGGTCGAAGGTTTTTATTTGCTGCTCTCCTACACCGACGTGCTGGTGCTGCAGCAGTTCCGTCCCTCCGACGAGGTCGGCGTCTACTTTGCTGTGGTGAAGACGCTGGCACTGGTGTCGTTCATTCACTACGCGATGTCGGCAACGACGGCGCATCGCTTCGCCGAATACAACGCCAGCGGCGACAGAGCGCGCCTGTCAGCCTATGTCGCGCACGCCATCGTCTGGACATTCTGGCCGTCGCTGGCGGCAACCATCGCGCTGCTCGCGCTCGGCCAGCCGCTGCTCTGGCTGTTCGGACCGCAATTCGTTGTCGGCTACGACATCATGTTCGTCGCCGCTGTTGGCCTCGTGGTGCGCGCCGCGATCGGACCGGTGGAGCGGCTGCTCAACATGCTGGGCCAGCAGAAGATCTGCGCGCTCGCCTATGCGCTGGCGTTCGTCATGAACGTCGTGCTCTGCATCGCGCTGGTGCCGCGCTTCGGCGGCCATGGCGCCGCCGCCGCGACCTCGATCTCGCTGACCTTCGAGACCGTGCTGCTGTTCTGGATCGTGCGGCAGCGGCTCGGGCTGCACGTGCTGGCATTTGGTAAATAGGTCCGACGGAACCAGCCCCGGGCGCACCCGCGGGGAAACGACGACCTCTCAATACGTCCGGGAACAGAGAGAAACTTCCGCCTATGCCCAGCACGAAGCATAATTTTTCTTATTCGTCTGAGATAGTTGCGTCCATGGGAAAGTTTATTCTACGTCATATTGCCCGACCGACGAGATAGACCTAGATTCCGCCAGCCATGATTGATCCGCCCTACCTCACCCCGGGATTTAGTCTCGGCACGAGCGGCGTCGGCAGCGGCTCGCTGAGGACGACACGCGGCCCGCTGGGATGAAAGCCAAAGATGCCTCCGATTGACACCGCTTTGATCGTTCTTGCAGGGATCGCCCTGTTTGCGGCCTTCGTGAACGGTGCGCTTGGTTATGGATTTTCGTCCCTAACCGTGCCGGTCGCGCTCGTTTTCTATGCCAACCGCGTGCTCAATCCGGCTTTGGTCCTGATCGAAGTCTTCGTGAACGTGTACGTTCTCTTTATCAATCGAGCCGGCGTTCCAGCTGTCTGGAAGCGCGTGTTTCCCATCCTCGTCGGCATGCTGCCTGGCATCGCGGTCGGAGCCTATGCTCTGTCCATGGTTCAGCCCGTCTGGATCAAACTCGCCACCTACTCGCTTATCCTGCCTCTTATTCTACTGCAGGCAGCCGGCTGGCGGAGGCCCATTCAATTGCGCTGGCTGGTTGGCCTGCCCTTTGGAGCCACATTGGGAGTCCTGTACTCGTTAACGACCATTTCAGGCCCCCCTTTGGCGATGTTGTTCAACAACCAGGGTCTGGTCAAAGATGAGTTTCGAGCCGGCCTGGCGCTGGTTCGGGTAACCGAGTCCTGCCTGACTGCGCTCGCTTACTACTATCTCGGCCTCTTCATCGCAGAAAGCACCGCCATTTTGCCGGTGCTAGCCGTCTGTGCCACCGTTGGTATTCCGCTTGGCGCCTTTTTCATCCACCGATTGGATCCCGAGACATTTCGCCGGATATGCATGAGCTTTGATGCCTGGGTCGTGGGATTCGGTCTCTCGCGCGTGCTGATCGAGCTCAACCTGGCGGCAAGCCCATGGGCATACAGCGTGATGGCGGGTACGATCCTGATAGACGTCTATTTGTTGTACGTCTTTTTCAGCTCCCCCAAGGCGGCCTCGCGCGGCGCAAGAATTCCTGCGGGTTTGGCAGCCCGTTCTTCAACCGCGCTGAGGCACTGAAGCCCTGTCGCTGGATACGACTGGCCCGCGAGGACCAGTTTGCATCGATGTCCAATTCCGGTCCGCAGGGTGGGCAAGGCGAAAGCGTGCCCACCACCTTTTCCGATCGGAGACAGAGGGTGGGCACCGCGCAAGGGCGCCTCTGCCCACCCTACGGGCATCTCGGCCGTTATTCCGCCGTCCAGCCGCCGTCGATCGACAGATTCGTGCCGGTAATCTGCGCGGCATCGTCGCTGCACAGGAACAGCGCGAGCGCTGCGACCTGCTCCGACGTCACGAACTCCTTGGTCGGCTGCGCGTCGAGCAGCACGTCGTTGATGACCTGCTCGCGCGTGAGGTTGCGCGCCTTCATCGTATCCGGGATCTGCTTTTCCACCAGCGGCGTCCAGACATAGCCGGGGCTGATGCAATTGCAGGTGATCTTGTGGGTTGCGACCTCCAGCGCCACGGTCTTGGTCAGGCCGGCGATGCCGTGCTTGGCCGAGACGTAAGCCGACTTGAAGGGCGAGGCGACCAGCGAGTGCGCCGAGGCGGTATTGATGATGCGGCCCCAGCCCTTCTTCTTCATGCCGGGAACGGCGGCGCGGATGGCATGGAAGGCCGAGGACAGGTTGATCGCGATGATCTGGTCCCATTTCTCCGGCGGGAATTCCTCGATCGGCGAGACGAACTGGATGCCCGCATTGTTGACGAGAATGTCGACCGAGCCGAACGACTTTTCGCCGAGCGCGATCATCCCGGCGATCTCGGCCGGCTTGCTCATGTCGGCCGGCGAATAAACCGCCTTCACGCCGAAATCGGATTCGATCTTGGCGCGCTCCTTCTCGATGTCCTCGGGCGAGCCGAAACCGTTGATGACGACATTGGCGCCGGCAGCCGCGAACGCGCGCGCATAAGCAAGGCCAATGCCGCTGGTCGAACCTGTTACGACGGCGTTCTTGCCTGAGAGAGTACCCATATTATTCGCTCCTTTTTGCCGGGGGCGCGGTGACGTCCCCCGTGAGATCGTAAGTCACCATGGTCTCGCCGGACTGCGGCTTCTCCAGCCAGTCCTTGTGGCGCATCGACAGATGCACGTCGCGCACGCCGCTTTCCCAATGCTCGACCATGGCGACATGCGAGAAGTCGTAGTCCTTGGACGAGGATTCGTAGTTCTTGCTGCGATAGATCAGGTGCACCACCGTGACAGTGCTCTCACGAGAGACCTTCGCGAGGAACTCGACGGACGGGTCGTTCTTGAGATAATCGGGCAATTTGGCAATCAGCTCGCGCGCCGCCCTGCGGGCGTTGTGCAACTGCTTGTTCTTGTCGGTGTTCATTCGCGTGCGGCTGGAGAAGCGGATGTCCTTCTCGCGCTCGGTCGCCTCGAGCAGCGAATTCGGCAGATCGCCGCGGGCGCTGAACAGATCGACCTGGAAGATCAGCATGTCGCGGTCAACCTCGGCATCGAGCACGAAGTCGAGCGGCGTGTTGGAGGCGATGCCGCCGTCCCAATAATGCTCGCCGTCGATCACGACCGACGGAAATCCCGGCGGCAGCGCGCCCGAGGCCATGATGTGCTCGGGGCCGATGAGCTTGCCGAGCTTCTTGAACTCGTAATTGTCGAAATATTTGAAGTTGCCGGAGGTGACGCCGACGGCGCCCACCGACAGCCGCGTCTTCAGATCGTTGATGCGATCGAAGTCGACGAGACGCTCCAGCGTCTTCTTCAGCGGCGCGGTGTCGTAATAGCTCTCGGCCTGGGGACTGCCCGGTGGCCAGAGCGGCGCGGGCGGGACGCGCGGCGTGAAGAAGCCGGGCACGCCGAAGGTCGCGATCAGCGCGGCACTGGTGGAATTAAACAGCTCGCGGCTGTGGTCGCTCTTGCCGATCGGCTTCCACGGCACCGGCGCGGAGACCATCTCCCAGAATTCCTTGAGCCGCTTGACGCGGGTGTGGCCCTCATTGCCGGCGATGATGGCGGCATTGACCGCGCCAATCGAGATGCCGGCGACCCATTCGGGCTCGAAGTCGAAATGGCACAGCGCCTGATAGGCGCCGGCTTGATAGGAGCCGAGCGCGCCGCCGCCCTGGAGGACCAGGACGCGCTGCGCCTTCGCGGGGACTGTTGCGACTTCCGGGCTATGATCGGTCATAGGGGGATATTAGCAAATAATCGCAAAACGCGAGCCACCGTGGCGACAGTCTGTCGCGACGTCAATGCACCCGGGATCAAGTCTGGCTTATCGGGGATCGGTCGACGCCAGGATCATGGTCCAGAACACCTTGTACTTGGTGCCCGGAGCATAGCTCGCCGCGATGCCTAATTTTGTGACACCGCTCTTGAGCATGTTGGCGCGATGCGGAGGCGAGTCGCGCCAGCCGGAAAACGCTTCCGCCAACGTATGATAGCCGGCCGAGATGTTCTCGACCGCAACGGTGGCCGGATAGCCGCCGGCGTTGAGCCGCTTACCCAGGGGCGCGCGGACGTCGTGGTCCATCTTGTTGGCGGCGGCCATGGCGGCCGACTGGGATTCGGCGAGCCGCATCAGTTCGGGGTCGATTTCGACGCTGCCGAGGCCGTTGTTCTGGCGATATTGCGAGATCATGATCGCCGCGGCCGGTGCATCGAGCTTGGCGCCCGGGACCGACATGTCGGTATACATCGACGGCTGCTGGATCGGCGCCTCATTGCCGGCGCAGCCGGCGAGAAGCAAAATGAGAAGGATCGCGGCCGCAGCGCGCATGTTCAGGGGCCCCCCAAATGAGGGGGCGTTGTTGCATACCAACAATGGCTGAAAGGTGAATTTTGAGGAAAATTCGACCCTATCGGGCATCCGCAAAGATGCGGTAGCGGCGGGGCTCGAGGCCAACGGTGTCGCCGGCGCGCAGTCCCCGGTCGCGGGGGGCGTCGATCTCGATGGTCTCACCGCCTGAGAGCGTGACCTCGGCCCGCTGCACCGGGCCGAAATTGCGGACGTGCTGGACGGCCCCTTCAAAGGCGCCACTTCCGGGCGGGCCGACCAAGATGTCGTGTCGCCGCACGAACAGTCTTGACGCGCCAGGCGCCAGACCCTCCGCCGCGAGCCGCAGCGGGCTGTCGCCGAGCCTGACCACGCCGCCATCGACTTGAACCGGCAGCTCGATGGACTCGCCGATGAAGCTGTGCACGAAGGCGGTCGCCGGCGTCTCGTAGACATCGTCGGGCGAGCCGACCTGCTCGATCCTGCCCTTGTCCATGACGACGACACGGTTGGCGACTTCGAGTGCCTCCTCCTGGTCGTGGGTGACGAAGATCGAGGTCACATGGATCTCATTATGGAGCGAGCGCAGCCATTTGCGCAGCTCTTTGCGCACCTTCGCATCGAGCGCACCAAAGGGCTCGTCGAGCAAGAGAATGCGCGGCTCGATCGCGAGCGCGCGGGCGAGCGCGATGCGCTGGCGCTGGCCGCCGGAGAGCTGGCTCGGATAGCGGTCGGCGAGCCAGTCGAGCTGCACGAGATCGAGCAACTCTTTCACGCGCCTGCGGATGGTCGCCTCGTCTTTCCGGACCGCCCGCGGCTGGACGCGCAGGCCAAAGGCGACGTTCTCGAACACGCTCATGTGGCGGAACAGCGCGTAGTGCTGGAACACGAAGCCGACATGGCGCTCGCGCGCGCCCTGCGCCAGCGCGTCCTCGCCGTTGAAGGCGACCTCGCCGGCATCAGGCCAGTCCAGGCCGGCGATGATCCGCAGCAATGTGGTCTTGCCGGAGCCGGATGGGCCGAGCAGTGCGAGCAGCTCGCCGTCATTGACCTTGAGGTCGACGCCGTCGAGCGCAGCAAAGCTGCCGAACTTCTTGACGAGATTTTTGACTTCAATTGTCATGGACGTCGTGTCCTTCGTCGAGGTGACGTTCGAGGATGGTCTTTGCGACCAGCGTGACCAGCGCCAGCATCGCCAGCAGCGAGGCGATCGCAAACGCAGCGACGAACTGGTACTCGTTGTAGAGGATCTCGACCAGCAGCGGCATGGTGTTGGTCTCGCCGCGAATATGGCCGGAGACGACCGAGACGGCGCCGAACTCGCCCATCGCGCGGGCATTGCAGAGCAGAACGCCGTAGAGCACGCCCCATTTGATGTTGGGCAGCGTGACGCGGAAGAAGGTCTGAAGGCCCGAGGCACCCAGCGAGATCGCGGCTTCCTCTTCCTGCGTGCCCTGCTCCTGCATCAAGGGGATCAGCGCGCGCGCCACGAAGGGAAAGGTCACGAAGGTGGTGGCGAGCGCGATGCCGGGCACCGCGAACAGGATCTGGATGTCGTGATCCCTGAGCCAGCCGCCGAAATAGCCCTGCGCGCCGAACAGCAGCACGAAGACGAGGCCGGAAATGACGGGGCTCACCGAGAACGGCAGGTCGATCAACGTGATCAGGAACGTCTTGCCGGGAAATTCGAACTTTGCCACCGCCCAGGCGGCGACCAGGCCGAAGATGAGATTGAGGCTGACCGAGATTGCGGCGACCACCAGCGTCAGCTTGATCGCCGCCAGCGCCTCCGGCTCGGCAAGCGCCGCGAGATAGGCGAGAATTCCTTTCGCGAAGGCCTGCGCGAACACCACGACCAGCGGCAGCACGACGAAGACGGACAGGAACGCGATCGCCAGCGTAATGATGACGAGGCGCACCGCCTTGGGCTCGGTGCGGAGATTGTTGCGCGCGGCGGCCGCATGGGCGCGCGACTTCGCGTCGGGCGAGGACAGCGAAACATTATCGGCGATCTGCATCGTCATCGCATTTCGCCCTAGTGCACCGGAATCCGGTCCTGCGCCCAGCGCTGCAACCGGTTCACCGCGAAGATGATGATGAAGGAGACGACGAGCATGACCACCGCGATGGCGGTCGCATCGGCGTAGCGGAATTCGGAGAGACGGATCACGATCAAGAGCGGTGCGATCTCAGAGACGTTCGGCAGGTTGCCCGCGATGAATATGATGGAGCCGTATTCGCCGACGGCGCGGGCAAAGGCGAGCGCAAGCCCCGTGAGCAGCGCTGGCGCCAGCGAGGGCAGGATCACGCGGATGATGGTCTGCCAGCGGCTGGCGCCAAGGCTGCCCGCGGCTTCCTCGATCTCGGGATCGAGATCCTGCAGCACCGGCTGGACCGTGCGCACCACGAAGGGAATGCCGATGAAGATCATGGCGACGAAGATGCCGAGCGGCGTGAATGCCACCTTGATGCCGAGCGCAGCAAGCGGCGCGCCGAGCCAGCCCTTCTCGGCAAACAGCGAGGTCAGCGCAACGCCGGCAACGGCCGTCGGCAGTGCAAACGGCACGTCAACGATGGCATCGAAGAGTCGCCGGCCGGGAAACCGATAACGCACCAGCGCCCAGACGATGATGCTGCCCATGACGAGATTGACGCAGGCCGCCGCAAACGCAAGCCCGAAGGAGACGCGCAGTGCGTTCAACGTGCGGCGGCTGGAGAGGATGACCCAGAACTGATCGAAACTGAGCTCGGTGGACCTCAGGAACAGTCCGGCGAGCGGAATCAGGATGATGATAGACAGCCAGGAAAGCGTCAGTCCCATCGTGAGACCGAAACCCGGCAAAGTCCGGCGTCGTAAAGCGATTGCGCTCACCAGGCCCCCTGTCAAAACCCCTCCGACGGCGCCCGATCAGTTCTTGTAGATCTGATCGAAGACGCCGCCATCGGCAAAATGGTCTTTCTGCGCCTTGGTCCAACCACCAAAAACGTCGCCGATGGTGAATAGTTCGACCTTGGCGAAGGAATTTTCGTATTTCTTGGCGACCTCGGCATCGCGCGGCCGGTAGAAATTGCGCGCCGCAATCTCCTGCCCTTCCTTTGTATACCAGAACTGGAGATAGGCCTCGGCAACGCTGCGGGTGCCCTTCTTGTCGACGACCTTGTCGACCACCGCGACCGGCGGCTCCGCCAGGATGGATTGGCGCGGCGCGACGATCTCGAACTTCTCCGGGCCAAATTCCTTCAAGGCGAGGTAGGCTTCGTTCTCCCATGCGAGCAGTACGTCGCCGACACCACGCTCGACGAAAGTCACGGTCGAACCACGTGCGCCGGTGTCGAGCACCGGCACCTGCTGGTAGAGCTTGGCGATGAAGTCCTTGGCCTTGTCGGCCGAGCCGAACTTCTTCTCGGCATAGCCCCACGCCGCGAGATAATTCCATCGCGCGCCGCCCGACGTCTTCGGGTTCGGCGTGATCACGGCGACGCCCGGCTTGATCAGGTCGTCCCAGTCCTTGATGCCCTTCGGATTGCCCTTGCGCACCAGGAATACGATGGTCGAGGTGTAGGGCGAGGAATTCTGAGGGAGCCGCTTCTGCCAGTCCGCGGCAGTCAATCCCCTGGCCGCGATCGCGTCGATGTCGTAGGCGAGCGCGAGCGTCACCACGTCTGCCGGCAGGCCATCGATGACGCTCCGCGAGGACGCGCCCGAGCCATTATGCGACTGCTTGATCTCGACGCTCTTGCCGGTCTCCTTCTGATAGGCGGTCGCGAACGCCTTGTTGAAGTCGACATAAAGCTCGCGCGTCGGATCATACGACACGTTCAGAAGATTAATGTCAGCGGCGAGAGCCGAGCTTGCCAAGAATCCCGTAACGAGCAGTCCTGCAGCGAGCGGAACGATACGGCGCATCATGTCCATCTCCATTCACATCGACGACAGCGGCGGCGTCGATGGCAGGCATAACTCGGGGCGAAACGCGCTTAAGTCAACGGAACCGGATTTTCTTGTTTGTAGAAAGGCAGCGTGCCTGTGCTACGAAGTCTTCATCGTATGGATGCCGCATTCTGTCTTGGCGCGGCCGCGCCAGCGACCGGCGCGCTCGTCCTCGCCTTCGGCCGTTCTGCTCGTGCAAGGCATACACCCAACCGAGCGAAAACCCGACGCCGCAAGCGGGTGACGCGGCAATTTGGCGCGGACGAAGATCGCTTCCAGTTCCTCGCGCGAGACATTGGCGAACGGGTTGAACTTCAACCGCGCACCATCGTCCTCGACGACAGGAATATCGGCGCGCGCATTGCCCTGAAATCGTTTGCGGCCGTTGAGCCAGGCCGAGAACGGCTTGAGCGCACGCGCGAGCGGCTCGACTTTGCGGATACGACAGCAGGCATCGGGATCGGAGAACCAGAGATCGCGGTCCGGATCTTCGCGCGTCAGCGTCTCCTCGGCAGGCTTGATCGAGCGGACGTCTTTCAGGCCAAGCATTTCGATCAGCGTGTCGCGATAGGCCAGCGTCTCCTCGAACAGCCAGCCGGTATCGAGAAAGATCACGGGGATCGCCGGATCGACGTCCGCCATCACCTTCAGCAGCGTCGCCGATTCCGTGCCGAAGGACGACACCAGTGCGAGCTTGTCGCGCCCGACCGCCTTCAGCGCAGCCGCGATGACCTCCGCGGGCGAGGCATCGCGCAACGCACGATCGAGCTCCTCCGCCGAAGGCAGCGTGGACACGGACGAGACCTGAGGCGCGATGGCGTTCACGTGCCGACACCCTCGGAGTGACGCAGCTGCATGCGCCGGTGCAAGGCCGTGATACGGCCGTCGCCGGTCGGCTGGTAGAACACCGAGTAGCGCTTTGCGGTCTGCATGAAGGCTTCGGCGTCCGCCTGCTTCTTGACCTCGAAGGAATCGAAGCCGGCGCGCAGCATGAACACGAACTGGTCGCGCAGGATCTGGCCGGTGGCGCGCAGCTCGCCGCGATAATTGTAGCGCTCGCGCAGCAGCCTGGCCTGGCTGTAGGCGCGGCCGTCACGGAAGGTCGGGAACACCAGCGCAACGGCGGCGACCTTGCCGAGATACGGCACGAGCTCGTCAATATCGCGGTTGTTCGGCCAGATCACACCGACCTTGCCGGGGCGCTTGAGCAACGCATCCGCCCCCGCAATGAAGCGCTCGGCCGGCACCAGAATGTTGCCGCCCTCGGGCAGCGGCGTGTCGACGGTCAGCTTGACGAAGCTGTCGTCGACGATTTTTCCGCCATTAACGAGTGGCATAGACGCGCTCCTTGAAGGGTTCGACGCCGAGGCGCTTCACGGTGTCCATGAACAGCTCTTCGGGCCGCTCGCGCAGCGCGAGATAGGCCTCCACGACGTCCTCGATGACATCGGCGACTTCGTCGAACTTGACGCCCGGACCGATCAAGGTGCCGAGCGCAGCGTTCTCGTCGGCGCGGCCTCCGATGGTGATCTGATAGACCTCCTCGCCGTTCTTCTCGACGCCGAGAATGCCGATATGGCCGACATGATGGTGGCCGCAGGCATTGATGCAGCCGGAGATGTTGATGTGCAGACGGCCGATCAGGTTGGCGAGCTCGTGGTTGGCGAACCGCCGCGTCAGCTCCTGCGCGATCGGGATCGAGCGCGCATTGGCCAGCGAGCAATAGTCCAGGCCCGGACAGGCGATGATGTCGGTGATCAGATTGACGTTGGGCGTGGCGAGGCCAAGCTTGTCGAGTGCCTTCCACAGTGCCGGCAGATCGCGCTTGGCGACGTGCGGCAGCGCCAAATTCTGCTCGTGGCCGACGCGGATCTCGCCGAACGAATATTTGTCGGCGAGATCGGCCAGCGCATCCATCTGCTCCGCGGTAGCATCGCCCGGGGGCTTGCCGATCGGCTTCAGCGAGATGGTCACGATGGAATAGCCCTGCACCTTGTGCGGGGCCACCGAATTCTTGCGCCATGCCTCGAAGTCGGCGTCGGCCGCGGCCTGACGCAGTTCGTCCGGCATGTGCGGCAGCTTCTCGTAATTCGGGTAGGAGAAGCGGGAGCGGATGTCCTCGATCACCTCGTCGTCGATCTGGAGCGAGGAATTGCGGATGTGCTGCCACTCCTCCTCGACCTCGCGCGAGAATTTCTCGATGCCGAGCTCGTGCACCAGGATCTTGATGCGCGCCTTGTAGATGTTGTCGCGGCGGCCGTACTGGTTGTAGACGCGTAGGATAGCCTCGATATAGCTGAGGATATCGCGGCCACGCACGAAATGCTTGATGGTCTTGCCGATGAACGGCGTGCGGCCGAGACCGCCGCCGACCAAAACCTCGAAGCCGGTCTCGCCCTTCTCGTTCTTGATCAGCTTCAGACCGATGTCGTGGATCTTGATCGCGGCGCGGTCATGATCCGACGCGGTGATCGCGATCTTGAACTTGCGCGGCAGGAACGAGAATTCCGGATGCAGCGTGGTGTGCTGGCGGATCAGCTCCGACCAGATGCGGGGATCCTCGATCTCGCCGGGTGCGACACCGGCCCACTGGTCCGAGGTGACGTTGCGCATGTTGTTGCCGGAGGTCTGCATCGCATGGATGCCGACCTTGGCGAGATCTTCCAGCGCGTCCGGCAGCTCGGCGAGCTTGATCCAGTTGAACTGGATGTTCTGCCGCGTGGTGAAATGGCCGTAGCCGCGGTCATATTTGCGCGCGACATGGGCGAGCGCGCGCAGCTGGTTCGTCGCCAGCGTCCCGTAGGGAATCGCCACGCGGAACATGTAGGCGTGCAGTTGCAGATAGACGCCGTTCTGGAGGCGCAGGATCTTGAATTCGTCCTCGGTGAGCTCGCCCGACAGGCGGCGCTTCACCTGGTCGCGGAACTCCGAGACGCGCTCGTTGACGAGCGTGCGGTCGATTTCGTCGTAAGCGTACATCAGCGAATGCCTTAAGCCTGGGCCGACTGACCGATGGTCACGCCGGTGCGGCGGATCTGTTCGCGCAGATTGCCGGGTTCGATCTTGCCGTCTGCGCCGACCTGCACCGGGGCGATATAGGCTCCCACGGCCCCGACGTCATCAGCCACGGATTCAGCAAGCAGCGTTTTCGCCTCGTCGGAGTTGCGCACGATCGCGGCTTCCGAGAGGTCTGCGGACCAGCTCTTGGCGGCAGTGCGGTAGACCACGATGCCGTCCCAGGTCCGGTTGGCGGTCACAACCGAGGGGCCGGCGATTTTGATCTTCTTCTGTTCAAGCGGGGAGGTCATTCGGCTGCATCCAATAGGTCAGAGATGATTTGCTTTGGGGTTTGACGACGAAGCGAGCCGGCATGCCGGATCACGTCGCCGATGATGAGGATGGCGGGACCGCCATGGGTCTGCCGCACCAGCTCAGGCAGGTCGCGCAGCATGCCGATCGCGCCTTGCGCGTCCGGACGCGTGACACGGGCAAACACGCCCACCGGCGTCTCCGGCGAGCGGCCGGCGGCGAACAGGCCCGCGCGCACGGCAGGTGCCGCGGTCATGCCCATGTAAACAACGACGGTCATTTTGGTGTCGGTCAGCGTCGACCAATCGACGGTCTCTGCATCGCGCGCCTTGTGCGCCGTGAGGAAGGTGATGCGGGTGGCTTCATGACGGTAAGTGAGCGGCACCTCGAAATCGGCAGCGCCGCCGAGCCCGGCGGTAATGCCGGGAATGATCGAATAGGCAACACCCGCCGCGCGCAGCGCCTCCACCTCTTCGCCGCCGCGGCCGAATACCAAGGGATCACCACCCTTCAGTCGCACCACGCGCTGACCGGCTCGCGCAGCTTCGATCATGCGCTTGTTGATGGCTCCCTGGCCGATGCCGGGCTTGCCGACGCGACGACCGACCGCAACGCGCGTGGTATCGCGACGAATGCGATCGAGAATCTCCCCCGGGACCAGCTCGTCATGGAAGACGATGTCGGCATCCTGCAATGCGCGCAGCGCCTTGATGGTGAGAAGGTCAGGATCGCCAGGGCCGGCGCCGACCAGCGCAACAGAGCCTTCCGGCTTGTCGGCGCGCGCAAAATCGGACGGATCGGAAATTGCGCGCAACGTCGCATCCGCCTCGCCCTTGCGGCCAGCCAGCACGGCTGCGCCGATCGGACCGTCGATCACGCGCTCCCAGAAGCGGCGGCGCAACGGAAATTCGGCAATGCGCTCGTTGATGGATTTGCGGAAGCCGCCGACGAACTCGGCGAGCTCGCCGATCCGCGCCGGCAGCAGCACCTCGATCTTCTCGCGCAGGCGCCGCGCCACCACCGGCGAGGTGCCGCCGGTGCCGACTGCGACCACGACATCGCCGCGATCGACGATGGCCGGGAAGATGAAGCTGGAATGTTCGAGATCGTCCATGACGTTGACGGGCAGACCAAGCGATTTTGCCCGCGCCGACATTGCCACGCCAATATCGCCCGCGCCGGCGCAGACGACCGCAATGACACCGGCAAGATCAGATGCGAGCGGATCGCCCGTCGCGATCTCGATACGCGCGGTATCGTCAAAGCTCAGACCCAGGTCCTGATCGCCGTCGAGCGCGTACACACGGATGCGCGCGCCGGCAGCGGCGAGCACGCGCAATTTTGCGCGCAAAAGCTCACCCGCGCCGATGAGGACCACCGGACCGGCCTTGAGATCGAGGAACACCGGCAAGAACCGCATGCGATACTCGCTTCCCCTACATCCGGGGTTGACTGGAATTATTTTCTATATATGTGTCATTTCGAGCGTGCAAAGAGAAATTTTTTTCTTCTCTTCCGCACCGCAACTATAGAAAATTCGCCTCCAAACGCAAAGTGGCAGAGATGCATCTTCTCAAGACCGATTCCGGCACAGATGGGCTGAGCTTCGCAGCTTCCGTTTCCGAGCAAATTCCGGTCGAGCAGACCGCCCCGAGCATGGACCATCTCGACCAGCTCGAAGCCCAGAGCATCTACATTTTCCGCGAGGCGTTTGCGCGTCTGAAAAAGATCGCCCTGCTGTGGTCGCTCGGCAAGGATTCCAACGTGATGATCTGGCTGGCGCGGAAGGCGTTCTTCGGCCGCGTCCCGTTCCCGGCGCTGCATGTCGACACCGGCAAGAAGTTTCCGGAGATGTATCGCTTCCGCGATCACTACGGAAAGGAGTGGGAACTCGATCTGCGCGTCGAGCCTTGCCCGCCCATCGATGCCGTCGACCCAACGCTGCCGCCCGCCGCCCGTTCCGCCGCGCGCAAGACCGAAGGTCTCAAGATGGCGCTGGCCAAATACGGCTTTGACGGCCTGATCGCCGGCATTCGCCGCGACGAGGAAGCCACCCGCGCCAAGGAGCGCGTGTTCTCGCCGCGCGGCCTCGAAGGCAATTGGGACGTCCGCGACCAGCCGCCGGAGTTCTGGGACCATTTCAACGCCTCGCCCCCGCAGGGCGCGCATTTGCGCATCCATCCGATCCTGCATTGGACCGAGGCCGACATCTGGGCCTACACCAAGCGCGAGAACATCCCGATCATCCCGCTCTATCTCGCCAAGGACGGCAAGCGCTATCGCTCGCTGGGCGATCAGGACATCACCAATCCGGTCGCATCGTCGGCGTCGAACATCGACGAGATCCTGGCCGAGCTCGAACAGACCAAGGTGCCGGAGCGCGCAGGCCGCGCGCTCGACCACGAGACCGAGGACGCCTTCGAGCGCCTGCGCGTCGCCGGCTATCTCTGATTCAAGGACGCCTCGCGGTCATGAACATGCTCGTCACCCCCACCTCACCCGCCACGCCGAACGGCACCACGCGTCCTCAGGTGCGTATCGTCATCGTCGGCCATGTCGACCATGGCAAGTCGACGCTGGTCGGCCGCCTCCTGCATGAGACGGGCAGCCTGCCCGACGGCAAGCTCGAAATGCTCAAAGCCGTCAGCGCGCGGCGCGGCATGCCGTTCGAATGGTCGTTCCTGCTTGACGCGCTCCAGACCGAGCGCGACCAGGGCATCACCATCGACACCACGCAAATCCGCTTCCGCACCAATTCGCGCGACATCGTGCTGATCGACGCGCCCGGCCATGCCGAATTCCTGCGCAACATGATCACCGGCGCCTCGCAGGCCGACGGCGCGGTGCTGATCATCGATGCGCTCGAAGGCGTGCGCGACCAGACCCGCCGTCACGGCTATCTCCTGCACCTGCTCGGCGTGAAGCAGGTCGCAGTCGTCGTCAACAAGATGGACCGCGTCGACTTCTCCGCTGATCGCTTCAAGGAGATCAGCGACGAGATTTCCGCGCATCTCAACGGCCTCGGCGTGACGCCGACGGCGGTGATCCCGATCTCCGCGCGCGACGGCGACGGCGTTGCAGAGCGCACCGGCCGCATCGGCTGGTACAAGGGTCCGACCGTGGTCGAGGCGCTGGATCGGCTGGAGCCGGCGCGGCCGCTGGAAGCGTTGGCGCTGCGGCTGCCGGTGCAGGCGATCTACAAGTTCGATGATCGCCGCATCGTGGCAGGCCGCATCGAATCCGGCAGCCTCATCGCAGGCGACGAAATCGTGATCATGCCGGCCGGCAAGATCGCCAGGATCAAGTCGGTCGAGAGCTGGCCGGTGACGCCGGTCGGCAGCCGCCAGGGGGCGGGCCGCTCGGTCGGCATCACGCTCGACCGCGAATTGTTCGTCGAGCGCGGCGATATCATCGCGCATGCGAGCGCCGCCCCGCGCGAGACGCGGCGGCTTCGCGCTCGCATCTTCTGGCTGCACGACAAGCCCCTTGCCAAGGGCGATCAGCTCCTGGTGCGCTGCGGGCCGAAGGAAAGCCGCGCCACGGTCGTTGCCATCGAGAAGGCGGTCGATCCGGGCGAGCTCTCGAGCAGCGAGAACAAGGCGATCGGCCGCAACCATGTCGGCGAGATCGACATTTCTCTGTCCAATCCGATCGCAACCGATCCCTACACCGAGAATTCGCGCACCGGCCGTCTCGTGATCGAAGTCGCGGGGCGCATCGCCGGCGGTGGCCTGGTGCTGTCGGTCGATGCCGGCCAGCGCGCCGTGCCCGTCGATATCGTGCCGGTGGAATCGGCGCTGCGTCCCGACGAGCGCTCGGCGCGCTATCGTCACAACGGCGCAGTGGTCTGGCTTACGGGTCTGCCGGCCTCCGGCAAGTCGACGCTGGCAAAAGCACTGGAGCGGCGTTTGTTCACCAATGGCGGCTCGCCCATCCTGCTCGACGGCGACACGCTGCGCGCCGGGCTCAACGGCGATCTCGGTTTTTCCGCCGCTGATCGCAGTGAGAACATCCGCCGGCTTGCCGAGGTCGCGACGCATCTTGCGCGCAATGGCCATATCGCGATCGTCGCCGCCGTCTCCCCGTCGCGCGAGGACCGTGCCACCGCCCGCCGCATCGCCGACATCGCGTTCCGCGAAATCCATGTCGCGACACCGGCGCAAGTGTGCGAAGAGCGTGACCCCAAGGGCCACTACAAGAAGGCCCGCGCAGGTGCGCTGGCCTCCTTTACAGGCATCGGCAACGACTACGAGGCGCCGCAAGCCGCTGAGCTCGTGATCGACACGTCGAAGCGGACGGTTGCGGATGCCACGGATGAGATCGAGCAGATGCTGAAATCATCAGGCGTGCTGTTCGACGAAGTCGTGGACCTCGCTGCGAATATTTGAGGGGCGACTTCGCACTACGTCACCGTGTCGTCTTGGCCAAGACAAAGCCAATAGTCCCGTCATCCTGAGGCACGAGCCGTGCGGCGCAGAGCGGCGCATGGGGAGCCTCGAACGATTTACGGCCCGATGTAGCCACCAGTCGGGCCGTCGCCCTTCGAGGGCCGCTCAAGAGCGGCCACCTCAGGGTGACGGTGATCAATTGGTGATCGCGGCAACATATGTTCAATTTTCGGGGGATAGACCTGTGCTCCCCCACCTCTCCTTGACATTTTGACAAGCCGCTTGGGGTCTTCTCACCGCCCCGATTTTGAGGCTAATAGGTCTCGAAAGCTGCCCCCTGTGGGCGCATTTTGCTGCTGCCGGGTCAAAAGCAGCCAAAAACAGCCATTTCCAACAAGAAAGCCCATCATGAAACGCGTCGACGCCCACGGATTGAAGATCGCCCCCGTCCTTTTCGATTTCATCGCCAAGGAAGCCGCCCCGAAAACGGGGATCGCGCCGGATGCGTTCTGGGCCGGGGTGGCCGCGCTCATCAAGGAATTGGGGCCGAAGAACCGCTCGCTGCTGGCCTTTCGTGATCAGCTCCAGGCCAAGATCGACGACTGGCACCGCGCCAACAAGGGCAAGGCGTTCGACCTCGACGCCTACACCGCTTTCCTCAAGGAGATCGGCTATCTCGTTCCCGAGCCGGCGACGCAGAAGGTCGAGACCGTCAATGTGGACGAGGAGATCGGCAAGATCTGCGGCCCGCAGCTGGTGGTGCCGCTCACCAATGCGCGCTACGCGCTGAACGCGGCGAATGCGCGCTGGGGCTCGCTCTATGACGCCTTCTACGGCACCGACGCGATCCCGCACGATCCGTCCGAAACCGGCAAGGGTTACAACAAGGCGCGCGGCGACAAGGTGATCGCCAAGGCCAAGGCGTTCCTCGATACCGCCGTCCCGCTCGCAACCGGCAGCCACACCGACGTCACCGCCTATAGCGTCGTCGCCGGCCAGCTCGCGGTGAAGCTCAAGAGCGGCAACGCCACCGCGTTGAAGAACGCCGCGCAATTCGCCGGCTTCCAGGGCGATGCAGCGGCGCCTTCCGCCGTCCTGCTCGTCAACAACGGCCTGCATGTCGAGGTGACGATCAACCGTGGCAGCGCGATCGGCAAGGACGATCCGGCCGGTGTTGCCGACATGATCATGGAGGCCGCAGTCTCCACCATTCTCGACATGGAAGACTCGGTCGCGGCGGTCGATGCCGAAGACAAGGTGCTGGTCTACCGCAACACGCTCGGCCTGATGAATGGCACACTGTCCGCCGATTTCGAGAAGGGTGGCAAGACGCTGACGCGTTCGCTCAACGCCGATCGCAGCTACAAGACACCTGACGGCAAGGGCGAGGTGAAGCTGCATGGCCGCAGCCTGCTCCTGATGCGCAATTGCGGTCACCACATGTTCACCGACGCGGTGCTGGACGAGAACGGCGAAGAAGTGCCGGAAGGCCTGCTCGATGCCGCCGTCTCCGGGCTTCTTGCCATTCATGATCTGAAAGGCAACTCCAAGGTCAAGAACAGCCGCACGGGCTCGGCCTATATCGTCAAGCCGAAGATGCACGGCCCGGACGAGGTTTCGTTCACTTGCGAGATATTCGACCGCGTCGAGAAGATGTTGTCGCTGCCCGAGAACACGCTCAAGGTCGGCATCATGGATGAGGAGCGGCGCACCACCGTCAACCTCAAGGCCTGCATCCAGCGCGCCTCCAAGCGCATCATGTTCATCAACACCGGCTTCCTCGACCGCACCGGCGACGAGATTCACACCTCGATGGAAGCGGGTCCGATGATCCGCAAGAACGAGATGAAGGCGCAGGCCTGGATCAAGGCCTATGAGGATTGGAACGTCGACATGGGCCTGACCTGTGGCCTGCCCGGCCATGCCCAGATCGGCAAGGGCATGTGGGCCGCGCCCGACAAGATGGCAGACATGCTGGCGCAGAAGCTTGGCCATCCGCAGGCCGGCGCCACCACGGCGTGGGTGCCCTCGCCGACCGCCGCGACCCTGCACGCGCTGCACTACCACCAGGTCAACGTCATCGCGCGGCAGCAGGAGCTGACCAAGGGCGGCCCGCGCGCAAAGCTCTCGGACATTCTCACCATTCCGGTCTCCAAGTCGAACTGGGCGCCCGATGACGTCAAGCAGGAGATCGACAACAACTGCCAGGGCATTCTGGGCTACGTCGTGCGCTGGATCGACCAGGGCGTCGGCTGCTCCAAGGTGCCCGACATTCACGATGTCGGCCTGATGGAAGACCGCGCGACCTTGCGCATCTCCAGCCAGCATCTCGCCAACTGGTTGCACCAGGGCGTCATCACCGAGGCGCAGGTGATGGAATCGCTGAAGCGCATGGCCGTCGTCGTCGACAAGCAGAACGCGGGCGATCCGATCTACAAGCCGATGGCGCCCGCCTTCGATGGCGTCGCCTTCAAGGCCGCCTGCGACCTCATCTTCAAGGGGCGCGAGCAGCCGAACGGCTATACGGAGTACATCCTCACCGCCCGCCGCCGCGAGGCCAAGGCGGCCGGTTAAATCGCCGCACCGCGCGGCCGGGAACGGCCGCGCGCCGATCGAGTTGTACGGCCATCAACCCATGGGAGATGGTCATGGACTGGAATCGCATCGAAGGAAACTGGAAGCAGTTCAAGGGTTCCGCCAAGGAGAAATGGGGCAAGCTCACTGACGACGACCTCAACGTGATAGAGGGACGTCGCGAACAGCTCGAGGGCCGACTCCAGCAGCGCTATGGCATCGCCAAGGACCAGGTCCGGCAAGATGTCGACGACTGGCTCAAGTCATTGCACTAAGCGGCGGTCACACGCGAAGGAAGCCCCGGCTGCTGCCGGGGCTTTTCTTTTTAAAGGGTCGCAGCCGGCTAGAACACCGCGAGATATTTCAGCAGCGACACGATGCCGATGATGATGACGATGACACGCGCGATCTGTTTGGCGCGCCCGTCCATCGGCAGCATGTTGATGAGATAAAGCACGAGGATGACGACGAGGAATGTAACGAGGACGCCGACCAGCATTGCAAGCCCCCTTCAGGCCAGTTGTTAACGAGATCTAACGTCGAGGCTTCGCATCGGGTTCCATGCCGGAAACCCATGCGTTCGACCGTGCTTTTCGGCTGAAAGGTGCGCGCCATACAGCAAAAGTGACCTGCGAGCGGCTGTAATCCTGCGGTCGCGACCAAGTCTTTACGCTTTTGTGGCCAAATGCCCGGAGACTGCCGCCGAGCGCCGCGCAAATGCCCGCTCTGCGCGCCCCCGATTGAAGCCAGGGGCGCGGTGGAGTTCTTCACTGCTGGGGCGCCATGCTGAACCGCTTGACGGTATCTGCACTGCTGAGAAGCGTGATCCTGACCACCTCATGCTGCGTGGTCGTCGGGGCCTCGCTGATCGCCTGGGATTCCTGGCAGCGCCTCCAGATTGCCAACCGCATCGCCGTCATCGCTGACGCATCCGCCGACATGTTCAAGGCGATGGACCGGATGCGGGCCGATCGCTCCACGTCGAACCGGGTGCTCCACAACGATCAATCGCTGGATCCGGCGATCGAAAAATATCTGCGTGACCTGCACGATGTGGAGATGCCGGCAATGGCCCGTGCACGCGGTCTGCTCGGCAGCATCGACTTTACCGAGAAGCCGGCGCTGCTCTCGGAGTTCGACCGGCTGTTCGGCGCGCTCGGAGCTATGCAAAAGGAATTTTGGCAGGAGATCGCGAAGCCCAAGGCGTCGCGCCGCGTCGCTCTCGGCAAGGAATACATGGATACGGAAACCGCACTGGTCGCATTGCTCGACAAGGTATCCGGAATTCTCGCCGCCTCCATCAACCACCAGGACGCGGCCGTCGATCAGTTTCTGATCATCAAGCAGGCGGCCTGGCTGCTGCGAAACACGGCGGGTGACGCTTCGATTCTCGTTTCCAACGGTCTCGGCGCCGGAAGGGTCACTCCGGAGGCACGACTGTCCTACGTCAAGCTCGTCGGGGGTGTCGAGGCCGCCTGGAAGGGGCTCGAGGTCTCAATCGGCGGCATGCAATTGCCGCCGGCGCTCTCGGACGCGATTGCCAAGAACAAGAGCGCTTATTTCGATCCGCAATATGTGGACCTGCGCGATCGCCTGATGAATGCGCTGGCAGCGGGCGAAAAGCCCGAGATGGTGGCCAATGAATGGAGCCCGCTCAGCGTCGCGCGGCTGGGTGCCGCAGTCGGCGTGGCCGAGGCTGCGCTAGACGGGGCCCGCGAGCACATTTCCGCTCAGCGCGCTTCCGCGCTGCAGGCACTGATCCTGCAGCTGGTGCTGGTGCTCCTTGCGATCTGCCTCGCCGTCGGTCCGATGCTGGCTGTGAGCCGCCGTGTCATCAAGCCGTTGCATGACATGCGCGACGCCATGTTGAAGGTCGCGGGCGGCGATCTTTCGGTCGAGACGGGATACGAAGACAGGATGGATGAGATCGGCGCGCTGGCCGGTGCACTGGAGACATTCAAGCAGCAGGCCACCGACAAGCTGGAGATCGAAGCCAAGGAACGCGAGCGCAACGCCGCGGCAGCGACCCGTCAGCGTGCCATGGAGAGCCACATCGGCGAATTCGAAGGGCTCGTGCGCAAGGCACTCGATGAGCTCAGTGAAGCCTCCGACCAGATGCGAAAAACCTCATCCGATCTCTCCGCAGTGTCGCGGCAGACCAATGATCGCGTTCGTTTCGCCGACAAGGCTTCGGGAGATGCCTCGCTGAGCGTCGACAGTGTCGCGGCTGCTTCGGAGGAGCTGAGTTGCTCCATCAACGACATCAGCCAACAGGCAGCGCATGCCGCAGGCATCGCCAGCCGGGCCGTGTCTCAGGCGCAGCAGACCGACGGCACGGTGCAGGGACTTGCCCGATCGGCAAGCCGCATCGGCGAGGTCGTCGGCCTGATCAACACCATCGCGGCGCAGACCAACCTGCTGGCGCTCAACGCCACCATCGAGGCCGCGCGCGCCGGCGAGGCCGGCCGCGGCTTTGCGGTCGTCGCCTCCGAGGTGAAATCGCTGGCGAGCCAGACCGCGAAGGCGACGGACGAGATCTCCGAGCAGATCGCCGACATCCAGAAGGTTGCGGGGGATGCCGTCAACGCGATCCAGGCGATCGGCGGCATCATCGGCGAGGTCAACGAGGTCGCCACCGCGATCGCGGCCGCCGTGCAGGAGCAGGGCGCGGCGACGCAGGAGATCACGCGCAGCACCCAATATGCCGCGCAGGGCACCAAGAACGTCTCCGACAACATCTCCGGCGTGAAGGCCGACGCCGACACCGCGGCCGGTGCGGCTGACAACGTCAAGCAGGCCTCCGAATTGCTGGAGACCCAGAGCCGACGGCTCGGCGATCAGGTCAGCGATTTCCTGGGCAAGATCCGGGCGGCGTAGGGTTGTTCTACTCCTTCGCCACCACCGGAAGCTGGCGGAATTTTGCGCGCACGGACTCCGGCAGAGGCGAGAAATTCATCGCGACGCCGCGGCGGTCGTCGGCGTTGCGGTTGGCGATGACAAGGCCGTGATTGCCCGCAACGATGTCGCCCTTGCGCAGGGTTGGGTCGTCCTCGATCTTGACCTGGGCAAGCCCGACAGGGTCCTTACCGTTGCAGGTACAGCCCGCGACAACCTCGTTGCGGTAGCGGAAAGCATTGGGCAGATCGGAATAGGATTTGCCCCTGTCCGTGGTGGCCTCGTCGATGCTGCTGCCATAGACCAGCGAGGTCTCCGACGCCGGGCAAAAGCTCTTGCATGATTGCGTCTTGCTCTCCGCATCATTGCCTTGCGCCGGGAAATAGCGGCCATCGCAGCCGCGCACGCAATAGGCCGTGCCGCCACCATAGGACGCGCGCTGGCGCGGCGCGTCATAGCGCGGCATATCGTCGTTCGGGAACGGCACGCGAATCTCCGGCGGCGGCCGCATGCGGAAGCCCCCGAACAGCGCCGAGAAGAAGTCCTCCGCATGCGCCGCTGGCGCGAGCGCAAGGCCAAGCGAAGCAACCGTGACGAACGCGGCGGCGCCCCCAGCGAGCTTGCTGATCGAACGTCTCATCATGTAACCTCACTCAACTCGTCAATCCACCGACGGCGCCGAGACGTTCAGCGCCTGGCGCCCGGAGGGTAGCGTCGTCACTGCCGGCCGCTTGCGGACGGGATCACCGCCGCGCGCCATCAACGGCGCATTCTTCGGCAGCACCACGACTTTTGTGCCGACGTTGACGCGGTTGAACAGGTCGGTGACATCCGCGTTGGTGAGGCGGATGCAGCCGGACGAGACGAACTTGCCGATCGTGGTTGGATCGTTGGTGCCGTGGATGCGATATTCGCTGGAGCCGAGATACATCGCGCGCGCACCGAGCGGATTGCCCGGACCGCCGGCAACGAAGCGCGGCAGATAGGGCTGGCGCGCGATCATCTCCGCCGGCGGATGCCAATCCGGCCATTCGGCCTTGCGGCTGATGCTCTGCACGCCCGACCAGGTGAATCCCTCGCGGCCGACGCCGACGCCGTAGCGGATCGCGCGCCCGTTGCCGAGCACGTAATAGAGATAAGTGTCGGCGGTATCGATGACGATGGTGCCGGCGGGCTCATTGCGGTCGAAGCTCACGATTTGCCGGCGCAGCCGGTCGGGCAGCACTGCATCCTCGTCGGTGGCCTCGGGCGCCTCGCTGGCATAGCCCTGCGAACGAATCTGGCCCTGGGGATAGACCTGCGCCTGCATTGGCGCATAGCCTGACGTCTGCGCCCGAGCCGCGGACGGCACGGTCAGCAAGGCTGTCGCGAAGGCACAAGCGGCAACGACGCGCGGCGAGAAGCTGCGGCGGACGACGGAAAACTTTGTCATGTGCTGCCCCGTTGGATGTGTGCATCTGGGTGATGCTTCTGGCCGATAAACGCGGGAGCGCCGACTCAAGTTCCGCCGCCCTTTGCGGCAGATGCGTCACAGTCAAGCGAGCTCAACTTCACGAAGCCGCGACGGAACCTCGGCACCTGGCGCGCGTTTTCCTGTGAGCAATGGGCGCGCGGAGGCTTCCGTGCGGGGAGAGAGATTGTGCGCGTCCTTCCCAGTGAACGTCTGATCTCCGGCAACGACGAGGGTTCTCCGCTTCCTGACAGCCATATCGAGCTGCCGCCGGTGATCCGCCGGACCGAGTTCGTCGCCTTTGCGCTCGCCGGCCTGCTTTTGATCGCCGTCGTCGCCGTGCTCTATATCGCCAAGGCGTTCTTCCTGCCTGTCGTGATGGCCATGGTCGCCGGCACCATGCTGTCGCCGGCCGCCACCTTCCTGGAAAGGCGGCGCGTGCCGCGCGCCATCGGCGCCGTCCTCATCGTGATTGCGGTCACCGCGATGGTCGCCTTCCTGGTCGCACTGATCGCCGCACCCGCCATGGAATGGAGCTCGCGCTTGCCGGAGCTGGGAGCGCAGCTGAAAGGCAAGCTGCATGTCTTCGACCGGCCGCTGGCGCTCTGGAGTGAGCTGCAAGCCATGGTCGGCGGCTCGGAGGGACTGCCAAGCTTCCAGCTTCCCAAATTCGAATGGGTGCAGCCGACGCTGGAATTCCTGTCGCCGACTTTCGCCGAATTCCTGCTGTTCTTCGCCACCCTGATCCTGTTCATCGCGAGCTGGGGAGATTTGCGGCGCGCCTTGATCATGACATTTGGTGAGCGCGACGCGCGGCTGCGCACCTTGCGAATCCTCAACGAGATCGAGGTCCATCTCGGCAACTACCTGCTGACCGTGACCGTGATCAATATCGGCGTCGGCGTCGCGACAGGCATCGTGTGCGCGGTCACCAGGATGCCAAATCCGGCCGGGCTTGGTGCGCTTGCGGCTGCGCTCAACTTCATTCCCATCATCGGTCCGGTTGCAATGTTCGCCATATTGGCCATCGTCGGTGTCCTGGCGTTCCCGACCATCGGCGGCGGCCTGGCTGCGGCGATCGCCTTCGGCGGTATCACCTTCCTGGAAGGGCACTTCGTCACGCCGACCATCATCGGCCGCAGGCTGGCACTGAATGCGCTGGCGGTCTTCATCGCCCTCGCCTTCTGGACCTGGCTGTGGGGACCGATGGGCGCCTTCCTGTCATCTCCGCTGCTGATCGTCGGGTTGATCCTGAAGGAGCATCTGTTGCCGGAGGACGCACCCCAGCTCCCGCCGGAGTGAAGGCCGCCGCAAACGGAACTTCCCCGAAGACGACGCGTTTTCCGGCTATCTCCGCCGACAGCTTTGGAGCCCTTTGATGTCAATGACCAATGGCGAAGCCGGGACGAGAGACTGGATCGACAAAGCCACCGCAGAACGCCTCGAGAAGGATGTAGCAGCCGTGAAAAGCGATATCGCCGCCCTCACCGATCAGATCACCGACGCCCTCAACACCTTTGCCAACGCCACGGGCAAGCAGGCCCGGCGCGGCTACAAGCAGGCGCGCGACAACATGGATTCGACGCTCGACGATGTCTCGGAGCGCGGCAGCGCGATGATGGACGCGGCGCAGGATGCCTATGGCTCGATCGAGGAGACGCTGGAAGAGGCGATTACGCAGCGGCCGCTCGCGACCGTCGGCGTCGCGCTCGGCATCGGCTTCCTGATCGGCTTTGCCTGGCGCCGCTGAGGCGCGATGAATAGTGAGGTCACGACGGCCGTCGCTGCCGTGACCGGCAGGTCGTGAATTGGCTGGTGGGGATCCGAGGAGCAAGGCTGTGTTTCAGCGTATCATCGACGGCATCAGCGCATCGACGGGCACGACCGTACGATTGACCTCGCTGGCGGCAGGTGCGGCGCTCGCGCTGTTCATCACCACATGCTTCCTCTGCGCCGCGGCCTTCATCTCGGTCCTCGACAAATACGGCCCGGTTCAGGCCTGCCTTGCCGGCGCCGGCATCTTCTTCCTGCTGACGCTCGCTGCCGCGGGAAGCTATTGGGGCTACAAACGGGAAATCCGGACACGCGCCCGTATCGCGGCCGAGCGCGCCGCGAAGGCCGCTCCGAGCATGCTCGCCGATCCCATGCTGATCGCCACAGGCCTGCAGATCGTCCGCGCCATCGGGGTCAAACGGCTGCTACCGATCCTGGCGATCGGGGGCGTTGCGCTTGGCATCATGGCAAGCCGCATCGGCGTCCCCGACGAGGCACCGGCCGAGCCCGCCGAATAGGACCGAGTCGCGCTAAGAAAGTTGCGCCGACAACCGAGCAGGAAGGGTCGCGGCGACTCGACGCGCCGCCTCTGCGCAATATTTCGCCAGTCGCGGAAAATCCTTGTGGCTTCACGTAATCGCTACTCGGATAGGCAGACGGTTGCCGTTAAAAGCATCGCCCTGATTCCAAATGAAATAATTAGCAATGAAGCCGTCCGTCAAGGCGAACCTCGCCGCATTCCAACACGACGCCAGGCTCTATTTGACGCTCGGCATTGCCAACTGGTCGGTGTTCGTCGACCACATTCCGAACAATGTCGTCAATCTGCTGACGCTGCGCAACTTCGGCTTCAGCGGCGCCGCCGACCTGTTCGTGTTCGTGGTCGGCTATGGCGTTGCCATCATCCACGGCAGGATGGCGCTGGAGCGCGGCTATGTCGTCGCCGCAACACGCATCTTTCGCCGCGTCTGGCGGCTCTATGCCGCCTATGTGGTGCTGTTCGTGATCTACATCGACGCCATCGCTTACGTCGCCTCGCAATCGATGGCGCCGGAGATCATCAGCGAGTACAACATCTCGGGGATTCTCGAGCACCCGTTGCGCATCCTGGTCCAGGGATTGGTGCTCCAGGAAGAGCCGCTCAATCTCGACCTTCTGCAGCTGATGATTCCGCTGATGGCATTCTTTCCGCTTGCCTTGTGGGGCCTGCTGCGGCGTCCGAACGTGACTCTGGCGGCTTCTGTCGCACTCTATCTGGCTGCACGCCGGTTTGGCTGGGCGTTTCACGCCTATCCTGACCTGGAATGGACATTCAACCCGCTGTGCTGGCAGATGCTGATGGTGCTCGGCGGCTGGTTCGCCGTCACTGGCGCGTCAGGACACAAGCTTCACAGGCTCTCGTGGCTACGCGTGCTCGCCGGCGCCTATCTCGTGTTCGCGATGGCCATCACCTTGATGCGCCATTCGCCGACGCTCTCTACTTATTTGCCTGACATCGTGCTCAACGCCATCTCGCCGACCGACAAGGAAAATCTGGCGCCCTATCGCGTGCTCCATTTCCTCGCGCTCGCGTTCCTTGCGACCTATCTCATCCCGTCTGACCATCCGGGGCTGCAATGGAAGTCGCTCCAGATGGTCATCAAATGCGGCGAGGAATGGCTTGCCATATTCTGCATCGGCGTCTTCCTGTCTTTCGCCGGCCATCTCATCCTGATCACCGGCGCCAATCTGGTCGTGATGCAGATCGGGGTGAGCCTGGCCGGTTTCGCCGTGATGACGGCGGTCGCCTATTATATTTCCTGGTCGAAGCGCCAGGACGAGCCGGCGGCCTTGCGGCAACGGGCCTGATTATCGTGCGATTTTGCTAGGCCGGGAACCTCCGCTGCGCTATGCGGAATGAGGTGGCCCTGTGGCAATGGCGGCCTCTGCGCAAGGAGAGACCGGCTTGGTCATGGCGAAACACACGAGCGATGCGGCCGAGGGTGCACCCCGGCGCGGCCGGCCGCGATCCATCGAGACCACCAACGCCATCCTCGAAAGCGCCTATGCGCTGATGGCTGCGACCGGCCTTGCCGCGACCACGATCGACGCGGTGGCACGCCACTCCAACGTCTCCAAGATGACCATCTACAAATGGTGGCCGTCGCGGGAGGCGCTGCTGATCGACGCCTTTCTCCATCACGCCGCCCAAATGCTGCCGCTGCCGCCGGCGAGCGCGGGCACGCCCGCCGTGCGCGCCCGCCGCCATGCCGTGGCCTATGCCGAAGCCCTGCAGGGCGAGTTCGGCAAGGTGCAGCTTGCCGTGATCTCCGAATGCATCTCCAAGACTGGCTCGGCCGAGCTGTTCTATGCCCGCTATCTGCAATTCCGCCGCGACGCGCTGGTGGAGATGATCGCGGCCGGCCAGCGCGACGGCAGCATTCTGGCGCAAGCGCCGGCCGAAGATCTCTACGACGCCATCTATGGCAGCCTGTTCTACCGCTACGTCTTCGGCATCGCGCCAATCACGCCGGCCTATGCGCGGTCGCTGGTTGACCTGGTCTTGCGGCCGAAGGGCTAAAGCTGGCGCACAGGATACGGCTCAATCTCACATCCCCCACAGGAGCATCGTTCCCATCATGGTCAAGCGCATCCTGCCCTACGAAGGACTGCTCCACGAAGTGGTCGAGCATGCAGGCGTTCTCTACATCGGCGGAATCGTCCCCGAGGACACGAGCCAGGACATGTCGGGTCAGGCCAATGATGTGCTCGGGCAGCTGTCGCGTCTGCTCGAGACTCTCGGATCCGACATGGCGAACGTCCTGCAGGTGACCATCTTCATGACTGATCTCAGCGAGAAGGCTGCATTCAACGCGGCCTGGAAAGCGCATTTTGCGGGAGCTCATTTGCCGGCGCGTGCCGCCGTCGGCGTGGCCGATCTCGGCCCCGGCGTCAAGCTCGAGATGACCGCCATCGCGGCTCGCGTGAGCGCGGCCTGAAGCGCGGGCGACAAGCCTGCGTCGCGCCTACTTCGCCGGGCGCACCGGCGCGGAAATCTTGTCCGTACGGTCGCGCTCGGTCATGTCGACGACCGTCTCCATCGGAGCCGTCAGCTCGTAGACATAAGAGACGTCGGTGAAGTAGCGCTTGGCGTTGCCGCCGAGCGCTTCGGGGGCGACGCGGTCGAGCAGGATCAGGCCGAAATCCGAATCCGGGCGACGCGTCGCCTCGCTGGTGTTGAACTCCTCCCAGCGGAAATGAAACACAGTCTCGGGCTCATCACCCGTCACCGTCCAGTTCGCGGTGATGTGTGGATGCTTGCCGACCAGCGACAGGCCTTCATCCGAATGCGAGGCGAGCTCGAAGAACAGCAGCGACAGGCTTTGCGCGGCGCGCGCGCTGACGGCGATATCAGGACCGCTGACGGCGATGCGGTCAGCGTGCGGAATCGCGCGCGCCTCGAACAGGCCCTTCAGCTTGACGCCCTGCCATTGGCTCTCGCTGAGCAGCGAGACCACGTTGGACATGGCGTGGATGCGGCCGATCAAGAGCTCGCGCGCAACGTCGATGTCGGAGCCATGGCGCAGCGTGCGCGTCACGATCGACTGGATCACCGCGAGAATGTTCTTCACGCGATGATTCAGCTCGTCGATGACGGCCGTCAGCCGCCGCTCGAAGCCGATCCGCACCTGGATCTCGCGGCTTAGCCTTAAGTTGTTGTAGGCGACGTAACCGAACAGGCCGCACACCATCGCGGTGATGGCAAAGCCGATCGCCGCCACGATGATCGCGGTCTGCTCGGCGCGCCGCGCCGAATTGGTCTTGGCGTAATAGCCGAGCTGCCAGTCGCGGCCGCCGAAGCTGATGGTGCGCGTCGCCGACGGTGCCGGCCCGTCCGGCGACGTCATGCGGGTCGAGACGACGCCCTGGTCGCTGGCAACGAGCTCGCTGCCCTCCTTGCGCGGATCCTTCAGCGCGACCGAGAACAACGACAGGTCGTCATTGGTCAGCATCAGCGAGGCCAGCTCGTAGGAAAACGTGACGAAGCCGGCCGGATCGGTCGCGCCTTCGGGAATGACGGGGGCCGCCACGATGACGCCGATCGGTCCGTTCTCACGCAACAACGGTATCGGATCGGAGGCAACCGATCGTTTCTCGACCCTGGCCCGGGTCAGCATCGCACTGCGAACCGGGTCGTCATCATAGCTTCGGCCTGGCAGCGTCTTGGTCTCGTCGCTGCGCGGCTCGAGGTCCATCAGCACATCTATCGGCTGCGTTACGCTTGCCGGATCGATTGGCTTGTCGTTGAAACCACGGATCTGCGGCTTCGGGAAGCCGGCGGCGGCAATGGCGGCCTGCGCCGCGGCGAGCTCGCTCGGGCGAAGCCGGGCAACCCAGCCGGCCACCACGAAGTCGGTCTTGAAGGCGTAGATCGCCGAGCGCAGCGGCTCCAGCATGTTGGGCTTCAGCACCGATGGCGCCCGGAACAGGCCTGAGGCGACACGCGCCAGCAGCTCACGCTCGGTCGAACGGTCCTGGACCAGGCTCGCATGAACGTCGATCGCGCGCGCCAGCGCGATCCGGTCCAGCGCCAGCTCCTGATCGTGGACACGATAGGCCGCAAGCCCCGAGAGCAAGGCTCCGAGCAGAGCGATGAAGCCGATGATGAAACCCAGCCGGACCACGCGACTACTCAGGCGAAGGAAGAAGGTCGGCAATAAACACGGAGCATATGAACGCCGCTCGAACGGCCATGTGCCGAAACAGGGTGGACCCCAGTGGCAAGGATAATGACGGAGGAGGCATCTGTACGCAACTTGGGTCGCCCAAAAAGCTTAATCCGCCCGGCCGATCGTCTGACCATTTGCGGCTTTGCCCCGGGCACCGGAGGTAGATAATCGCCGTGCCCGAAATTTGTTCCGTTGGCTGCGTTTTGCCTTAGGCGTTAACGGCGGGAAAGGCCTGCGCCGCGGCGCCGCGGCCCGTTAGCCCGTCCGCTTCAATCCGCTCGTTTAAGACCACCTTTGGTCTCGATGAAGCTGACGATGCGGTCGAGCCCGTCGCTCTTTTTGAGATTGGTCATGACAAAGGGGCGCTCGCCGCGCATGCGTTTGGCATCCGTGTTCATCTTCTCCAGGGACGCACCGACATGAGGAGCGAGGTCGATCTTGTTGATGACCAGCAGGTCGGAACGGGTGATGCCCGGGCCACCCTTGGAGGGGATCTTGTCGCCGGCGGCAACGTCGATCACGTAGATGGTGAGGTCGGCAAGCTCCGGGGAAAAGGTGGCAGCGAGATTGTCGCCGCCGGATTCGATCAGCACGAGATCGAGCCCGGGAAATTTCGCGCGCATGTCGGCGACCGCCGCAAGGTTCATCGAGGCGTCCTCACGGATCGCAGTGTGCGGACAGCCACCCGTCTCGACGCCGGCGATGCGATCCGGCGTCAGCGAACCCGAGCGCACAAGGAATTCCGCATCCCATTTGGTGTAGATGTCATTTGTGATCGCTGCGATGTCGTAACGCTCGCGCATGGTCTTGCAGAGCAGGTCCATCAGCGCGGTCTTGCCCGATCCGACGGGACCGCCGACGCCGACGCGCAAAGGGCCGTGAGATTTCGACATAGATATATCCTATCGTCGTCCTGGCCTAGTGCGCAATTGCGCACGGGAGCCAGGACCCATTACCACCGTATTCCATTGTTGCGGCAAGCTGGAGCCGCATCCCTGCATCACCACACACATTTGGGGTAATGGGTCGTCTTTCGCCAGGACGACGGCGGAGGATGCCGCTCGCTCATGACCGAAACAGCCGCGTATATTGCGTCTCGTGGCGCAGGCTGGCGAGATCGGCGCGAAAGGTCGCGCTGCCGAGATCGTCCAGTGTCGCGCTCAGCGCGCGGCTCGCGGTCGCAGCGACGGCAGTTTCCAGCCTCACCAGCACGCGCTGGCTGTCGGTCTGACCGAGCGGAATCAGCCGGCTCGCCGCGGAAATCCAGTTCGAGACCAGCGCATGCAGGAAGGCGTGCAGCGTCGCTGCCAGGGGCACGCCGTGCAGCGCGGCGACAACGCCGACCGCAACGGGATAGACTAGTGGCGTGCGGCATGCCGCGACCATGGCATCCAGGCCGTCCGCATTCCACGCCGCGCGCGAGATGTCGATGAAGGCGCGGCCTTGCGAGATGGTTTCGAGCTGCCGCTCGCGCGACGGCACGAAGGCGGCGGCGAGCTCGGCGACGTCACTCAGAGCAGCATCTTCGCCCGCCTCGGCGGCACGGTAAGCATGAACGAGAAACGTCGCGTCACAAGCGCCGGAGCCGTCACTAAGCATGGCATCGAGCCAATTGGCGAGCGACGAGATGTCTGTGATATCGCCGGCCTCAACTGCCCATTCGATGCCGCTGGAATAGGAGAAGCCGCCGACGGGAAATGCCGGCGACAGCCACGTCATCAGCCGGTACAGCGCCGCCGCCTCGCGTTCGGCGAGGTCGCCGGCACCGTCAGGCTCATTTGTGGTCATGAGCATGCTTGTGGCCGTGATGATGGTCGGGATGGTCGCAATGTTCGTCATGGTGATGGTCGTGATCATGCCCATGGTCATGCGCGGCATGATCATGATGATGATCATGGCCGTGATGATGATCATGGTGACCGTGATCATGATGTGCATGATCGTGATGGCCGTGATCATCGTGGCCATGCGCATGACCGGCATCGGCGTAGGCCCCACCCTCAGGATCGAACGGCGCCTCGATCTCGACCACCTTCGCGCCAAGCCCCTTCACCATGGCTTCAATGACGTGATCGCGGCGAATGCGCAAGGCTTTGGTCATGAGCTGCGTCGGCAGATGGCGGTTGCCGAGATGCCAGGCCACACGAATGAGGTGGTGCGGATCGCGGCCGCGGATCTCGAGCAGCGGCTCGGGCGCTGCCACCACTTCGACGAGCCTTCCGTCCTCCAGCACCAGCGCGTCGCCGCCGCGCAGCGCAACGGCGTTTTCCAGGTCGAGCAGGAATTCGAGGCCTCGCGTCCCTGTCATCGCCATGCGGCGGCGGTGCCGATCGTCGAAATCGAGCACGACCGTATCCGCCGGCGTTTCCGTGAAGCGGTGCTGCCCCTTAACCTGCGTCGCCCGGATCATTCGCCGTTACCTCGTCTCGACCTTCTCGGGCGTGATATATTCGATCTTCGGCGGCGCCGTGAAGCACTTTACCGCGACCCGGCCGAACGTCTTCATGTGCTCGGCGGCACGATGTGGCCCCAGCGCCTCCATGTTCTCCCACTGCTCGACGAACACCATCTTGGTGGGATCGGTCACGCTCTCGTGCAGATCGTAGGCGATATTGCCGGGCTCCTTCCGCGTCTCCTTGATGCAGGCGGTGGCGGCTGCGATGAACTCGGCACGCGTTTCGGGCTTGATGGTCAAGGTGGCGACGACGTAGATCACGAGAAATCCTCCCGGCTTTTCTTCTCTGGTTAGATACCGGGCGAGACATTAGACCAGCCGGGATCGAACGCAAAACCGGAAAAGCCGTCCCCGGATGTGCCGGGGACATGCGTTGAGGCGCTATTTCAGTACATGAAATATCGCTGTGCCATCGGCAGCACCTCGGCGGGCGGACAGGTCAGCAACTCGCCGTCGGCGCGCACCTCGTAGGTCTCCGGATCGACCTCAATATTGGGCGTGGCGTCGTTGTGGATCATGCTCTTCTTGGAGATCCTGCTGCGGGTGTTCTGGACCGCATAGAGCTTCTTCTCGATGCCGAGCTTGCGGGCGAGCCCGCCGGTGACGGCAGCCTTGGAAGTGAAGACCACCGAGGACGCCGTACGGGCCTTGCCGAAGGCGCCGAACATCGGCTGATAGTGCACAGGCTGCGGCGTCGGGATCGAGGCGTTGGGATCACCCATCGGAGCTGCAACGATGGTGCCGCCCTTGACGATGCAATCAGGCTTGACGCCGAAGAAGGCCGGCGACCACAGCACGAGATCGGCGAGCTTGCCCTTCTCCACCGAGCCGATCAGCTTCGACACGCCATGCGCGATCGCGGGGTTGATGGTGTATTTGGCGATGTAGCGCTTGACACGGAAATTGTCGTTGTCCTTGCCCTTGTCCTGCGGCAGCGACCCGCGCTGCTTCTTCATCTTGTCGGCGGTCTGCCAGGTACGGATGATGACCTCACCGAGGCGACCCATCGCCTGGGAGTCCGAGGACATCATGGAGAGCGCGCCGAGGTCGTGCAGAATGTCTTCGGCCGCGATGGTCTCCTTGCGGATGCGGCTTTCGGCGAACGCGAGATCCTCCGCAATCGAGGGATCGAGGTGGTGACACACCATCAGCATGTCCAGATGCTCGTCGATGGTGTTGCGGGTGAAGGGCCGCGTCGGGTTGGTCGAGGACGGCAGCACGTTCTTGAGCCCTGCGACCTTGATGATGTCAGGCGCGTGGCCGCCGCCGGCGCCTTCGGTGTGGAAGGCGTGAATGGTGCGGCCCTTGAAGGCCTTGATGGTGTCCTCGACGAAGCCTGACTCGTTCAGCGTGTCGGAATGCAGCATGACCTGGACGTCGTAATCGTCGGCGACGGACAAGCAGTTGTCGATCGCGGCCGGCGTCGTGCCCCAATCCTCGTGCAGTTTTAGTGCGCAGGCGCCGGCCTTGACCATCTCGACCAGAGCAGCGGGCCGCGAGGCGTTGCCCTTGCCTGATATGCCGAGATTGACCGGAAAGGCGTCGAACGACTGGATCATCCGCGCGATATGCCAGGGGCCGGGTGTGCAGGTCGTAGCGAAGGTGCCGTGCGACGGACCGGTACCACCGCCCAGCATCGAGGTGACGCCACTCATCAGCGCGTGCTCGATCTGCTGCGGGCAGATGAAATGGATGTGGCTGTCGAAGCCGCCTGCGGTGAGGATCTTGCCTTCGCCCGCGATCACGTCCGTGCCCGGGCCGATGATGATGGTGACGCCCGGCTGGATGTCGGGATTGCCGGCCTTGCCGATCGCCGAGATCATGCCGTCCTTGATGGCGACGTCGGCCTTCACGATGCCCCAGTGATCGACGATCAGCGCATTGGTGATGACGGTATCGGCCGCGCCCTGCTTGTTCGTCACCTGCGATTGGCCCATGCCGTCACGGATCACCTTGCCGCCGCCGAACTTCACCTCCTCGCCATAGGTGGTGAAATCCTTCTCGACCTCGATGATGAGATCGGTGTCGGCCAGCCGCACCTTGTCACCGGTGGTCGGGCCGAACATGTCGGCGTAGACGGAACGCTTCATCTTGACGGACATCACAAGCCCCGTTTGCGTTTGAATTCTTGGTCAGTGCTCACAGCGAAGCCCTCGCCTTTCGCACCATGTGGTCGAATGTCGTCTCGAGCCAGGCGTTGCCGCCACGGCAGCCGGCGACGACCTGCTCGGCCCAGCCGGTGTAATCGGCGAGATCGTCGCGCTCTTCCGCGGTCGGATCGGAGTGAATGCGCGCCCCGATATTGCTGATCTTGTCGGCGATCTTGATCAGCTTTGCGCCGGGAGATTTGTGCGGAGCGTCCTCGATCTGCTTCCGCCGCCGCTCGGCCTTCGACAGGTTCATGTCGTCGGTGCACTCGGCGACGAGCCCGGCGACACGCTTGGAGAATTTTTGCGCCAGCTCCTCGCGCGTGGTCTCGGTGTCCTCGATCGTATCGTGCAGCCAGCCGGCAGCAACGAGCTCGGCATCGGCGCCATCGCTCGCCGTTGCCAGCAGGTTCGCGACCTCCGCGAGATGATTGATGTAGGGCTCCTTCCCCCGACCCTTGCGCGCCATGCCGTTGTGCCGGCGCGCGGCCAGTTCAGCAGCTTCGGAGATAAGGCGGATGGCAGGCAGCATGCCTCACAGCTTCCCCATCACGTCGCCGCGAAAACCGTAGATCGTCTTCTTGCCCGCCAGCGCCACGAGCTGGACCTCGCGGGTCTGGCCGGGCTCGAAGCGGACGGCGGTGCCGGCGGCGATGTCGAGGCGCATGCCGCGGGACTTCTTGCGGTCGAATTTCAGCGCCGGGTTGGTCTCGAAGAAATGATAGTGCGAGCCGACCTGGATCGGGCGGTCGCCGGTATTGGCGACCGTCAGTGTCACGGTCTTGCGGCCGGCATTGAGCTCGATCTCGCCGTCCTGGATGAAGAGTTCGCCGGGGATCATGTTGTGCCTTTCTCGGTCATTCCGGGGCAGCCCGCAGGGCTGAACCCGGAATCTCGATCAACAATCTCTGGATTCCGGGCCGCCCTTCCACCTTCGCTCTTCGAGCTTCGGCGGACAAGTCGGGCGCGCCGGAATGACGCGTGTGTCTAGCGGATCGGTTCGTGCACGGTGACGAGCTTGGTGCCGTCGGGGAACGTCGCCTCGACCTGAATGTCGTGGATCATCTCGGGGATGCCAGGCATCACCTGGTCGCGGGTGAGCACCTGCGCGCCCGACTGCATCAGCTCGGCGACGGTGCGGCCGTCGCGCGCGCCCTCGAGGATGAAATCGGAGATGATCGCGATCGCCTCGGGATGGTTGAGCTTGACGCCGCGATCTAGCCTGCGGCGCGCCACGATGGCGGCCATCGAGATCAGAAGCTTGTCCTTTTCGCGGGGAGACAGGTTCATGCGAAATCTCTTCGGTTCAACACTTCAATTCAGCCGGCCGTCAATTCAGCCAGAGTCGCGGCAAGGCCGCACCGGTGCGCGCCAGCACGGCCATCATGTCGGCACGCAAACGCGCCGCATCTTGGGCACAGAACCGCGCCATTGCAAAGCCATTCCAGGCTGAAATCCCGACCTCTCCGGCGAAAGAATCCGACCTCTCGCGGAGGCGTTCGACCAATGCCTCGTCGCCCGGCACGATCAGCGCCGTGCCGATCGCGGCAGCGCCCTTCGCGACCGCCGGTCGCGCGAGCTTCGCACCGATATCGCCGTCGAGCCTGACGGTCTCCGCAAAGACCAGCCTGCCGCCACGGGAGAGCCGCCAGCGGTCGACAAATTCGCCCTGCTCCATTCGCTCGCCCATGGCGGTGCGGCCGAATACGACAATTTCACAAAGCAGCAGGGAGGCGGCATCGTCGAGCTCGATGTCGAAGCGGCGATGGACCCGCGCGCGGTCGAACAGGATTGTCTCCTGCGGCAGCCAGCCGAGATGCGCGCCGGCGCCAACCTTCAGGGAAATGTTGAGCTGCGCTGCCGCCCCCGGCGTGCGGTAGACCTTTTCCGCGGCTGCCGTGGTCAGCGTCAGACGCGCAGTCTCAGCGGCCGAGATCTCGACATCGAAGCGGTCGCCGCCGGCGACGCCGCCGGCCGTGTTGACGAACACGCCGGACAGGCCGTCATCCTCCGGCGAGGGAAAGCGCACCCGGAGCGAGCCGGATTCATGCAAGGCGCCCCGCCGCGTCACGCCGTCACGGGCGTGCACGTCGAAGCGCACGGCACCACGGGCGCGATTGGCTTCGAACACCGAAGATGTCGCCAAAGATGTGACCAAGGCGTCGCTGCGCATCCGTCTCCCCCAGCCGGCCGCGGCAGGATTTCTCTAGCCTACAATGCCCCGGCCTACAGCGCCATCTGGCGGCTGATCTCGCTTGGGTCGAGATTGGAGCGGTCGCAGGTGAATTTCACCGCACCACGATCCATCACCGCAAAGCTGTCGCCGAGTTCGCAGGCAAAGTCGAGATATTGTTCGACCAGCACGATGGCGATGTTGCCGAGGTTGCGCAAGTAAGAGATCGCCCTGCCGATGTCCTTGATGATCGAGGGCTGGATGCCCTCGGTCGGCTCGTCGAGCAGCAGCAATTTTGGCCGCATCACCAGCGCGCGGCCGATCGCGAGCTGCTGCTGCTGGCCGCCGGAGAGGTCGCCACCGCGCCGGCCGAGCATGGATTGCAGCACCGGAAACAGCGAGAACACATCGTCGGGAATGTTCTTGTCCTGGCGCTTGAGCGGGCCGAAGCCGGTCTTGAGGTTCTCCTCGACAGTCAGCAGCGGAAAGATCTCGCGGCCCTGCGGCACGAAGCCGATGCCCTTGCGCGCCCGCTCATAGGGCTTGAGGCCGCTAATGTCGCCGCCGTCGAACAGGATCGCGCCCGAGGAGATCGGATATTGCCCGACCATGGCGCGCAGCAGCGAGGTCTTGCCGACGCCGTTGCGACCGAGCACGCAGGTCACCTTGCCGGGTTCGGCGGCGATCGAGACGCCGCGCAGCGCCTGCGCCGCGCCGTAGAACAGGTTGATGTCCTTGACCTCAAGCATTGCTCAGCGTCCCAGATAGACTTCGATGACCCGGTCGTTCGACGAGACCTGGTCAATGGTTCCTTCGGCGAGCACGGTGCCTTCGTGCAGACAGGTGACCTTGACCCCGAGCTCGCGCACGAATGTCATGTCGTGCTCGACCACCATGACGGTGTGGGTCTTGTTGATCTCCTTGAGCAGCTCGGCAGTGAGGTGGGTCTCGACGTCGGTCATGCCGGCGACGGGCTCGTCGACGAGGAGCAGTTTCGGATCCTGCGCGAGCAGCATGCCGATCTCGAGCCACTGCTTCTGGCCGTGGCTGAGGCTGCCGGCGAGGCGGTTGCGGGCGTCGGTGAGGCGGATCGTCTCCAGCACCTTGTCGATGCGCTCGGACTCGGCCCTGCTGCCGCGCCAGAACAGCGTGCCCTTGACGCTGTGATCGACATTGAGCGCCAGCAGCAGATTGTCCTGCACGGTCTGGCTCTCGAACACCGTCGGCTTCTGGAATTTGCGGCCGATGCCGAGCTCGGCGATGCGGGTCTCGTCGAGCCGCGTCAAATCGGTGACGCCGTCGAACAACACGGTGCCCTCGTCCGGCTTGGTCTTGCCGGTGATGATGTCCATCATCGTGGTTTTGCCGGCGCCGTTCGGGCCGATGATGGCGCGCATCTCGCCGGGCGCAAGCGTCAGCGACAGATTGTTGATGGCGTGGAAACCATCGAACGAGACGTGCACGCCGTCGAGATAGAGCATCGCGGAGGTCGCGCGGGTATCCATGACGTTCATGACCGCTACTCCGCCATCTTCGGTTCGGTGATGCCGTCTTCAGCCGCCGCGCTCGCACTCGTCGCGGCCGGACGCCTCTCCTTGGCCTGTTCGCGCCAGGCGCTGAAGGTGCCGACGATGCCCTTGGGCAGCAGCAGCGTCACCAGGATGAACAGCGCGCCCAGCATGAACAGCCAGTACGGGGCCAGCACACCCGAGGTGAAGAAGGTCTTTGCGTAGTTGACGACGATGGCACCGAGCGCCGCACCGACCAGCGTGCCGCGGCCGCCGACCGCGACCCAGATCACCGCCTCGATCGAATTGCCCGGCGCGAATTCGGATGGGTTGATGATGCCGACCTGCGGCACATAGAGCGCGCCGGCAACGCCGGCCATGCAGGCCGACAGCGTGAACACGAACAGCTTGTAGGATTCGACGCGGTAGCCGAGGAAGCGGCTGCGCGATTCGGCGTCGCGGATCGCGATCAGCACCTTGCCGAGCTTGGAGGACACGACGGAGCGGCAGATCAGGAAGCTGAAGATCAGCGCCAGACAGCTCAGCCCGAACAGCGCGGCACGGGTGCCCTCGGCCTGGACGTTGAAGCCCAGGATGTCCTTGAAGTCGGTCAGGCCGTTATTGCCGCCGAAGCCGAAATCATTGCGGAAGAAGGCGAGCAGCAGCGCATAGGTCATCGCCTGCGTGATGATCGACAGATAGACGCCGGTGACGCGGGAGCGGAAGGCGAGCCAGCCGAAGCAAAAGGCGAGCAGGCCCGGCACGACAAGCACCATCAACGCCGCGAACCAGAACATGTCGAAGCCGTACCAGTACCAGGGCAGCTTCTGCCAGTTCAGGAACACCATGAAGTCGGGCAGGATGGGATTGCCGTAGACGCCGCGGGTGCCGATCTGCCGCATCAGGTACATGCCCATCGCGTAGCCGCCGAGCGCGAAGAAGGCGCCGTGGCCGAGCGAGAGAATGCCGCAATAGCCCCAGATCAGGTCGATCGAGAGCGCCAGGATGGCGTAGCAGACATATTTGCCCCAGAGCGCGACCAGATAGGTCGGCACCTGCAGGAACGAGCCTGCCGGCAGCAGCAGGTTGGAGAGCGGGATGAGGATGCCGCAGGCGGCGACGACCATCAGGAAGATCGCCGCGCCGCGGTCCAGCGATCGCGTCAGCATGTGAGGGGTCATGCTTCCACCGCACGGCCCTTGAGCGCGAACAGGCCGCGCGGCCGCTTTTGAATGAACAGGATGATCAGGACCAGGATCGCGATCTTGCCGAGCACAGCGCCGGCGACCGGCTCCAGGAACTTGTTGGCGATGCCGAGCGTGAAGGCGCCGACCAGCGTGCCCCAGAGATTGCCGACGCCGCCGAACACCACGACCATGAAACTGTCGATGATGTAGCTCTGGCCGAGATTGGGGCTGACATTGTCGATCTGCGACAGCGCCACGCCGGCGATGCCGGCAATGCCCGACCCGAGCCCGAAGGTCAGCGCGTCGACGCGCGAGGTGGCAATGCCCATCGAGGCCGCCATGCGCCGGTTTTGCGTCACGGCGCGCATCTCGAGGCCCAGCGCCGTGTAGCGCAGCATGGCGAGCAGGATCACGAACACCGCCAGCGTGAAGCAGAGGATCCAGAGCCGGTTATAGGTGATGGTGATCTGGCCGAGCTCGAACGCACCGCTCATCCAGGAGGGGTTGCCGACCTCGCGGTTGGTCGGGCCGAACATCGTGCGCACCGCCTGCTGCAGCACCAGCGACAGGCCCCAGGTCGCGAGCAGCGTCTCCAGCGGCCGGCCATAGAGAAAGCGGATGATGCTGCGCTCGATCAGCACGCCGATGGCGCCGGCGACGAGGAAGGCGAGCGGCACCGCGATCAGCAGCGAATAGTCGAACAGAGCGGGATAGCGGGTGCGGATCACCTCCTGCACCACGAAGGTGGTGTAGGCCCCCAGCATCACCATCTCGCCATGGGCCATGTTGATGACGCCCATCACGCCGAAGGTGATGGCAAGCCCGATCGCGGCGAGCAGCAACACCGAGCCGAGCGAAAGGCCGTACCAGGCATTCTGCACCGTGGACCAGACCGCCAGCGTATTCTGGATCGAGCCGATCGCGCTCGTCGCGGCCTTCGCGACGGAGGCCGGCTGGTCGGCGCCGATGTCGGAGAGCAGCGCCAGCGCGTCCTGATCGCCGCGCGCCTTGATGGTGGCGACGGCCTCGAGCTTCTGGACTTCGGTGGCGTCGGACTTGAACAGCAGGATCGCCGCCCGTGCCTCGCCGAGCGCGGTCTTGGCCGATTTATTGCTCTCCTTGGCGAGCGCGCTTTCGACCGCCTCGAGCGCGGTCTCTTCATGCGACTTGAAGACGGATTGAGCGGCCTGGAGCCGCGCGCCGAGATCGGGCGACTGCAGCGTCAGGCTGCCGAGCGCAGCATCGACGCTGCGGCGCAGGCGGTTGTTGAGACGGACGGCGCTGGCGCTGTCAGGCACGCTGGCGACGGGCTCACCGGTCGCGGCGTCGATCGACTTGCCGTCGGTGCCGGTGACGTAAACTTTCTTGGTGTCAGGATCAGCCATGAGGCGGCCGTCCTGCAGTGCGCTGATGATCGGAAAGGCGAGCTTGTTGCCGCTGCTTGCGACCGCGCCGATCGCCTCGTCCGTATCCGAATAATCGTCGTTGGCGAATTTGGCGACTGCATCCTCGAACGGACCGGCCAAGGCCGGCAATGCGAACGCGATCAGGAACAGCGACAGGACAAGGCTGCAGAAACGAGCGGACAATTTGGTTGGCACTGTGGATCACCCCGGCAGAAGTGGGGAGAAGACGGCGGAATAGCCGTCTTCTCCCGTCGTGCAGTCGAATGTCAGGTCCGGATCAGGAGCCGGAGCCGAGGCACTTGTTGGTCTTGGTGTTGAAGTTGCCGCACTTCTTGCCGACCCAGTCGCCGATCAGGTCCTTGGAGCCCTCGAGCTCCTTCGACCAGGCGTCGCCCGCCACCAGACCCGGGGTCTTCCAGACCACGTCGAATTGGCCGTTGCCCTTGATCTCGCCGATGAACACCGGCTTGGTGATGTGGTGGTTCGGCAGCATCTTCGAAGTACCACCGGTCAGGTTCGGCGCCTCGATGCCGGGAAGCGCATCGATCACCTTGTCCGGATCGGTCGACTTCACCTTCTCGACGGCCTTGATCCACATGTTGAAGCCGATCACGTGGGCTTCCATCGGATCGTTGGTCGTGCGCTTCGGGTTCTTGGTGTAGGCCTGCCAGTCCTTGATGAACTTCTCGTTCGCCGGGGTCTTGATCGACTGGAAGTAGTTCCAGGCGGCGAGATGGCCGACCAGCGGCTTGGTGTCGATGCCGGCGAGCTCTTCCTCACCCACCGAGAACGCGACCACCGGGATGTCCTTCGCCTTGATGCCCTGGTTGCCGAGCTCCTTGTAGAAGGGGACGTTGGCGTCGCCGTTGATGGTGGAGACCACCGCCGTCTTCTTGCCGGCCGAGCCGAACTTCTTGATGTCGGCCACGATCGTCTGCCAGTCGGAATGGCCGAACGGCGTGTAGTTGATCATGATGTCTTCCTGGGCGACACCCTTCGACTTCAAATAGGCTTCCAGGATCTTGTTGGTCGTGCGCGGATAGACGTAGTCGGTGCCCGCGAGCACCCAGCGCTTCACCTTCTCGTCCTTCATCAGGTAATCGACGGCAGGGATCGCCTGCTGGTTCGGCGCAGCACCGGTGTAGAACACGTTGCGCTCGGACTCCTCACCCTCGTACTGCACGGGGTAGAACAGGATGTTGTTGAGTTCCTTGAACACCGGCAGCACCGACTTGCGCGACACCGAGGTCCAGCAGCCGAACACGACCGAGACCTTGTCCTTGGTGATCAGCTCGCGCGCCTTTTCGGCGAACAGCGGCCAGTTCGAGGCGGGGTCGACGACAACGGCCTCGAGCTTCTTGCCGAGCACGCCGCCCTTTTTGTTCTGCTCGTCGATCAGGAAGAGAATGGTGTCCTTCAGCGTGGTTTCGCTGATGGCCATGGTGCCCGAGAGGGAGTGCAGGACGCCGACCTTGATGGTGTCGTCCGCAGCCTTCGCGCCGGAAATGGACGCCAAACCGAGCAACAGTCCGGTGGTCGCGGCGAGCACGCCGCGGCGGCTAAATGACGCCGCTATATCGTGAATGGATTTGGTAGGCATGGATGTATCATCTCCCTGACGCAGACGTGAAAACGCTGCGAAACGGCCCCACGGCCGCTTGCGATTAACGGAATCGCAAGAACCATGCCATGGGCTCGGCACCTGCCAAGTGATTGGTCGATCTAGACAATTCCGCCGCTATCAAACTTTAGCCGCAGTCTGGCCGCTCAAAATTTAGGCAGATAAATTGTATGCGCATGCGGCAGCCAGTTCATTTTTTGAGCAAAATGGGCTCATTGGCTAAATTTCCGGCATAACTATTTTTGCACCGCCATCGATCCCGGCCGACGGCCCGCCTTGAAAGCGCCCCGTCAATGTTCCATATGAGGGTGGAGATCGCTTGCGAATCGAGCGGTCGTAGCGAGCCGCGTGTTCTTAAGCCCCCACGGGCCTCTGGCTTGCCCCATATCTCCCAAGCCATCCGACACCCCAAACACGCAGGTGTCTTCTCGACACCCTTATGCACGCGCCCCGCTGATTGCGTCGGGCGCCGGCATTTGACATGGAAAGAACCCATCTTTTGACTTCGTTTCAGGACTTCGGCCTCGCCGAACCCATCGCACGTGCTCTCGCCGAAGAGAATTACGTCACCCCGACCCCGATCCAGGCCCAAACCATTCCGCTGGCGCTGACCGGCCGCGACGTCGTCGGCATCGCCCAAACCGGCACCGGCAAGACCGCGTCCTTCGCGCTGCCGATCCTGCATCGCCTGCTCGAGAACCGGATCAAGCCACAGCCCAAGACGGCCCGCGTGCTGGTGCTCTCGCCGACCCGCGAACTGTCCGGGCAGATCCTCGACAGCTTTAACGCCTATGGTCGCCACATTCGCCTGTCCTCGACGCTCGCCATCGGCGGCGTGCCGATGGGTCGCCAGGTCCGCGCCCTGATGCAGGGCGTCGACGTGCTGGTTGCCACCCCCGGCCGCCTGCTCGACCTCGTGCAGAGCAACGGGCTGAAGCTTGGCAGCGTCGAGTTCCTCGTGCTCGACGAGGCTGATCGCATGCTCGACATGGGCTTCATCAACGACATCCGCAAAATCGTCGCGAAACTCCCGATCAAGCGACAGACGCTGTTCTTCTCCGCCACCATGCCGAAGGACATTGCCGAGCTCGCCGATTCCATGCTGCGTGATCCGGCGCGCGTCGCGGTGACCCCGGTCTCCTCGACCGCCGAGCGCATCAACCAGCGCATCATCCAGGTGGATTTCCCGGCCAAGGCCACCTTCCTGACCAAGCTGCTGAAGGACGAGCCGATCAACCGCGCGCTGGTTTTCACCCGCACCAAGCACGGCGCCGACAAGGTCGTGAAGACGCTGGAACGGGCCGGCATCCCCGCCAGCGCGATCCACGGTAACAAATCGCAGAACCATCGCGAGCGCACGCTGGCGCAGTTCCGCTCCGGCGAAATCCGCACCCTGGTCGCCACCGACATCGCCGCCCGTGGCATTGACGTTGACGGCATCAGCCACGTCATCAACTACGACCTGCCGAACGTGCCGGAGACCTATGTGCACCGGATCGGCCGGACCGCGCGCGCCGGCGCCGACGGCACCGCGATCTCGCTGGTCGCCGGCGGCGAGGAACTCAGCTATCTCCGCGACATCGAGCGGCTGATCAAGGTGGCGCTGCCGCGCGAGGACCTCCGCACGGATGCCGGCCGCCGCGATGCCGGCGCTCCCCCGCCCCAGCAACAACGGCAGGGCCGGCCGGGCGGCCGCCCGGGCCAGCGCCCGCAAAGCGCACGGCATGGCGACGGACGGCGTAGCGACGACAGGCATGCCGACGGACGCCATCACAGCTCCGGCAAGCCGAGCGACGGGCGGCCCGGAGAGGGCCGTCATGGCGAGGCGCGGCATGTGGACGGCAGGCCCGGAAACGGCTCCAAGGGCTCTCGTCGCCGCCGCTCCGGTGGTAAGATGCATTCGCCAAACGAACGCCCGGAACAGCGTTCCGCGCATAGCGCAGGAGCGCCTGATGGGATACAAGGCGTGGCCTTTTTGCGCCGTGAGAGTCGGCCGAACGGCCACCCGAACCGCAAACCCCATTCGCACTAGCCGTCCACGACCTGGAGAAATTCATGGCTAAGGAAGAGCTGATCCAGTTCGAAGGACTGGTCACCGAAATCCTCCCCGACGCGCGGTACCGCGTCCAGCTCGACGCCGGGCACGAGATCGTCGCCTATACCGCCGGCAAGATGAAGAAAAACCGCATCAAGACGCTGGCGGGAGACCGCGTGACGGTGGAAATGTCGCCCTACGACCTCGAAAAGGGCCGGCTGATTTTCCGTCACAAGGACGAACGGCCCGCGACCGCCGGTGGACCGCCGCGCGGTGGCCCCCAGCGCGGCGGCCAGTTCCGCCGCCGCTGATCTGCCCTCGCCCCGCCTGGGCGCGGAATTAAAATGCTGACCTGTATGCTGATCCGCCGCGGGCATCACGGCGGATCAAAAAATCGTGCACGTCAGCATTGTTTTGAGGCCTTAATTCCAATAAAATGAATTAATCGATTTTCGGCCGGACGACATTAGCATCCACCGGTACAGCCGGTTCAGACACGCTGACGACCCTTCCAAAAATTCGATCTAACCTGCCTGCGCGAGCGGGCTCTACCATTGTGTATCTGAGAAGGGACTATCCCCGTGAGCATGGGAACCGTGAAGTGGTTTAACGCGACCAAGGGCTATGGCTTCATCCAGCCCGACGACGGCGGCAAGGACGTGTTCGTTCACATCAGCGCCGTCGAGCGCGCCGGCCTCGGCTCGCTGCGCGAAGGCCAGAAGGTCTCCTACGAGATCGTCGCCGATCGCCGGTCCGGCAAGTCGGCTGCCGACAATCTCCGCGACGCAGGCTGACATCCAACGCGCACCTTGCGAGGCGCGCACCTGGATCAGCCTGAACGCACCGAACAACGGAAAAGGCCGTGCGGAACGCACGGCCTTTTTTCATGTCCGAGGGGCAGATGGGCTCAATAGGTCGTGCATGTCGTGCCCGGGCTGTAATAGACGCAGGCGGACAGGCGCGGGCGGGTGTAGGCGACGTCGCTCAGCGTGATCAAATTCTTGAGCACGTAGCCGACCGACGGCGTGTAGATGTAGCTGACCTCGCTGAAGATCAGATAGGTGTTGGCGACAGCGAGCGTCGTGGGAATTGAGACAGTGGATCTCTGCGCCCGCGGGGCCGCCCCCTTGCTCCACTGCACATGCGCCGTCTGCGTCGAATCCACGTAAAGTTCGGTGATCGTCGCCGACACGGGCGTCGCGTCATAAGGCGTCATGATCGCGGTCGAGGCCGCGAAGAAATTGGTCATGTCGGTGTCGGCGACAGTGGTCGACTGCGAAGTGAGGTCCGCCAGCGTCCGCGCCATCAGCGTCACCTTGCGATCGATCGCTATAGCTGACGAGAATTCGACGGTGCCGAACATCATCACCAGCATCAGCGGAACGATCACCGCGAATTCGGTCGCGGCAAGACCTCTGCCGTCGGCAAGGAATTCGCACGCCGAAAAACCGGCCGCCCGCCATAATCTTGCAATCGCCTGCATCGCCGTGCCCGATCCGTTGTCCTAAGGCGCGATGAGATTGGGTTGAATCGTCATCGCGCTTTAGCTCTTTGTTTGAGCATGATCTTTTTCGGAAAACCGCTTTTGCGGATCATGCTTTAGTAGGGCTCGTTCTTGAACGCGGCGGTTGCCACCAGCAGCCGCTTGTTCGTGCTGCCGCAGCCGATGTTGTAGCCGAGCCCGGTCACGAACAGCGGCCACTGATAGAACAGCCGGACCACCACGATGTCGCCGGCATTGCCGGCGTTGTAGTTCATGTTGGTGTCGAAATTGCACGCCCCATCGAGATGCGTCGGCAGCGTTACCGCCGAGAAGGACGAGTAGCTCGTGACGTCGACATACAGGCTGTTGCAGTTGAACAGCGCCGGAATCTGGCTACAGACGTAAGTCTTGAACGTCGCCTGCGTGCAAGGCGAAGCGACGCCGCTCACCGCGCAGGCCGCCACCGAACCCGACTGCGCCTGGCCGGTCAGCACCACGCGGGCGGAATTCTGCGTGATGGTCTCGAGCACCTGGCCCGAAAAGAACACCAGCGCCGTCTCGATGATGGCAAATAGCAGCGCGAAGAAGATCGGCGCAACCAGCGCGAACTCGACCGCCGCCGATCCACCGCGATTCCCGCGAAACCGTCGCAGAGCAGACCGGAACGTCAATCTCGAAGCTACAGGCGATGGCATCGCGTTGAGTTCCCCGGCGGCAGCGATCATGTGCCTCGATCAATATCGGAAACTGATTGTCCAAATGTTTCCGACACTCGATTCGGGCCGGGCGGGGTTGTTAGCAATGGGTTAACCACGCCGGCAGTGCGAAGACCGGAGAACAGAAAGTACGTCGCCCGCGACCGCGTGCGGGACCGGATGGTCCCGCCCTGGCCTGCCGACCGATCGTGCCGGTTCGTCTTGTCAGTCGGTCTTTGTCAGTTCGTCTTTATCAGTTGGTCTTGGCGGCCGCAGAGGCGTTGCCGCTGGCATTGCTGCTCAGCGAGCCGGCCTGGCTCATCGTGGTGTTGAAGTATTGGTCGCTGTCGCCGAGCGTGACGCGGCGCTGGCAGAGCGGCATGCAGCTGTAGGATTCCCGCTCGATCCCGCGATAGACGGTGACGAGCCGGTCGCTTGGGCCTTCGACCTGGATCTGCCGATCGACCAGGATCTCACCGCCGCGATCGAGCGCGATGAAGTTGGTGGCGCCGTAACCCTTGCCGGTCACGACGATCATGCCGCCGGGCTGGAGCGTCACGTCGGCGATCAGCGGATTGCCGACCACGATGGTGGCGACCTTGCCGGGCAAGCGCACCAGCTTGGCCTGGTCGACATTGACGGCAATGGTATCGACGGCAGGCTCGGCAATGCCGATCGCCGGCGATGCCAGCATCGCAGCCGCAGCCAGGAGACAGACGCGCGCATGGCGGCGCAGAAACTCTTTACGCATACTCTTACCCCGGGACGTCACAGACCGGCAGAATCGATTGGAAGCGGAGCCGGCGCCCGACCCGGTTAACCTGCCTGTAATTCGTGAACGTTCCGCAAATTCGCCGACTATTGTTCTACGGACTTGCGTTTTATCGCCCGGCCTGGTGGCGGAACGGATAGGCGAGCTGGCCGGCGATCTCCTTCGGCATGGTCGCATCGTCCTTGCCATAGTCCTGCGGCAGCTCGCCCTTCGGCATGCGGAAGGTGCCGAACAGCACATCCCAGATCGGGAAAGTGCCGGCAAAATTGGTGTCACCGCCCTCTTCGAGCGCCGTGTGGTGCCAGCGGTGGAACACCGGCGTCGCCAGCGCATACCGGAACGGCCCGAAGGTCCAGTTCAGATTGGCGTGCACGAACGCCGAATGGAAGGTCGTGAACGGGCCAACCCAGATCATCACGTTCGGCGATATGCCGGCCATCAGCAGCACGACGTCGACGCCGATCGTTCCGAGCATCAGATTCACCGGATGAAAGCGCGCCGCTGAAATCCAGCTGATCTCCTCTGAGGAGTGATGGATCGCATGGTATTTCCAGAACCCGCCGCCGTGAAACAGCCGGTGCAGCCAGTACAGCATGAAGTCGGACGCTACCAGGAACAGCACCCCCTGCAGCCAGAGCGGCAATTGCGACAGCGGGCCGTGGCCATTGTCGTAGAAGGCGATCAGCTCGTCCGCGTCGTGGATATTGAAGACGATGCCGGCGGTGACGATCAGCAGTCCGATCCGCATGGTGCGGGCAAACACCGGAACGAAGAACCAGTAGCAGATGTCGGTCACGATCTCGCGCTTGCGCCACCACGCCGGACCTGGATTGCAGGCCCAGAAATGCTCGAGCACCGTGAAGATCACCGCGAGCATGAAGGTAACGGGGATCACCTTCGCGATGGTCTCGCCGAGCATCAGGGCGACTTGCATGGGCAGGCTCGACATCATCGCGTCTCTTCCAGGCTGCTGATCCACTCACGCCTACGCCGCGAAATTTAAGGTTGGGTGAAGTTGACGCAGAGTTCAGAACCGGAACGAATCACGGCGGGCGCCTTAAGGCGAAATTCACTCTGGCCAAAAGCATCGGGCACGCGGCGGGTTTGAGCGATTGAATTAACCCCGCCGAAAGAGCTCGGCTCACAAGGTCGGCGCGTCAAGACAGCGCCGAACGAGGCGACCTCACCCAGACGGAGTTTAGTTCATGAAGAACCTGATTGCGCGTTTCGTGAAGGATGAATCCGGCGCCACCGCCATCGAATACGGTCTGATCGCCGCCGGCATCGCGCTGGCCATCATCACTGTCGTTAACAACCTCGGCAGCACGCTGAACACCAAATTCGGCTCGATCAGCACCTCGCTGAAGTGAGCCGAGCGACAAAAAACGGAAAAAGCCCCGGACCTGCGGGGCCTTTGTTTTTTCATGACACGGCGAGTTCCAGTGGCGTTGCGTAAGCACAGAACCGATGCCGCAATGGCGGCGACCGAGGCGGACACGGCGCGCGGCGACGCGTCGGCCTATTGGGTTTGCCTTGCGCTGCTGCTCGCAATGATCACGCTGGCGATGCGCATCGCCAGCATGTGGTGAGACCGCCGGCGACGTCGTTGCCAGGCTGCGGCGGCCGTTGTCGGTTTGTTTAACACTGCCTTCTAGCATGCGCCGGCGCCCCGTTTCCGCGACAGACCCAGGCCTCCAGACGCAGCCCATGACACTCGACCTCGCGCGCCTTCTGCTGTTCCCGGCCCTGATGGCGTTCGCGGCCGCCAGCGATCTTTTCACGATGACGATCTCCAACCGCGTGTCGCTGACGCTGGTCGCGGGTTTCTTCGTGCTCGCCTTCGCCGGTGGTATGGCACCTTACGAGATGCTGAGCCATGTCGGTGCCGGCGCGCTACTGCTCGTCGTGGCCTTCACCTGCTTCGCGATGGGCTGGATGGGCGGGGGCGATGCCAAGGTTGCCGCGTCCGTGGCGCTCTGGTTCGGCTTCGCCCAATTGATGGACTTCCTGCTCTACGCCTCGCTGTTCGGCGGAGCGCTGACGCTGCTGCTGCTGCAGTTCCGACAATGGCCGCTCCCTTACGGACTTGCCGGCCAGGCCTGGCTCGCACGGCTTCACGACAAGCAGACCGGCATTCCCTACGGCATCGCGCTCGCGCTTGGCGCACTGTTGGTCTACCCCGAAACCGAATGGGTGAAGGCGATCGACCTCGCTCACCTCGCACTGCGCTGAACGCCGCGATAACCCGGCGTTAAGGCGATTTAGATACGCCTCATTAACCATGCTTTGACGAATAGCTGGTCAACTGCCGATTACGGCGGCGGCAGCGTCGCGGCGTTTTGTGGAAAGTGAGCGTATGAATAGGGCACGCATAGTCGTCCTGACGGTCGCCATCTGCGCCGGCGGCATCGCTGCGTACCTGGCGAGCGGCTCGGACTCTGCGCCGCCTCCAGCGGCTCCGGTCGCGCAGCTTCCCACCACCGACGTCCTGGTCGCCAAGAACGACATCGGCCTCGGACAGACCCTGAAGCCGGACGACGTGCAGTGGCAGACCTGGCCGACGGCGACCGCCAGCGCCACTTTCATTCGCCGCAACGAGCGCCCGGACGGCGCGACCCAGGTTACGGGTTCGATCGCCCGTGCCCCTTTCATCCAGGGGGAACCGATCCGCGACCAGAAGCTGGTCAAGGCCGATGGTTCGGGCTTCATGGCCGCGATCCTGCCGAGCGGCAAGCGGGCCATCTCGACCGAAATCACGCCGGAGACGGGTGCCGGCGGCTTTATCCTGCCCAACGATCGCGTTGACGTTCTGCTCACGCGCCGCCTCAAGAATCCGGACCCGAGCGGACAGGATATCGTCACGTCCGAGATCCTCCTGACCAATGTTCGCGTGCTGGCCATCGACCAGGCGCCGAAGGAGAAAGAGGGCCAGAACGCAGTGGTCGGCAAGACCGTGACCCTGGAACTCGATTCCGCGCAGACCAGAATGCTGTCCTCAGGCCGCCAGGCCGGAACGCTGTCGTTGGCGCTGCGCAGCATTGCCGATGTCAAGACGACCGAGATCACACTCGATGAATCCGCGCAGCAGCGCGACGGCGTTTCGATCATTCGCTACGGCATTCAAAGTCAGGGTGCGAAAGCACGATGAGGACAGTCGATATGAAATGCAGGGCAGATCAGGCGACGATGCGGACCTCCGTGGTCCGCGCCCTGTCGTTCTCGGCCGCTGTCGCGCTGACGCTTAGCCCCGCGCTGACTCCGGTGATTGCGGCTGACTATCGTCCGGCGGCGCCGGTCGCGGCCGATGGTCAGATGAACGCGCGCTTCCTTTCGCTCGGCGTCGGCAAGTCGATCGTGATCGACCTGCCACGCGACATCAAGGACGTGCTCGTCGCCGATCCCAAGATTGCCAATGCGGTGGTCCGCTCGTCCCAGCGCGCCTACATCATCGGCGCCTCGGTCGGCCAGACCAACATCGTGTTCTTCGATTCCGCCGGCCAGCAGATCGCCGCCTATGACATCGCAGTCAAGCGCGACCTCAATGGCGTGCGCGCGGCGCTGAAGCAGATCTTGCCCAATTCCGACATCCAGATCGACGGCCTCGGGGAGGGCGTCGTCCTGAGCGGCACCGCGGCCAACCCGGTCGAAGCGCAGCAGGCCAACGATCTCGCCGCACGCCTCGCTGGCGGCACCGAGAAGGTGCTGAACTCGATCGTGGTCCGCGGCCGCGACCAGGTCATGCTGAAGGTGACCGTTGCGGAAGTCGCGCGAAACATCGTCAAGCAGCTCGGCATCGATCTCACCGCGAACCTCAACTACGGCACCTCGGTGGTGAGCTTCACCAACTCGAACCCGTTCACCGCGCTTGGCCACAATCTCGTGGACGGCAACAGCCTGAGCGCGAAGTTCGGCGGAGGCCCCTCTGTGCAGGCCACCCTGCGCGCCATGGAAACCGCAGGCGTGATCCGCACGCTGGCCGAGCCGAATCTGACCGCGATCTCCGGTGAATCGGCGACGTTTATCGCCGGCGGCGAATTCCCGGTGCCGGCGGGCTATGCTTGCGATCCTACCACGCATGTCTGTACCACCCAGATCAGCTTCAAGAAGTTCGGCATCTCGCTCAATTTCACCCCCGTGGTGCTGACCGAGGGCAAGATCAGCCTGCGGGTGATGACCGAGGTGTCTGAACTCTCCAACGACAACGCGATCACGCTGTCGCAGGCCGTCACCACGAGCTCGGTGAACTCGGTGACCGTCCCCTCGATCAGGACCCGCCGCGCCGAGACCTCGCTCGAGATTCCCTCCGGCGGCGCAATGGCAATGGCCGGTCTGATTCAGCAGCAGACCAAGCAGGCGGTCAGCGGATTGCCGGGCCTGATGCAGCTGCCTATTCTCGGCACGCTGTTCCGCAGCCGCGACTTCGTCAACAGCGCGACCGAACTGGTCGTGATCGTGACGCCCTACATCGTGCGCGCAACGTCGCCAAAGGACCTCTCGCGTCCGGACGACGGCTTCTCGGCGCCGGCCGATCCGCAGGCCGAACTGATCGGCAACATCAACCGCCTTTACGGCGTTCCGGGGCGGACCGAACCGGCCAAGAACTACCGCGGCACTTACGGCTTCATCACCGACTGAGGCGGAACGGGGACTCAAGTCATGATTACTGCACGACCCCAGATCCGCCACCGCGCCGCCGGCCTCGGCGGCGTGCTCGTCGGTATCGCGCTCGCACTCGGCGGCTGCCAGCACGACGAGGTGGCGACGGCTTCCATTCCCGACGACTACAAGCAACGTCACCCGATCGCGATCGAGGAGCAGAACCGCTCGATCGTGGTGTTCGTCGGTCACGCCCGCGGCGGCTTGACCGCAGCCCAGCGCGCCGACGTGATGGGACTGGCTTCGACCTGGACGCACGAGGGTACCGGCGCGATTCACATCGACGTGCCCACGGGAACGCCCAATGCACGTCCGGTTGCGGAATCCATGCGAGAGATTCAGGCGATGCTGGCGGCCGGGGGCGTCCCCCCGCGCGGCATCATCGCCCGCCCCTACCGGCCGGACGACAAGCGCTTCCTGCCGCCGATCCGACTGACCTATTCGAAGATCGCGGCGGTCGCGGGCCCATGCGGCCTGTGGCCGGAGGACATCGGCCCCTCGATGAAGAACAAGGGCTGGTTCGAGAACAAGGACTATTACAATTTCGGCTGCGCCTATCAGCGCAACATGGCGGCCATGGTCGACAATCCGTCGGACCTCGAGCAGCCGCGGCCTGAAACTCCTGTTTACACCATACGACGCACGGCCGCCTTCGAGAAATACCGCAAGGGGTTGCCGACAGCGACCACCTATCCCGAGGCCGAAAAGGCCAAACTCAGCGACACGGGCAAATGATCAACTACGCGCGCCAGACTCAGGAAGAGCAGCCGGAGATCCCGCCGCCGGTCGAGGAGCATATTGCGCCCGCGCCGCGCGTCTCCGTCCAGGCCTTCTGCGATACCGTGGAGACCGCTGCAGCCGTGCAATCGGCCGGCGAGGATCGCCGCCTCGGCAAGGCCCATCTGAAGATCCAGATGGGCGGCATGATGGCTGCAATCGAAGCTTACCGCTCGGCGCCCACGCCGAACGTGATCGTGCTCGAGAGCGACGCCCGCACCGATCTGTTGGCCGGGCTGGACCAGCTCGCCACCGTCTGCGACGCCGGTACCCGCGTCGTCGTGATCGGCCGTATCAACGACGTCATGCTCTATCGCGAGCTGGTGCGCCGCGGCGTCAGTGACTACGTGCTCGCGCCGGTCGGTGCGATCGACGTCGTGCGCTCGATCTGCAATCTGTTCTCGGCACCGGAAGCCAAGGCGGTCGGCCGCATCATCGCCGTGGTCGGCGCCAAAGGCGGCGTCGGCGCCTCCACCATTTCCCACAACGTCGCCTGGGCCATCGCACGGGACCTTGCGATGGACGCCGTGGTCGCCGATCTCGACCTCGCTTTCGGCACGGCCGGGCTCGACTATAACCAGGATCCGCCCCAGGGCATCGCGGACGCCGTGTTCTCGCCCGATCGCGTTGATACCGCCTTCATCGATCGCCTGCTGTCGAAATGCACGGACCATCTCAGCCTGCTGGCGGCGCCGGCGACGCTCGACCGGGTCTATGATTTCGGCACCGACGCTTTCGACGCCGTGTTCGACACGCTGCGCTCGACCATGCCCTGCATCGTGCTGGACATCCCGCATCAATGGTCGGGCTGGACCAAGCGCGCCCTCATCGGCGCCGATGACATCCTGATCGTGGCGGCGCCGGATCTCGCCAATCTGCGCAATACCAAGAACCTGTTCGATCTCCTGAAGGCCGCCCGTCCCAACGACCGCCCGCCGCTGTACTGCCTCAACCAGGTCGGCGTTCCCAAGCGGCCGGAGATCGCCGCGACCGAATTCGCCAAGGCGATCGAGAGCCAGCCGGTGGTCTCGATTCCGTTCGAGCCGCAGATCTTCGGCGCGGCGGCCAACAACGGCCAGATGATCGCGGAGATCTCCGCGAACCATAAGTCTATCGAGATGTTCCTCCAGATCGCCCAGCGCCTGACCGGCCGGAGCGAGACGAAGAAACAAAAGTCGTCGTTGCTTTCACCGCTGATTGAGAAGTTGCGGGGAAAATAAGCCGCCGCATGGAGTTGTTAAGTGTTCGGTAAGCGTAGCGGAACAGACACCGACTTTCGGGCTCCCAAGCCCGGCGCCGTGTCGCCAGAGCCTGTCTCGGCTCCGGCGCCGACGGTGTCGCGCGCGCCGCCCCCGCCGGTGGTCGCGTCCCCGCCGCTCGCGCCGTCCCGGCCCCCGCCGGTCATGGAAACCCGCCGCTCGGACAATTATTACGAGGTCAAGGCGACCATCTTCGGCGCGCTGATCGAGGCCATCGACCTCGCCCAGCTCGCCAAGCTCGATTCCGAATCGGCGCGCGAGGAAATCCGCGACATCGTCAACGAGATCATCGCGATCAAGAACATCGTGATGTCGATCGCCGAGCAGGAAGAGCTGCTCGACGACATCTGCAACGACGTGCTCGGCTACGGCCCGCTCGAGCCGCTGCTCGCCCGCGATGACATCGCCGATATCATGGTGAACGGCGCCGGGACGGTCTTCATCGAAGTCAGCGGCAAGATCCAGCGGACCGGCATCCGCTTTCGCGACAACCAGCAGCTCCTCAACATCTGCCAGCGCATCGTCAGCCAAGTCGGCCGGCGCGTCGACGAATCCTCGCCGATCTGCGACGCGCGTCTCGCCGACGGCTCGCGCGTCAACGCCATCGTTCCACCGCTCGCGATCGACGGCCCCGCGCTCACCATTCGTAAGTTCAAGAAGGACAAGCTGACGCTGGATCAGCTGGTCAAATTCGGCGCGATCTCGCCTGAGGGCGCCGAGATTCTCCAGATCATCGGGCGCGTCCGCTGCAACGTGCTGATCTCGGGCGGTACCGGCTCGGGCAAGACCACCCTGCTCAACTGTCTCACCAACTACATCGAGCACGACGAGCGCGTCATCACCTGCGAGGACGCCGCCGAACTTCAGCTCCAGCAGCCCCACGTGGTGCGGCTCGAAACCCGCCCGCCCAACATCGAGGGCGAAGGCCAGGTCACCATGCGCGAGCTGGTGCGAAACTGCCTGCGTATGCGCCCCGAACGCATCATCGTCGGCGAAGTCCGCGGGCCGGAGGCCTTCGACCTCCTCCAGGCCATGAACACCGGCCACGACGGCTCGATGGGGACGCTGCACGCCAACAATCCCCGTGAAGCGCTGTCACGCTGCGAATCCATGATCACGATGGGCGGCTTTTCGCTGCCATCGCGAACGATCCGCGAGATGATCTGCGCCTCGATCGACGTCATCGTCCAGGCCGCGCGTCTGCGCGACGGCTCGCGCCGCATCACCCACATCACCGAGGTGATGGGCATGGAAGGCGACACCATCATCACCCAGGACATCTTCCTCTACGACCTGATCGGCGAGGACGCCAACGGCAAGATCATCGGCCAGCATCGCTCGACCGGCATTGGCCGCCCGAAATTCTGGGAACGCGCCCGCTATTACGGCGAAGAGAAACGCCTTGCCGCCGCGCTCGACGCCGCGGAAAAGAAACCGAACACGTGAGCAGGCCGGCGCAGCCATGAACATTCAGGTCCTCGCCCTCGCCTTCCTCGCCACCGCCGCTGTCGGCGGCATCGCCTGGGTCTTCGTCTATCCGATGCTGTCGGGCGAGCGGAAGGCCGAGAGCCGCCGTGCCTCGATCGCACGCGCCGAGGCGCCGACGGCCCGCCAGGCCGAGAAGACCCAGCGCTCGCGCCGCGAGCAGGTCGAGAGCTCGCTCAAGGATCTCGAGGCCAGGCGCACGCAGGAGAAGAGCGTCCCGCTCAACATCCGCCTGTCGCAGGCGGGGCTCGACTGGACCACGCAGAAATTCTGGATCGTGTCCGCGGTCGTGGCGGGCGTGTTTTTCGTCGGCACATTGTTTGGTGGCGGCGGCCTGCTCGGCGCGGCAGGTCTTGCCTTTGCCGGCGGCTTCGGCCTGCCGCGCTGGGCCCTGGGCTTCCTGAAGAAGCGTCGCGAGAACAAGTTCCTTGCAGCGCTGCCCGACGCCGTCGACGTCATCGTCCGCGGCATCAAGGCCGGCCTGCCGCTGTTCGAATCGATCAAGGTCGTCGCGGCCGACGCGCCGGAGCCGCTGCGCAGCGAATTCCTGGCCATCATCGAGACGCAGGCGATCGGCATGCCGCTCGGCGAGGCCTGCTCGCGCCTCTATGAGCGCATGCCGCTGCCCGAGGCCAACTTCTTCGGCATCGTGGTGTCGATCCAGCAGAAATCGGGCGGCAACCTCTCCGAGGCGCTGGGCAACCTCTCCAAGGTGCTGCGCGACCGCAAGAAGATGAAGGAGAAGATCCAGGCGATGTCGATGGAAGCCAAGGCCTCGGCCGGCATCATCGGCTCGCTGCCGCCGATCGTGATGTTCCTCGTCTATCTCACGACCCCCGGCTACATCTCCCTGCTGTGGACCCATCCCACCGGACAGCTGATGCTGGTCGGCTGCGTCGTCTGGATGTCGATCGGCATCATGGTGATGAAGAAGATGATCAACTTCGATTTCTGAGTGATGGTGCCGCATGGTCGAGTTCCTCGTTACGAAACTGCATGACGCCCACTTCATGACCATGCTGCTGGCAGCCATCGCTGCCAGCGCCACCGTGTACACGCTGGTGATGCCGATGTTCGCCGGCGAGGGCCTCTCCAAGCGCATGAAGGCGGTGGCGAGCGAACGCGAGCGCATCCGGCAGCGCGAGCGCGAGCGCCTCAACAAGAGCGAGAAGGTCTCGCTGCGCCAGACCCCCAAGCAGCTCGTCTCGAAGGTGGTCGAGGACTTCAATCTCACCAAATGGCTGGCGCAGGAGGCTGCGCGCGACAAGCTGATCATGGCCGGCTATCGCGGCCATGCGCCTTACATCACGTTCCTGTTCGCCCGCCTGGTCGCGCCGATCGTGCTGTTCATCGGCTCGGTCATCTACGTCTTCCTGATCGCCCATATGGACCGCCCGATGCCGATCAAGATCGGCATCTGCGTCGGCGCGGCCTATCTCGGCCTGCAGGCGCCGATGCTGTTCCTCAAGAACGCGATCTCCAAGCGCCAGCTCTCGATCAAGCGCGCCTTTCCCGATGCGCTCGACCTGCTGCTGATCTGCATCGAATCCGGCATGTCGGTGGAAATGGCGTTCCGCAAGGTCGCAACGGAGATCGTCGGCCAGTCGATCGCGCTGTCGGAGGAATTCACCCTGACCACCGCCGAGCTGTCCTATTTGCAGGACCGCAAGGTCGCTTACGAAAACCTGGCGAAGCGCACCGGGCTCGAAGGCGTCAAGTCGGTCTGTCTGGCGCTTCAGCAGGCGGAACGCTACGGCACCCCGCTCGGGCAATCCTTGCGCGTCATGGCGCAGGAAAACCGCGACATGCGCATGAACGAGGCCGAGAAGAAGGCCGCCGCGCTGCCACCGAAGCTGACGGTGCCGATGATCCTGTTCTTCCTGCCGGTGCTGTTCGTCGTCATTCTCGGACCGACCGGCATCAAGATCTCCGAGCTGCACTGACACGCGATCCAAGAGCGCGAAAACAACCCCATGCACAGTAGCCGGCTGGCGCCGGCTCGGCGTCATGTGGATCGCGGCAAACGTCCGAATGATCGGATGAAATTCACGCCATCGCGCCAAAGGCGGCGGATCAGTCGGGCTGGCTGAGGGAAGCGACCGGGGTGCGCTTCGGCGCGCCGCGCGGAGCGTCGTTGCGGCTCAGCATCTCCTTCAGATAGGCGACATTGGCCGCCGCCTGGTCCGGCGGCAGGTCCGCCTTCACGATGGTCTCGGCTTCCGCGAAGCGGCCCTGGAGACCGACCACCAGGCCGAGATTCTGCCGTACCCGCGCCCCCGCGCGCGGCGACGCATAGGCCTGCCGCAGCGCCTCTTCCGCCTTGGGCAGGTCCCTCGTCAGCATGTAGGACAGGCCGAGATTGGAGAGCACGCCGGGATCATCAGGCGCGATCTTCAGCGCGCTGGCATAGTAGCCGCGCGCCTCGTTGTGGCGGCCCATCTGGTCGAGGCAGGTGCCCTGCACCGACAGCAGGCGCCAGTCCGGATTGTCGGGCGAATGCGCCTTCGACAGCACGTCGAAGGCCTGCTGGAAATTGCCGGTGTCGGAGAGCGCGCGACCGTATTGGGCCAGCAGCGCCTTGTTGCCGGGATTGGCGATGGTCGCCTGTTCGAGCACGGCCGCGGCCTGGGCGCGCTGGCCGTTGGCGCGCAGGGCCTGGCCATAGGCCAGCGCCGTATCGGCATCCTTGGGATTGGCCCGATAACGCTCGCCATAGACCTCGACGGCGCGCGCCGGATCGGCCGGCGCAGCAGCCTCCGCCTTCGGCCCGATCGAGCCGGTGACGTCGGAGAGCTTGGACATTGCCGTGCAGCCGCCGAGGCTCGCGGCCACCAGCGCGATCAGCGAGGCGGACGCAAGAAGCCGGACAGGACGGAACCGTTGACTCATGACGCTTTGACTCTCGAGCGGATTGATCGAGCCGAACGCGCCAGCAATAGACGGTTAACCCTAATGGCCGGTTAACGTGGGCCCGTGCTGCCCTGCAGCGGCGCAGACTGTCGAGCTTGCGAACGAGCTCGGCCAGTGCATGGGATGTCGCGAGGTGCCCTGCGGCAGCGCACGCATCAACGGCAGTTCTCGACGAAGATACGCGCGCCGCCCGTGGATCGTTTCGAGAGGCCCGATCAATATTCGATGGCGAGACGCTTGCGGATTTCATCAATGCGTCTGTCGAGCGCGTCGAACCGCGCGTGGATCGAACGATCATGGAGATAGAAGACGTAACCGCCGGCGAGGAATGCGAAGACCCAATGGTGATGCTCGACATAGCCAAAGATGGCCTCGATGGCCTGGCCAATGAATGTGATCCCGCTCCACACGAATTCCATCGCAATTCCTCCCGGCACGCATTGTCGTCGGCCACGGGCGTTCTCTGCACCCCTGATGACCTGCTTGGCGACCACTGCCGGAACCTAGCATGGGTCTTGCTCTGCGAGTAGCGGCTCGCCGAACGGTGACCGCAATGCCGATTGCGGCCACGGCAAAACTCTGCGAAGTCTGCTTTCCACCCGAACGACCTCCGAGCCCGCCAATGCCTTCCATCTTCGAGACGTCCTCGACTGCCACCCCGATCAATTTCGTCACCAAGTCGAGCTGGGACGCCGTGCGTGAGACGCTGCCGCCGGCGCAGCGGCAATTCGCCATGGCCAGCGCCTTCACCGCCAAGCCGGGCGGCTATCTCGCGCTGCCCGCGCCAGACGGCGCGATCGCGCGGGTGCTGTTCGGCCTCGAGGACGACGGCGCCAAGTCGCGCGATCCGTTCCGGCCCGGCGCCCTGCCCGGCCTGCTGCCGGCCGGCACCTATCGCTTTGCCAATGCACCGCACGATGCACGATTGGCGGCGCTCGCCTTCGCGCTGGGGTGCTATCGCTTCGCCCGCTACCGCAGGGACGAGAGACCCGACGTCCGCCTGATGCCGCCCGATGGCGTCGACGCCGCCGAGATCGATCGCATGGCTGATGCCGTGATGCTGGCGCGCGACCTCATCAACACGCCGTCCAACGACATGGGGCCGGAGCAGCTGGCCGCCGCCGCGCAAGCCCTCGCGACCGAATACGGCGCGAGCTATGCCTGCACCATCGGCGAGGAACTTGAGAACAACTTTCCGCTGATCCATGCGGTCGGCATCGCCTCCAGCCGCGCCCCGCGCCTGATCGATATCGGGTGGGGCGACCCTGATCATCCCAAGGTGACGCTGGTCGGCAAGGGCGTCTGCTTCGACACCGGCGGGCTCGATTTGAAGCCGTCGAGCGGCATGCTGATCATGAAGAAGGACATGGGCGGCGCCGCCAATGTGCTGGCGCTGGCGCGCATGGTGATGGACGCCAAGCTGAAGGTGCGCCTGCGCGTGCTGATCCCGGCCGTCGAGAATGCGGTTTCCGGCAATGCCTTTCGCCCGCTCGACATCTTCACCTCGCGCAAGGGCATCACGGTCGAGATCGGCAACACCGACGCGGAAGGACGGCTGGTGCTCGCCGACGCGCTGGCGCTGGCCGACGAGGAGAAGCCCGAGCTGCTGATTGATCTGGGCACGCTGACAGGCGCTGCGCGCGTTGCGCTGGGGCCGGATCTACCGCCCTTTTACACCAATGATGAGACGCTGGCCGCCGACGTCGCGCGCTGCGCGGCGCAGGAGAACGATCCCTTGTGGCGCATGCCGCTGTGGCCACCTTACGATGCCTGGCTGGACTCCAAGACCGCCACCATCACCAACGCGCCGTCAGGCGGCTTTGCCGGCTCGATCACCTGCGCGCTATTTTTGCAACGCTTCGTCGAGCATGCCGGGAGCTGGCTTCATGTGGATATTTTCGGCTGGACGCCGTCGGCGAAGCCGGCGCGGCCCGAGGGCGGTGAATGCCAGGCCGCCCGTGCCATCTACAAGATGCTGAGCGAGCGCTATGCATGATATCAGGCTGACACCGGCGCGCGGCGACCTCGCCGCGAAATATCTCGAGGGCAAGGTGCAGGCCGATCGCTTCGTCACCGGCGAGGAGTTCGAGGTCATCGCGCCGATCGCACCGGTGCGCGAGCAGCCGTCCTCGAACGCGATGCTGATGACGGAAGCGCTGCGCGGCGAGCGCGTCACGGTCTACGATCGCAACGGCGAGGGCTGGGCCTGGGGCCAGCTCGGCAGCGATGGCTATGTCGGCTGGCTGCCGGATGCCGCGCTGGCGAAGCCGGCGGCGGCGCCGACGCACAAGGTGACCGCGCTGCGCACGCTCGCCTTCCCCGGCCCCTCGATCAAATTGCCGCCGGCAGATTCGCTGGTGCAGGGGTCGCAGCTCACGATCACGCGCGAGGACGGCCCTTTCGCCGTTACACGCGAGGGCACGTTCGTGCCGAAGACCCATCTTTCGCCGCTCGACCATCGCGAGGGCGATTTCGTCGCGGTCGCGGAACGCTTCGTCGGCACGCCCTATCTCTGGGGCGGCAAAAGCAGTTTTGGTATCGATTGCTCGGGGCTGGTGCAAGTGTCACTGACGGCCGCAGGCATCGGCTGCCCGCGCGACAGCGACATGCAGCAGACGGGCCTCGGCCGCGCGCTGGAGCCGCATGAGCGGAGCAGCTTGCTGCGCGGCGATCTGATCTTCTGGAAAGGCCACGTCGCCATCGTGCGCGACGGCAGCACCATGGTTCACGCCAACGCGTATCACATGGCGACGGTGATCGAGCCGATCGCGCCGGCGATCGCGCGGATCAAGGCGGCCGGCAGCGAGGTCGTTGCGATCAAGCGGCTGTAGCGTCACCTCGTAGGGTGGGTTCGCCTTGCAGATGCGCGGAAGCGCATCTGCTTGGTGTAACCCACCTCTTCAGCTTCGGCAGATAAAGGAGTGGCGGGTTACGGCTTCGCCTAACCCACCCTACACACTGAATTCACTGATCAGGAGGTGCCCAGCGAGTTGATGTCGGTCACCACATCAGCGCCAGGCACAAACCTGACCAGGCCGGATTTGATCGCATATCCGCCTACTATGACTTTTGGACGAACGCCGGCCGGCAACTCTCCGACACGGGCGGAGATGGCCGCCACACTGTTGAGCTGTTGGGGCAAAGCCATCGAGATCAACAATGCTTTGGGCGCAGCTTTGAGAATGTGCTGCGGCAGTTCTCGCGGATCGAGATGATTGACGACGGTTGGTGTACAGATGCCGCGACTTTCGAGCCAAAGGGCAAGAATGCGGACTGCCAGCGTATGAGTATTGCCCGGCGCATTCATGAGAAAATACCGTGGCACGCCTGCTCGACGTCGTGTCCTGCCCGGTTGCATGCTGGCTTCGATCATCTCGATCACGCGCCCGCTAAAGGCCGTGAACTCGTGTTCGTCCGCAACGGTGACGGTGCCGGAACGCCACTGTTCGCCGATCTTGTAGAGCAGCGGGGTCAGAATTCCGAGGAGGATATCAACGGGCCTGAAGTTGGCAGCAATCGATTCTTTAACAAGCTGCTGAGCCGAGGGAAGATCATTCCGGCGCCCTGCTTCGTAGAGCGAATGGTAAACACTGCGGAGAAACTCGGAGTGCCTGACGACTTCGCTTGCGAATATATCGGGGTGGTCGGACTCGCATCTTCGGCAGAGGCCGTAAGTGACGGAACAATCCTCATATGGGGAGGTTTCGCCTTGAAATTGCTGACAGTATGAGCACCACTTCAGCATTGGCGTGAGCACCTCATCTGAACATGCGAACCGATCGGCCGCAGCGTCGATCAAGAAACTGACAAGCCAATTGCGAAGGTGCTTGGCATCTATTCCATTTTCCGAGAGAGACGGGTGCGTCTGACATGACGGCGGACTATGCCCCGCGTTTTATTCCGATGAATATCGCTTCACGCTAACATTTGTTATGTCGACGGCCATGGACCCATCAGATTGGTGATATTCGCTCGCTGTGGGTCATTGGCGTCGGCATGCCCTGGACTCGGGAGTTTCCCGTCTACCCTATAGGCAGAGATCATCAGACCGAGGGGCACACCGCAAACGGGCCAGGAGCGACCAATTGACGCTCATGCCGTGGCTCGTTCACGGCGGAAGAAATGCTGCGACTGATCCGATTGGCTCGCCACTAAAGCGCGATGAGATTAGGATGAATCGTCATCGCGCTTAGGGCACGGGTCCGGCGGCGCGGAGTGACGTCCGCTGGAGGATTGCGGTGAAGTGCACTCTATTGGCCGCTCCGCTTCAAGCCCGGCAGGGGCAGTGCACTTCACCGTAACCAAAGAGCTCACACCATCCCACGTGCTGGTGAAACTCACATGCGCCGTGACGCCTCAGTAATCGACGACGGCGGCGGACTCGCGCCGGCCCCCATCATGCGTTGAGCAATGAGGGCGTAAACCTTGCGCCAGGCTTGTTCCAGCTCATCGGTCCAATGCGGCCCAAGACCACGCGCAAGGCTCCAGAGCAGTGCTTCGCCGACGACCGGATAGTGCTCAGGTTTTACGCCATAGCGCAGATGATTGCGGCCAAGCATGTCGGCGCCTGACAACAGCCCGGTCGCCTGATCGAGACTGCCAACCAGCACCGCCAGCTTCGAGATGAAATCCTGCTTCAGGACGCTCATGTCGGCCGGAAACATGGGCCTGAATTCCGGCGCAAGCTCAAATATGCGATCGTAGAACGCGGTCGTCATGTCGGTGGCGTTCGCAAATATCATGTCGAACGAGGACCTGACGCCGACGATCTCCTCTGCGGTCAACATCGTGATTCCAACTTCGCAAAAGCCAATCTAAAGACCGCGCATATGCCGAAATGCGACCGGGTGCGGACTCATGAATCCTCGGACTCAGGTCGCCCGACACCGGCGAGTATACTTGCAACCATTACTGTCGGCAAACACCAGCAGATTGCATTCGGCAACGTAGGACGGGCCCGCGCCGCCGCGAAACCCATCAAACCTTGTTCTTTCAATCGGAGCGCACCAAGGATTGTTTGGCTCTGGCCGTCTGGCGATGGGTTTCGCAGGGGCTCAACCCATCCTGCCAACTGCCTCGAATGCCCGCGATCTCAAGCGGGGCTCCTCCCGTTCTTGTCGGCTGTGTGCCCGTCCCCGTTCGGCCCTCAGGCGTGACCGACTTCCTGCGGCCGAGGCTGGAGCTTGGCAAGGGCCGCCGCAAATGCAGCCTCGAGCTCAGCCCGACTTATTCTGACCGGATCCTCGGCACGCAGATCTTTCTTCACAAGATCGGCCACCGGCATTGTCAGCGGCAGCAGCGAATTGGTGCTGTGCCAGCTCTTGATCCAGTGCTCCGGCCAATTGCCCCATGAATTGAGCTGACCCAGGCCATCAATATCGCCCATGACCTGATTGTAGTCGGCATCGGTCTCTTCCTGGATCACGCAGCCGAACGTGGTGATATGAAGCTGCCGCGTGTGCTCGGTCGTCAGGCTGCGAACCGCATTCTGAATGCAAAGCGCACCCTTGCTATGGCCATAAAGCCGCTTGATCTGCTTCGCGTTCGCAAGGATCTCGTGGAGAATCTCGCTCTCCGGATTGCCGCTTTGGAAAGCTTCATCGCCAATCGCAGTGGATGACAGGCGCCGCCCGACTTTCGCCAGTTGCAGCGCCGTGCGCGCCAAGACCTGCTGGGAGAGGCGCCGCATGAAGTCGTGAACGCCAAAACCGAACCATCCGCCCAGCGCCTGCGGAATAATATCGGCCAGACCGTAGCCGGGGACGATGGCCGCCACGGGTTCGCGCAGGGATTCCGAAATGTTCCAGGCGAAGGCGGCCGAGCCGAGCGCTGAACTGCCGACGCCGGTCACGCTGATCATCCTGACCGGCTTCGCCTCGCCACCGCGACTGGGCGTAAACGACAAACCATCTCGCAAAAACGACTTCACGTCGTCGTAGCTCTGAACAAAGGGGGCATGATGGGCGTCAACCACCAGGATCGCGCCTTCCGGGTTCGCATGCGCGCTCAGATTGATGAATTTCGCGGCAGCTTGCGCGGCCGCGACGCTGTCCTGCGCGGATGCGGCAAACTGCGAGTTGGCGGTGGTCACGGTAATGCCGCGGGTCAGGAGACGCAGCCACAGCAGGCCCACATCATAGAACAGCGCGTCGGCCAGCGTGTTGCTTTGCCGGAAAACCCACAGCAGCGGTTCGACGAACTCGCGCGGCACATCGAACGATTTGAGTTCGCTCCCGGCCTTGGGCTGAGGCAAAGGCCAGCTCAAGAAAACCTGTCCTGTCGGAAACCACTTGGAAAAATCAAAATCAGCAAGGGGTAGCGCCGGTAATCTCGCAATGTCAACATCGGGCATCACATTCTCCTGCATGCAACCTCCCGGCGAGCCACCTTACTTTTTTCTAGCGCAATTGGCAATTGCAACGCGGGCGGGGCGAATACTCGATGCCGGCAGGAAGCGGCGCGGTTGCTTCCGACTGGTCGGCTTTTACGGCGGCAGAAATGCTCTCGCTACTGATCCGATGACTTCGCTGCTAGCTGCCGGCCGAGAGGATCGAGCGAAAATGAAACGAGATGTCACGGGCATCTCCGCTTCGGCCCGACCATCCTGGCCGATGAGTATCAATCCGGCGCCGCCATTTGCCACATTCAGAACAATCGGCTCGCCGCTCCATGTCTTGATCGGCTCCATTGCGATGATGAGAAATTCGCCGATAGGCTGATCGAAATATTGGAGACGCAGTTGCGGGCCGACTTCGGCAGCAGCCAGTTCAAGACCGAGTTGCTGGGCGCGTGCGTAGACGCTGGCCAAGGTCACGGTGTCGGACATAAACCCAAGCTGCGCGGGCGACAGATCGACAAGCTCTACATGTGTCTTCCGGGAGCTCACGACGAACGTCGGCCGGGCAAGGATTTCAGCGGCCTGACCACCGACATGGCAGCCCTTGCTATCGAGCTCGTTGCGCAACGCAAGAGAGTCAGCGAAGGTACCTATTGTGATCGTCTTCCATGTCGCAACGTCGCGCCCGGACTCGATAGGCTGTTGGGACGCTGGGGCCGAGCGTATCTTGAGCTTCAGCTGGTTCTGCAACACATCGCGGGCCGCGCAGTGAGCGGACGCGGCGCTCGCAAAGGGAATGACGCAGACCGCCGAGAATATGGAAGCCAAAACGTAGGGACAAACTCGCCTTGAATGGGCAACACGTGCCGCGCGCCGGGCTCGGCTTCCGAACGTGAACATGGCAGATGGCTTTTCTAAAAGGTTGGACAGAAAAAGCCCGCCTCCGAGTCAATGGGAAGAACGGAGGGAAATGACGTCCAATGAACATTTCCGCAGCCGACTTTGTAATAAGTCCGGAGGCGGGGCCTGTGGCCAAAGTATTCCAATTTGCAAATGGCGGGCGGCAGTCCGTAAGCCCGCTAACCCGTCCGCCCCATCAGTCCTGACGGGAATGATGGCGCTTGAGGATAGCACCCGGAGCAAACCGGCTCAACGCCAAATTCGGCTGTGAGCCATAAGCTGACGAAATCGGCGCACCGACGACTGCTTGGCTCCGGCCGTCAGGCAATGGGTTTCGCAACAGCTCCACTCATCCTACCTGCCATGTGCTGCATGATCCGGAAAAATGCGAAGCGGTTTTCCCTCGCGACATCAGCGGAACGTGCTTGCGCGGAGATCATGCTCAAAGAATAACCTAAAGCGCGATAATCTCATCGCGCTTTAGACAACCAAATCATGCGTGAAATGGTGCTCAATGCCTCTTGCGTGATCAACGGCGCCAGGCTCGGCGTGCGAAGCGCCAATCGGGTCTGCATGATGCATCTGCGCCAGAGCGTCAATTTCCGCATCGTGCGGAGCATATCCAATCGTATCGGATCTGTGGCCAGACTTAAGATGGTCGGACGCTTTGGCCTCTGCCATATCGTTCTTGAAGTGAAAGGAATCTCCTCGCTGGGGCGCAGCTGTCGTTTGCGCCGGACCGGAGACGTCGGTCGCATGGCCGTTGCTGCCAGCATCCTGGCCGGGCGCCGCGTGCGGATTTTTGCAAGCATTCGCGTGCGCTTCGTGGGCATCGTGCTGCGACTGGGCGGACTTGAGATGACTTCCGGGTCCATCGTCCGCGACGTGCTTTCCGGCAGCTGCCGAACCATGCTCCGAAGCGTGCAGATCGCGATGCGATTGCCCGGGACTGGATTCGTGCCCGGCCTGGTCGTGTTTGCCATGCTGCTTTTCGACTGCAGCGCCGTCCTCCGACGCCTGCACATCGGCTTGCGATTTTCCATGATCTACATCGTGCCCTCGCGACTCCTGCTCGGCATGCGGCTTGCCGGCTGAGGCGCCTTGTTCCGAAACATGCAAATCGCGCTGCCCTGATTCACGATCTGGCCCCTCTCCTGCGCTCGCCCGCATGGTGTCGTGTTCGGCACGCATCGATGGGTCCGCGGCAGCCACCTGCGCGAGGCCGCTCTGTTCAATCAGAGCATCGACGGCACCGGCTCCGATGTGAGGGGTCGCGTTGCCGTCAGCCCCATCCTCGCGCCGGGTTGCGTCGACGGTCTGAATTTCGTCATGTCTGCCGCTGCCATCGCTTTGGGCAGCAGCGAAGACGAATGAGTCATGATGTGTTTCAGGATCGAGCCAGGCCGGGTTGTCGAAGCCGCTGAGCGCCGGATCGACGGTCCCGGGACTATTGAGGGCGGCCATTTCGCTGCTGCCGCTTGCGGCAGCCGACGCAAGGAGATCGTTCGGGCTATCGCCAACCTTGAAGGCCTGCGCGGGACTATGAAGGAACTCGTAGATCAAGACTCCGACCGCCGTCATCAAGAATGCGCCAGCGCTGCTCAAGCCCGGCCTTGAAGATGTGAGCGTCGGCAACGTGATCGCGCCGGCGACACTATCGTCACGGGATTCGACCGGCCTGCCGGCCGTCGTCGGCGTGCCGGCTACGGAATGATCAATGCGGCCGACCTTGCCCACGGCTTTGACCGCTTTGCCCGGCGCAATAGCCGTTTTTTGCGTGGCGATTTTAATGGTCACGACGGCGCTTGTGCCGTCTGCGGCCGTGACCGTGACGTTGTCGGTATCCGCATGATCAATTGCGGCCGCGCTCGCGTCGCTGACATCGTCGAGCGCCGCCCAGATCAGAGCTGCGAGCGCGCCGATTCCGCCGAAAAGGCGCGACAGGGCGAAGGTCGCGAGCTCGGTCCGGCTTTTGATGTCGAGCTGGGCCGATATGCGATCGAGGCGCGCCTTGATGGCGCCTGGGGCGACCTTGAGGCGGCGCGCAATCTCCTTGTTCGACATGCCGGAGGCGACCAGGCGCATGATCTTGCGGTCCTGGTCCGTCAGCGCGGCCAGCCCATTCTCACCCAACGCGCCGTTGCGCGGCTTGCTGGCGGCCGCCCGCCCCGGGGGCGGCGCCACCAGCCTCAGGGATTGAATCAAGGTTTCGGGCTCCTCGCGCATCGGAATCGCACTGCAGGCCCCCGCTTCGATGGCAGCGGCGAGATCGCCGCGCGCAACCGACGCGGTGTAGAAGACCAGGCGCGTGGCAAGGTTTTCGGCATTGGCGACGGCGAGCATTTCAGCAGCCGTCACGTCGGAAAATCCGTCCTCGACAAGCACGACATCCGGCGTCAGCCTCCGAAGTGCGTCCAGGCAATCGGTTCCATTGATGCACGAGGCGACGATTTCGAAGTCACGCTCCGCCGCAAATAGCGAGGCAAACCCCTGCAGAACGATCGGACGGCGATCAGCTATGACGAGTCGGATAGGGAGCATCTGCGGCATCTCGTCCGGCGTTCCTAACTCGCCCGGCAACGCGACCTAGGTGCAACGACGGCACTTCAAAGAGCAGCGCGGCAACGCACGACATTCCCGTTGGTTCCGACGGCGAGAGGTGAGGAGACTAGGTCGCGACCGAGCCGTTCCCCGCCGTCTCCAGCCGGAATGCCGCCGCGAACAGGGCGCGCGTGTAGTCCGTCTTCGGGTTCTTGAACAGCTCGGCGGCCTGGCCTTCCTCGACCACCTTGCCGCCGCGCATCACGATGAGGTGGCTGGCGAGCGAGGCGACGACGCGTAAGTCGTGCGAGATGAACATGTAGGTGAGATCGCGCTTGCGCTGAAGCTCACGCAAGAGATCGACCATCTGGGCCTGGAACAACATGTCGAGCGCGCTGGTCGGCTCGTCCAGCACGACGAAGTCGGGCTCCAGCACGACCGCACGCGCGATCGAGATGCGCTGGCGCTGGCCGCCGGAGAATTCATGCGGGTAGCGATAGCGGGTATCGGGCTTCAGCCCGACATCCTCGAGCGCCTTGACGACGCGCGCCTCGCGCTCCTCGCGCGACAGCTTTGGCTGATGCACCGAGAGGCCTTCGGCGATGATGTCGGCGACCGACATGCGCGGTGAGAGCGAGCCGAACGGATCCTGGAACACGATCTGCATGTCGCGCCTGAAGGGACGCATCTCCTTGAAGCGCAGACCCTGGATGTCTTTGCCCAGGAAGACGATGCGCCCGTTCGAGGAGATCAGCCGCAGCAGCGCCAAGCCCAGCGTGGTCTTGCCCGAACCGGACTCGCCGACGACGCCGAGCGTCTCGCCCTTGCGCACGGCGACGCTAACGCCGTCGACCGCCTTGATGTGCCCCACGGTCTGGCGCATCAGGCCGCGCTTGATCGGAAACCACACCTTGAGATCGTCGGCCGACATCACCACCGGCGCGTTCGGCTGCGGCGGCGCCGGATCCGGCTTCGGCTCGGCCGCGAGCAGATCGCGCGTATAGGGATGCTTCGGGGCCTTGAAGACCTGCTCGACCGGCCCCTGCTCCACGATCAGGCCACCCTTCATGACGCAGACGGTGTCGGCGATGCGACGGACGATGCCGAGGTCGTGGGTGATGAAGAGCAGGCTCATGCCGAGCCGAGAGCGAATTTCGGCGAGCAGCGCCAGGATCTGCGCCTGCACGGTGACGTCAAGCGCCGTGGTCGGCTCGTCCGCGATCAAGAGGTCCGGCTCGTTGGCGAGCGCCATCGCGATCATCACGCGCTGGCGCTGGCCACCGGAGAGCTGGTGCGGATAGCTCTTCAGCCGCGTCTCCGGCTCGGGAATGCCGACCTGCGTCAGCAATTCCAGCGTCCGCCTGCGCGCCTGCGCATTGCTGGTCGGATTGTGCAGCTGGATGATCTCGCCGATCTGCGCCTCGATCGTGTGCAGCGGATTGAGCGAGGTCATCGGCTCCTGGAAGATGATGGAGATGTCGCTGCCGCGAATCTGGCGCATCTGCTGCTCGCTCTGGTCGATCAGCTCCTGGCCTTTGAAGCGAATGCTGCCCGAGGGATGCGAGGCACTGGGATAGGGCAGCAGCTTCAGGATCGAGAGCGCGCTGACCGACTTGCCGGAGCCGGACTCGCCGACCAGCGCGACGCATTCGCCGCGCTTGATCTGGAACGATACCTTGTCGACTGCGAGCGTCGTGTTGCCGCCCTGGTGGAAAGCCACCGAGAGGTCGCGGACGGCAAGCAGGGGCTGGTTGATCGCGTCCATCACGCCCTCACTTGAACGTCTTGCGCGGATCGAAGGCGTCGCGCACGGCTTCGCCGATGAAGATCAAGAGCGACAGCATGATCGCGACCGAGAAGAAGCCGGTAAAACCGAGCCACGGCGCCTGCACGTTGGATTTGCCTTGCGACAGCAGCTCGCCGAGCGAGGGCGAGCCGGGCGGCAGGCCGAAGCCGAGGAAGTCCAGCGCCGTCAACGTCATCACCGAAGAGGAAACGATGAAGGGCAGGAAGGTCATGGTCGCGACCATCGCATTCGGCAAGAGATGCCGGAACATGATCACGGCGTTCGACACGCCGAGCGCGCGCGCCGCCTGGATGTATTCGAAATTGCGTCCGCGCAGGAACTCGGCGCGCACGAGGCCGACCAGCGACACCCATGAGAACAGCAAGAGAATGCCGAGCAGCACGAAGAAGCCGGGCACCAGCACCGACGACAGGATCAGGAGCAGATAGAGCGAGGGAATCGCGGTCCAGATCTCGATGAAACGCTGGAAGGTGAGGTCGATCCAGCCGCCGAAATAGCCCTGGATACCGCCGGCGGCGACGCCGACGATCGAGGAGACGATGGTGAGGCAGAGGCCGAACAGCACCGAGATGCGGAAGCCATAGATCAGCCGCGCCACCACGTCGCGGCCCTGATCGTCGGTGCCAAGCCAGTTGTATTCGAGATCACGGCAGCTCTTCAGGCCCTTCTTCTCGACCACCGACTTGCATTGGGCTTCCGTCAGCATCCAGGTCGGCGGCGACGGCGCCGGGGTCGGCAGATCGAGATTGTGGGTGTCGTAGGAATAACGGATCAAGGGCCAGACGATGCTGCCGCCCTTGTCCTTGATCAGCTTCTGCAAGTACGGATCGCGATAGTCCGCCGCCGTCTCGAAGTCGCCGCCGAACGTCGTCTCCGAATAGGTGACGAAAGCCGGCCAGTAGAGGTGGCCGTCATATTTGATCAGGAACGGCCGGTCGTTGGCGATCAGCTCGGCGAACAGCGACACCACGAACAGCACCATGAAGATCCAGAACGACCAGTAGCCGCGCCGGTTCGCCTTGAAGTTCTCCCAGCGCCGCTTGTTGAGCGGCGACGGCACGAACGGCTTGCGCGTGATCGGCACGGCTGCGCCGAGCGGCGTCTTGGCCGAGGTCTCGATCGGGGTCGGGGCGGTCAGGGCCATCAGACCTCCCTCGCCTCAAAGTCGATCCGCGGATCGATCCACATATAGGTCAGATCGGAGATCAGATTGACCACGAGGCCGACCAGCGAAAAGATGTAGAGGGTGCCGAACACGACGGGATAGTCGCGGTTGAGCACGCTCTCGAAACTGAGCAGTCCGAGCCCGTCCAGCGAGAAGATCGTCTCGATCAGCAGCGAGCCGGAGAAGAAGGCGTGGATGAAGGCGCCCGGGAAGCCCGCGATCACGATCAGCATCGCGTTGCGGAAAATGTGGCCATAGAGCACCTGGTTCTCGCTGCAGCCCTTGGCCCGCGCGGTCATGACATATTGCTTGCGGATCTCGTCCAGGAACGAGTTCTTGGTGAGCAGCGTCATGGTCGCGAATGCGCTGAGCCCCATCGAGATCAGCGGCAGCGTCAGGTGCCAGAAATAGTCGATGATCTTCCAGTACCACGGAAAGCTCGACCAGCCGTCCGAGGTCAATCCGCGCAGCGGGAACCAGTTGAAGAACGAGCCGCCGGCGAACAGGATGATCAGGAGGATCGCGAACAGGAAGCCCGGGATCGCGAAGCCGATGATGATCACCGCGGACGTCCAGGTGTCGAAGCGGGAGCCGTCCTTGACCGCCTTGCGGATGCCGAGCGGGATCGAGATCAGATAGGTGATCAGCGTCAGCCAGATGCCGAGCGAGATCGAGACCGGCAGCTTCTCCTTGATCAGCTGGATCACGCTGACATCGCGGAAATAGCTCTTGCCGAAATCGAAGCGGGCGAAGTTCCAGACCATCAGCGCGAAACGCTCCGGCGCCGGCTTGTCGAAGCCGAACTGCACCTCGAGCTTCTTGATGAAGTCAGGATCGAGCCCCTGCGCGCCGCGATATTTGGAGTTGATGGCATCGCCACCGGCACCGAGCTGCCCCGGAGCGCGCTGCGCGAAATCGCCGCCGCCCGAGATGCGCGAGGTCCCGCCGGTGTCGGCGCCCGAGAGCTGCGCGATCACGCGCTCGACCGGCCCGCCCGGCGCGAACTGCACGACGACAAAGGACACGAACAGGATTCCAAGCAGCGTCGGAATCATCAGGAGAATGCGACGGGCGATATAGGCGCTCATGATTATTTCGCCTGATCGAGCTTGGCGGCCTTGGCCGCGTCGAACCACCAGTTCTCAGGCGCGCCGACGCCTTGCGCATATTTCGCCGGCTTGTTGGGATGGCTGAACTGGTCCCAATAGGCGACGCGGTGGAAGTTCGCATACCATTGCGGTACCCAATAGCGCCCGGCGCGGAACACGCGATCAAACGCCCGGCAGGCCGTGGTCAGCTCGACCCTCGTCTGTGCGGCGACGATCCTGTCGATCAGCGCGTCGATGACGGGATCGGAAATGCCGGCCAGATTGTACGAGCCCTTGGTCTTGGCGGTCTGCGAGGAGAAGAACGCCCGCATGGAATCGCCGGGGGTCGCCGACATCGAGAAGCGCTCGATGGTCATGTCGAAGTCGAAATCCTCGACGCGCGCACGATATTGAACCGCATCCACCAGGCGGAACGTGGCGTCGATGCCGAGCGTCGCGAGGTTCTTCAAGTATGGCCCGTGATGCGGCTGGATCGACTGCTCGTCGTTCAGGAACTCGATCGTGAAAGGCTCGCCATTGGGCAGAACCCGCTTGCGATCCTTGATGACGTAGCCGGCTTCGTTGAGCAGTTCGCTCGCCTTGCGCAGCAGGGTGCGGTCCTGTCCCGAGCCGTCCGACACCGGCGGCACGAAGGGCTGACCGAACACCTCGTCAGGCACCTTGCCACGGAAGGGCTCCAGCAATGCGAGCTCTTCCGGTGAAGGCGGCCCGGACACCATCATGTCGGAGTTCTGGAACGGCGAGCGCGTGCGCGCATAAGCGCCGTACATGATCGACTTGTTGGTCCACTCGAAATCGAAGGCATAGATCAGCGCCTCGCGGACGCGCGGATCCCTGAACTTGTCGCGGCGCAGATTGATGAACCAGCCCTGCGCGCCCGACGGGGTCTCGTCCGGCAGCTGCTCCTGCTTGACGCGGCCGTCCTTCACCGCCGGGAAATCGTAACGCGTGGCCCAGATGCGCGAGGTGAGCTCCTCGCGGAACAGATAGTTCTTGCCGGTGAAGCCTTCGAAGGCGACGTCGCGGTCGCGATAGAACTCGTAGCGCACCGTGTCGAAATTGTAGCTGCCGCGGCAGACCGGCAGATCGGCGCCCCACCAGTCCTTGACGCGATCATATTCGATGTAGCGGTTGACCTCGAACTTGCTGACCTTGTACGGGCCGGAGCCGAGCGGCGTATCGAGCGTCGATTCATCGAAGGCGCGCGTCGCGTAATACGCCTTCGAGAAAATCGGCAGGCCCGCGACATAGAGCGGAACGTCGCGCGCACGGTTGGGCGCGAAGGTCACGACCACGGTGGCGTCGTCGAGCGCCTCGGCCATCACGAAATCGCGCAGCTGCACGACGATCAGCGGATGGCCCTTCTCCTTCAGCACATTGAGCGAGAAGGCGACATCATGCGCGGTGAGCTTCGAGCCGTCGTGGAAACGCGCCTCGGGCCTGATCGTGAAGGTGTAGGCCAGCTTGTCCGGCGAGATCCGCACCGATTTCGCGACAAGCCCATACATCGCGTCGGGTTCGTCATTGGCGCGCACCATCAACGGCGCGAAGGTCATGTCCATACCCTGCGCGCCCTCGCCCTTCAGGATGTAGGCGTTGAGGGAGGAGAAGGTGAAATAGGACTGGTTGTACGAACGCACCGAAGGGATCAGCGAGAACGCGCCGCCCTTCGGGGCATCCGGATTGATATAGTCGAAATGGTGGAAATCTGCGGGATATTTCAGGTCGCCGAAGGCCGAGATGCCGTGGGCCTCGGCGGGCCCCTCGGACGCCGCTGCGTTACGGCGTGCGGCGGCGCTGAGCGCGCCGCCGACACCGAGGACCAGCACATGCCTGCGTGAAAGCTGCACCATGCGGGACATGTCCTTCACGACTTCTTTGCGATCCGTGCCGCCTTGTCTGCGTCGTACCACCAGATAAACGGGAAGCCGGACTGCCCATATTTGGGCAATTCCGCCGGCCGACCGAAGCGATCCCAGCGTGCAGTGCGCACCTTCGGATAATTCCATTGCGGCACGACGTAGTGATTCCACAGCAGCACGCGGTCGAGCGCCTTGGTCGCCGCAACGAGATCATCGCGATCGGTCGCAAAGATCAAGCGCTCGATCAACTTGTCGATGGCCGGATTCTTGATGCCGGCAAGATTGCGCGAACCGGCGATATCGGCGGTCTTGGACGACCAAAACTCGCGCTGCTCGTTGCCCGGCGATTGCGACTCGCCCCAGGAGTTGGTGACGACGTCGAAATCCCACTCGCGCGTCCTGTTCTCGTATTGGGTCGGATCGACCGTGCGCACGCTGACGGCGATGCCGAGCCGTTCCAGCGACGGCTTGTAGAACAGCGTGACTCGCTCGAAGCTCGGATCCGAGTTTAGCAGCTCAAGGGAAAACTGGGTGCCGGTCTTGACGTCGATCAGCTTGCGGTCGCGCACCTCGTAGCCGGCCTCCTTGAACAAGCGCAGCGCCTCGCGCAGATTATCGCGGACGGCTTCCGGGCTGCCGCCGACCGGATTGGTGTAGGGAGTCGTGAAAACTTCGGGCGGCACTTGGGCGCGCACCGTCTCGAGGATTTCGAGCTCTTTCCCCTGCGGCAATCCGGTCGCCATCAACTCGTCGATGCCGTCGAAATAGCTGCTGATGCGCTTGTACTGACCGTAGAAGATCTGCTTGTTCATCTCCTCGAAGTCGAACGCATAGTTGAGCGCACGGCGCACGCGCGGATCGCTGAACTTGGCGCGGCGCAGGTTCGGCACGAAGGCCTGCATCACGCCCGAGCTGCGATTGGGAAATTCCTCGAGGATCACCCGTTTTTCGGTCACCGCCGGGAAATCGTAGGCGGTCGCCCAGTTCTTGGCGCTGTTCTCGGTGCGCCAATCGACCTGATCGGCCTTGAAGGCCTCGATCGCGACGGTGGCGTCGCGGAAATATTCGTAGCGTAGCTCGTCGAAATTGTTGCGCCCCACATTGGCGGCGAAATCGCCTCCCCAATAGTCCTTGACGCGTTCCAGCGCGATCGACCGTCCTGCAACGAATTCCTTGACCTTGTAGGGGCCGGAGCCCAGCGGCACTTCGAGCGTGGTCGCCGAGACATCGCGCTTCCTGCCCTGCGCGTCCGTTCCTTCCCACCAATGCTTCGGCAGGACCGTGAGCTGCCCGACGATCTGCGGCAGCTCGCGGTTGCCTGGTGCGTCGAACACGAATTTCACCTCGCGCTCGCCGACCTTCTCGGCCCGGACCACATGGCTGTAATAGGCCGAGTACATTGGATGATGCTTCTTGAAGGCATCGAGCGAGAAGATCGCGTCCTCGACACTAACAGGCTTGCCATCATGCCATTTGGCCTCCGGCCGCAGACGATAGGTGACAAAGGAGAAATCGTCTGGGTGGCTGACGGCTTCGGCCAGTGCGCCGTATTCGGTCGAGACTTCGTCGAGAGCGGGCGTCATGAGGGATTCGTAGATGAATGCGACGGCACCGGAGACCTGCCCCTTCACGCCGGACACGACGATATTGAAGTTATCGAAGGTGCCGATGGCGATCTGGCGGGCGACGCCGCCCTTGGGTGCGTCCGGATTGACGTAGTCGAAGCGCTTGAAGTCGGCCGGATACTTGACCTTGCCAAACAGCGAGAGCGCATGGCGCCAGGGAAGCTCGCCCGCGGATTGTGCCTCTGCCGTGCCGACGACGGGAACACCCGCTGCAGAGCCGAGGGCGGGAAGCGCAGCGACGGCCGCGCCGGTGAGCAAGAGATCGCGTCGGGTAATGGCCAAATCAACATCCCTGTCTTGAAGGAGGCTACTCCTTTAAGTTCCCAATATAGGCGAGGTTTCGACGGAACACGTTGCTTTTTCCTCATCTTGGAAGGCCGGACGGCATGTCCGATGCGGCCAAACGCCTCGATAACAACGCCGCGAGGCCCGGATACGGAAACGGCCAGGCTTTTGAAGCCTGGCCGCTTGTCCAAGATGACGTGCCGATAGGCCTTATTTCGCCGCGGTCGGGAGCGGCTTCGGGCTGTCGGAGAGGCTGTTCAGGTAGGCGATGACGTCGGCGCGCTCCGAGTCCTTCGGGATACCGGCAAAACCCATCGCGGTGCCGGGAACGGCGGCCTTGGGATTGGCAATGAACTTGTTGAGCGCGTCAAAGTCCCAGGTGCCGCCCTTGCTCTTCATCGCGGCCGAGAAGTTGAAGCCGCCGCGGCCTTCGCCGACGTGATCGCCCACAATGCCATAGAGGTTCGGTCCGACGCGGTTCGGACCGCCCTTTTCGAAGGTGTGGCAAGCGCCGCACTTCTTGGCGGCGGAGGCGCCCTTTTCGACGGACGCGGTCTGGAGCAGCTTTTCGATCGGTTCGGACGTGGCCGGGGCAGCGCCTGCTCCGCCCTTGTCACCGGCTTCTTCCTTCACCGCAATCTCGAAGCCCGGCTTTTCCGGCATCTTGGGCGAGAACAGCGCCTGGGCGGTGAAGCTCGTCACCAGCAGAATGAGACAGGTGCCGAGTACCGCACCGAGAATCTTGTTGAGTTCGAAAGAGTCCATTTCCGGCCAGGCCCCACACCGCAAGAAGGAATAAGCGGCCGGGCGGCCGCCAGGACGAGCCTCGGGAGAATCAGACGTTCCTTATTGTTTCCCCGAGTTTTGCCATTCAGATATCGGTTTGCCCGTGCTCTGGCAACCCGTATAAGCGAGCCGGCTCATCGCCCATCCCCATCCGATTTCTTGAGGCGGAAAACGCCTCTTTCCCAGGCCCTTAAACCGATGATCGATCCTCGCATCCTGGTGCTGATCCCGGCCCGCATGGCCGCCACCCGCCTGCCCGGCAAGCCGCTCGCCGATATCGCGGGCCTGCCGATGATCGTGCATGTGATGCGGCGCGCCGAAGCCGCCGGTATCGGTCGGGTGGCGGTGGCAACCGACACGGACGAGATCGCTGCTGTCGTGAGAGCCCATGGCGGCGAGGCGGTGATGACCAGCCCCGCGCACCCCTCCGGCTCCGACCGCATCCATGAGGCCATGCAGAAGCTCGACCCGGACGCGAAGGCCGAGATCGTGATCAATCTCCAGGGCGATTTCCCGACCATCACACCGCAGACCATCCGCGAGGTGCTGCCGCCCTTCGACGATCCTGGGGTCGACATCGTGACGCTGGCCTCACAGATCCACACCGAGGAGGAAGACCGAGCCCCGAGCGTCGTGAAGGCGATCGGCTCGCCGATCGGGCCGCGGCGGATGCGGGCGCTCTATTTTACCCGCGCGACCGCTCCCTACGGCGACGGACCGCGTTACCACCATATCGGTCTCTATGCGTACCGCCGCGCGGCGCTGGAGCGCTACGTCACGCTGCCGCGCTCTCCTCTGGAGGTTCAGGAAAACCTGGAGCAACTCCGGGCGGTGGAAGCCGGCATGCGCATCGACATCATCATCGTCGACAGCGTGCCGCGCGGCGTCGACACGCCGCCGGATCTCGAAACCGCCCGCGGCATCCTTTCCAAATCCTGAGCCGCTGCTACAAGGCCGTCATGAGCAAGATGAAGATCGCATTCCAGGGCGAACCTGGCGCCAATTCCCATATCGCCATCGTCGAGGCCTATCCCGACGCGGAACCGATGCCCTGCGCCACCTTCGAGGATGCACTGTCGGCGATCTCCTCGGGCGAGGCCGATCTCGGCATGATCCCGATCGAGAATTCGGTCGCCGGCCGGGTCGCCGACATCCATCATCTGTTGCCGGCGTCCGGCCTCTTCATCATCGGCGAATGGTTCCTGCCGGTCCGCCATCAACTGATGGCGATCAAGGGCACCAAGCTCGAGGACATCAAGAGCGTCGAGAGCCATGTGCATGCGCTCGGCCAATGCCGCCGCATCATTCGCAAGCTCGGGATCAAGCCGATCGTGCACGCCGATACCGCCGGCAGCGCCCGCGACATCTCCGAGCGCAAGGACAAGACTGTCGCCGCGATCGCCTCGCGCCTCGCAGCAAAAATCTACGGCCTCGACATCCTCGCCGAGGACATCGAGGACGAGGCCCACAACACCACGCGGTTCGTGGTGCTGGCGCGGGAGCCGAAATGGGCCGCGCCAGGGTCGGGTCCGCTGGTCACCACTTTTGTTTTTCGGGTGCGCAACTTGCCCGCCGCGCTCTACAAGGCGCTCGGCGGCTTTGCCACCAACGGCGTCAACATGACCAAGCTTGAGAGCTACATGGTCGACGGCAATTTCTTCGCCACGCAGTTTTATGCTGACGTCGACGGCCACCCCGAAGACAAGGGCCTGGCGTTTGCAATCGAGGAGCTGAAATTCTTCTCGCGCGAATTCCGCATCGTCGGCGTGTATCCGGGCCACCCCTTCCGCGCGACGTTCAGCGAGAAGCAGGACTGATTGCTGTGTCGTTCCGGGGCACGCAGCGTGAACTCGATATTAGGGGTTCGATGCTTCGCATCGCCGCGGAATGACAGCAGTGGTTATGCCGCCCGCTTCGGCCCCAACGCCTCCGCCAGCAGCGAATATGACTTCTTGCGCGCTTCGTGATCGTACACGGCGGTGATCACCATCAGCTCGTCGGGTTTGCTCGCGTCGATCAGCGGCTGCAGCTTCCTCTGCACGGTCGCCGGATTGCCAACGAACAGGCGCGAGCGGTTGCGCGCGATCGAGATGCGCTCGGAATCCGTATAGGGATAGGCCAGCGCTTCCCCGACACTCGGCAGCGGCAGATATTGACCGCGATCGCGGCGCAGGCGATTGAGATCGAAGGACGTGGCGAGCCTTTCGGCCTCCTCATCGGTGTCCGCCGTGATGACGGCAACTGCGAGGATCGCATGCGGGGTCGCGCGCCAGGCCGAGGGCTGGAAGCGATTGCGATAATGCACCATCGCATCGATCGCATCATGGGACGCAAAGTGATGCGCAAAAGCGAAGCCCATGCCGACTTGTGCTGCCAGCTCCGAGGAATAATCGCTGGAGCCGAGCAGCCAGATCGGCGGCAGCTTGGTGTCGTCGGGCATCGCGACGACGTTGTGATAGGGATGGCCTGCCGGAAATTCGCGGGTCTCCCACAGGATCAATTCGTGCAGCCGCTCCAGGAAATCGTCGCCCTCACGGCGGTCGAGCCGGCTGCGCAGCGCATAGGCCGTGGCGCCATCGGTGCCGGGGGCGCGGCCGAGGCCGAGGTCGATGCGGCCGGGAAACAGCGCCTCCAGCATCTTGAAGCGCTCGGCTACGACCAGCGGGGCGTGGTTGGGCAGCATCACGCCGCCAGAGCCGACACGGATGTGCTTGGTCACCGCCGCGATCTGCCCGATCATCACGTCGGGCGCCGGGCTGGCGACCGAAGCGAGATTGTGATGCTCGGCGAGCCAGTAGCGGACATAGCCGAGCCCGTCGACATGGCGCGCCAGGTCGATGCTGTTACGCAGCGCAACGGCCGGCTTTGTGCCTGTGGTGACGACGGAAAGGTCGAGGACTGAAAGCGGGATCATAGCGCGGTAACGTAATAGAGGGCAGCGCGGCGACAATGGGCAGCGGGCGCAGATCTGGCGTGTGTCGTCCGCGAGCCCGGGCGTATGGCGCAGCCCGGAGTTGGGACAGGTCAACCACCTGCAACATAGAATTCACTCTGCCCACCCTCAAAACGAGAGGTCCGTCAGGCCTAGAGAATCGATCATCTAATTGGTATATTTGTAAAATATTCTATTTTAGCATACTTCCCACTCGAAGCCTACAAACTGCAATATTGATAGTAATATTGCACGAAGTGGGCGACTTCCCATCACCGATGGGCTGTCGGGTAATCCGCCTTTGTCCTATCTTAGACCTTCCCAAGATAGACCCCGGCCGCCAGACCCTGGCGAGCCCCTGGAGTGAGTGGTGCCATGACCGAGACGACGACGCCTGCCCATACCGAAGGGCAAGACGGGCACCTGAAGCGGCCGGCGATCTCCTTCGAGTTCTTTCCGCCCAAGACGGAAGATATGGAGCGGAATCTCTGGGAGACCATCAACCGGCTGGCGCCGCTGGACCCGAAATTCGTGTCAGTGACCTATGGCGCCGGCGGCTCGACCCGCGAGCGCACCCATTCGACCATTTCCCGCATCCTCAAGGAGACCGCGCTGCTGCCAGCCGCGCATCTGACCTGCGTCGGCGCCTCGCGCGGCGAGATCGACGAGATCGTCGACCGCTACCATGAGGTCGGCGTCCGCCACATCGTGGCCTTGCGCGGCGATCCCGCCGGCGGCATCGGCACGCCCTACTCCGCTCATCCCGACGGCTACCAGAGCTCTGCCGACCTCGTTGCGGGCATCAAGAAGCGGCACGCCGATATCGAGGTGTCCGTCTCGGCCTATCCCGAGAAGCACCCTGAGGCGCGCGATTTCGATACCGATATCGACACGCTGAAGGCAAAAGTCGACGCCGGGGCGACGCGCGCGATCACGCAGGTCTTCTTCGATAACGATCTCTACTTCCGTTACCTCGACCGCGTTCGCGCCCGCGGCATCAACATTCCGATCGTGCCGGGCATCATGCCCATGCACAATTTCAAGCAGGCCCGCAATTTCGTCACCCGCGCCGGCACCACGGTGCCGGACTGGTTCGCCGCGAAGTTCGACGGCCTCGATGACGATGCAGAGACGCGGAAGCTGGTCGCCGCAACCGTCGCCGCCGGCCAGGTGCAGAAACTGGCAAAACACGGCGTCGACACCTTCCATTTCTACACCATGAACCGCGCCGATCTCGTGTTCGCGATCAGCCATTTGCTCGGCATTCGCGCCAAGAGCGCGCAGAAGGCGGCTTAAGACATCATGACCGTATTCCCCTCGCCCACGCGAACCGCCCTGATCAACGCCGCGCGCGAGCGCATTCTCGTGCTCGACGGCGCCATGGGCACGATGATCCAGAACCTGCAGTTCGACGAGGCCGCCTTCCGCGGCGAGCGCTTCAAGAACTTCCATCGCGACTTGCGCGGCAACAATGACCTGTTGATCCTGACCCAGCCGCAGGCGATCGAAGACATCCACGCGGCCTATTTGCGCGCCGGTGCCGACATCGTCGCGACCAACACGTTCTCGACCACCTCGATCGCGCAGGCCGACTACGATCTCACCGACATCGTCTACGAGATGGCGCGCGAAGGTGCCCGCCTCGCCGGCAATGCCGCCCGCCGGGTTGCCGCCGAGGACGGCAAGCCGCGCTTCGTCGCCGGTGCCATCGGCCCGACCAACCGCACCGCCTCGATCTCGCCTGACGTGGCCAATCCAGGCTACCGTGCCGTCACCTTCGATGACTTGCGCAAATCCTATGGCGAGCAGATCCGCGGCCTGATCGACGGCGGGGTCGATCTGCTGCTGGTCGAGACCATCTTCGATACGCTGAACGCCAAGGCGGCGCTCTATGCCATCGCCGAGATCACCGAGGAGCTCCGCATCGACATGCCGGTGATGGTGTCGGGCACCATCACCGACAAATCCGGCCGCCTGCTCTCCGGCCAGATGCCGGAAGCGTTCTGGAATTCGGTGCGGCACGCCAAGCCCGTCACCATCGGCTTCAACTGCGCACTCGGCGCCGAAGATCTGCGCGCGCATATCGCCGATATCGGCCGAGTCGCTGACACGCTCGTTTGCGCTTACCCGAACGCCGGCCTGCCCAACGAGTTCGGCCAGTATGACGAGACGCCGGAATACATGGCGCGCCTGGTCGGCGAATTCGCGCGCGATGGCCTCGTCAACATCGTCGGCGGCTGCTGCGGCACGACGCCGGAGCATATCGCCGCGATTGCTGCCGCCGTCGCCCCGCACAAGCCGCGCATCGTGCCGGAGATCGCGCCAAAGCTCCGCCTCTCCGGCCTCGAGCCGTTCGTGCTGACCGATGCGATTCCGTTCGTGAACGTCGGCGAGCGCACCAACGTCACCGGCTCCGCCCGCTTCCGCAAGCTCATCACATCAGGCGACTACGCCGCGGCGCTGCAGGTCGCGCGCGACCAGGTCGAGAACGGCGCGCAGATCATCGACGTCAACATGGACGAAGGGCTTCTGGATTCGGAAGCCGCGATGGTGACATTCCTCAACCTCGTCGCCGCCGAGCCCGACATCGCCCGCGTGCCTGTCATGGTCGACTCGTCAAAATTCTCGGTGATCGAGGCCGGCCTGAAATGCGTGCAGGGCAAGCCGGTCGTGAATTCGATCTCGATGAAGGAAGGCGAGGAGAAATTCATTCACGAGGCCAAGATCGCGCGGCGCCATGGCGCGGCCGTCGTGGTGATGGCATTCGACGAGGTCGGCCAGGCCGACACGTTCGCGCGCAAGACCGAGATCTGCAAGCGCGCCTACGACATCCTCGTCAATCGCGTCGGCTTCCCGCCCGAGGACATCATCTTCGATCCGAATATCTTTGCGATCGCGACCGGGATCGAGGAGCACAATAATTACGGCGTCGACTTCATCGAGGCGACGCGCTGGATCCGGCAGAACCTGCCGGGCGCGCATATCTCGGGCGGCGTGTCGAACCTGTCGTTCTCGTTCCGCGGCAACGAGCCGGTGCGCGAGGCCATGCATTCGGTGTTCCTGTATCACGCCATCAAGGCCGGCATGGACATGGGCATCGTCAATGCCGGACAGATGATCGTCTATGACGATATCGATCCCGAGCTGCGCCAGACCTGCGAGGACGTCGTCCTCAACCGCGATCCCGGCGCCTCCGAGCGCCTGCTGGCGCTCGCGGAAAAGTTCCGCGGCAAGAAGACGGAAGCCAAGGAAGCTGATCTCGCCTGGCGCGAATGGCCAGTGGAGAAGCGGCTGTCGCATTCGCTTGTGCATGGCATCACCGAGTTCATCGAGCAGGACACCGAGGAAGCCCGCAAGAATTCCTCGCGACCGCTCGACGTGATCGAGGGACCGTTGATGGCCGGCATGAACGTGGTCGGCGACCTCTTCGGCGACGGCAAGATGTTCCTGCCGCAGGTGGTGAAGTCCGCGCGCGTCATGAAGCAGGCCGTTGCCTATCTCATGCCGTTCATGGAGGAAGAGAAGGCGCGCAACCTCGCCAGCGGCATCGGTGGCGCGGCGAGTTCGTCGGCGGGCAAGATCGTGCTGGCGACCGTGAAGGGCGACGTCCACGACATCGGCAAGAACATCGTCGGCATCGTGCTCCAGTGCAACAATTACGAAGTCATCGATCTCGGCGTGATGGTGCCGGCGGCGAAGATCGTCGAGACCGTGAAGGCCGAGAAGGCCGACATCGTCGGTCTCTCCGGCCTGATCACGCCCTCGCTCGACGAGATGGCGTTCTTCGCCGGCGAACTGCAGCGTGAAGGCCTCAAGCTGCCGCTGCTGATCGGCGGCGCCACGACGAGCCGCGTGCATACCGCCGTCAAGATCGACCCGAGCTATCGCGCCGGGCCCGTGGTCCATGTCAATGATGCCAGCCGCGCCGTCGGCGTCGCCTCCTCGCTGCTCTCGCCGGAGAAGCGTGAGGCTTATGCGGCCGAAGTGCGCGCCGAATACGCCAAGATCTCCGAGGCGCATCTGCGGGCGCAGGCGGACAAGAAGCGGCTGAAGCTCATTGATGCGCGCGCCAACCGCGTGCCGGTCGATTTCGCCAGGAGCAAGCCGGTGAAGCCGACCTTCCTCGGCACCAAGAGCTTTGACGACTACGATCTCGCCGAGCTCGTGCCCTATATCGACTGGACGCCGTTCTTCCAGACCTGGGAGCTCGCCGGCCGCTTCCCCGCCATCCTCAAGGACGAGAAGGTCGGCGAGGTCGCGCGCTCGCTCTATGACGATGCGCGCAAGATGCTCGACACCATCGTCAAGGGGAAATGGTTCCGGGCGCGCGCCACGATCGGCTTCTGGCCGGCGAATGCGCAAGGCGACGACATCGTGCTCTATGCTGATGATAACAGGACCAAGAGCATCGCGACGCTGCACACGCTGCGCCAGCAGCTCGAGAAGCGCGAGGGCCGGTTCAACGCCGCGCTGGCCGACTTCGTCGCGCCGGCCGGCGTGCCCGACTATGTCGGCGGCTTCGTAGTGACGGCCGGCATCGGCGAGGACGCGGTCGCCGACCGCTTCAAGATGGCGAACGACGACTACTCCTCGATCCTGTGCAAGGCGCTGGCCGACCGCCTCGCCGAAGCCTTTGCGGAAGCCATGCATGCCCGCGTGCGCCGCGAGTTCTGGGCCTATGCGCCTGACGAGGCGCTCTCCAACGAGGAGCTGATCCTGGAAAAGTATTCTGGGATTCGCCCCGCGCCCGGTTATCCCGCGCAGCCCGATCACACCGAGAAGGCGACGCTGTTCGAGCTGCTCGATGCCGAGGCGACCGCCGGCGTGAAGCTGACCGAGAGCTTTGCGATGTGGCCGGGCTCCTCCGTATCCGGGCTCTATTTCGCCAGCCCCGAGAGCTATTATTTCGGCGTCGGCAAGATCGAGCGCGACCAGGTCGAGGACTACGCCGCGCGCAAGGGCATGAGCGTCGCGGAGGCCGAGCGCTGGCTCGCGCCGGTGCTGAACTACATCCCGTCGCAGCCGGCGAGCGACAAGGCCTTTGCCGCAACGCCCGCCAACGACGAGATGTCGAAGGATCTCGCCTCGCATCCGCCCGGCTGCACCTGCGCGGTGCATCTGGTCTGGCAGAAGAAGCGCGCGGGGGCGGGGTAGGCGCCAGGATCGCAAAACGCGAAACAACCCCATGCACAGTAGGGATGGGGTTGATCGGGTTATACGATTTCGTTTTTACGGAAAATCGTTTGCTCCGTCGGGCAAAACAGCTGTATAAGGGCAGGATCGGGTATGGCGCGTGATGCCCACCGCCGTCATTCCGGGGCGCGCCCCTTGGCGCGAGCCCGGAATCCATTTGTCCTCATCACCCGCCGCACAATGGATTCCGGGTTCGCGCTACGCGCGCCCCGGAATGACAGCGTGGCCCTTACCCCTTCGGCGGCGCCAGCGGCTGCACGATCTCCTTGAACGGGGCCAGCGCTTCGCAGCGATCGGAATGGGCTGCGAGGGCCGGATAGCGCCCTGCGTCGAACAGGTCGGGATGCGCCTCGCGGGTGAAGCGGACGACGCAGGCCACCGCAATGTCGGCATGACCGATGCGCGTTCCCAGCCAGTACAGCGTCGTCACCTTGGCGCGCTCGGCCTCCAACACCCCAAGCACGTCGCCGATCTGCGCCCGGCAACGCTCGACCCATAGTGCCAGCTGCTCCTTCCGCAGCACGCGCTCATAGAGCAGGCTGACCGCCTTGTCGCCGAGGCCGGTCGCCAGCGCGCAGATGCGCAAATGCTTGCGCCGCTCGACGCCGCTCCGCGGCAGCATCGCCCTGTCAGGCCCGACGAGCTCGTCGAGATAATCCAGGATGATCGTGCTTTCGATCAGCGCCTCGCCATCGTCGAGCACCAGCGTCGGCACCCGGCGCAAGGGATTGTACGGCGCGATCTTGTCGGCATCGCCGAAGGTCGACCACGGCTTGTGCTCGAAGCCAAGCCCGTAAAGCCGCAGCGCAATCGCGACGCGACGGACGAAGGGGGAATCATATTGGCCGATCAGGAACATGGTTCTCGCTCTTCTCTGTCGTTGGACAAGGCAGGGCCGATCAGTCTCCACGACAAGATCGCAGCAGCGCAAGGAAAATCCTCGACATGCAGCATTGCATCTGACGCAACGGCGCCGGGACAATTTCTCCCGAATGCGCTATCAAGGACGGCATCATGACAGCACCATCAGACATCAATCGCGAGCGGATCGCTGCGACCGAGGCCGTCATCCGTCCGCATATCCGCCGCACGCCGCTGGTCCAGGCCGATCTCGCCGAATTCGGCCTTGCGGCCGCGCCCGTCACCTTCAAGCTCGAAATGCTGCAGCATTCCGGATCGTTCAAGGCGCGCGGCGCCTTTGCCAATCTGCTGCTACGGCAGGTGCCGCAAGCCGGTGTCGTCGCCGCCTCCGGCGGCAATCACGGCGCGGCCGTCGCCTATGCGGCGCAACAGCTGGGGATTCCCGCAACGATTTTCGTTCCTGATATCACCTCGCCCGCCAAGGCCGAACGGATCAGATTCTATGGCGCCGAGCTCGTGATCGCAGGCAATCGCTATGCCGATGCGCTGGCGGCCAGCGAAGCGCATGTCGCACGGACCGGCGCGCTTGCCGTTCACGCCTACGACCAGGCTGAGACGTTGCTTGGCCAGGGCAGCGTTGGCCTCGAGCTGGAGCAGGACGCCCCCGAGATCGACACGCTGCTGGTGGCCGTCGGCGGTGGCGGCCTGATCGGCGGCATCGCGGCGTGGAGCGCGGGCAGGACGCGCATCATTGCCGTTGAGCCCGAGCTGTCGCCGACCCTGCATGACGCGTTCGCAGCAGGCGCCCCGGTCGACGCGCCGGCCAGCGGCCTCGCTGCCGACAGCCTGGCGCCGCGGCGCGTCGGCGAGTTGATGTTCCCGATCGCGCGCGCTTATGTCGAGCGCGTCGTCCTCGTCAGCGACGATGCGATCCGGCAGGCGCAGGCCGCGCTGTGGTCGACCTTGCGCCTCGTCACCGAACCCGGCGGCGCAGCCGCGTTCGCCGCGATGCTCTCCGGCCGCTATCGTCCGTCACCGGGCGAGCGCATCGCGGTGCTGGTTTGCGGGGCGAATACGACGGCGGTGAAGTTTGAGGGATAATTTTCAGGAGCGACGCATGATCAGGCTGCGCGCACATCCCGAAGTTTATCGCGAGATTTCGCCGCTAGAAACGGCGGCGGCGATCTCGGTGAAAAGTTCGCTGCTCTGCTTCCCGCTGATTTCAAAACATAAATCATCGGCAGATATCGTCGCTCCGATTCCTACTCTGGGATTGAACAGTCCCAGCCGTTCTATTTTGAAGCGCTTAGCAATGAAATTCAGGGCACCATACACGATGAGCTGACGAACATCTATCGATCGGAACAGTCGATCACCCGCCTTTACCTCATAAAGCGCATCCGACGCGATCAGATCTCCTTTGCAGGAATCTATCATTCCGCAACCGGGAAAGATTGGCTCGGTGAGAAGAGAACCTGCAGGCTTATTGAACGTAAACATCCAAGCTAGGCGGCGCCGCTGTTCGTTAATATCGACAACCTCTTCGGGAGTGAGTCCGCCTTCCGCAACTATCTCGCCTTGAGTCTCCCGACGAATTGGCAACGATCGAACATAAGAAACAGCCCGATCCAACTCCCCAGGCGTCAGTCCTCCTGGAGGCCAACCAACGCTGCCATTCGCGGTTTGGCAAAACGCCGCAAAAGCGACTTCATTGATGAACCCTCTGCGCATTGGAGCAGCAGCGCTTGCCATCCCAGGGAATTCGCGCACGTAGTGCCCTAAATTCAAGCGCCGGACAAACATATCTGTGGTCGGCGCGACGCTCTTCCAGAACGACGAGTAAACTTTGCAAAATGTAGATGCGGATATCACAAGGGGATACTCCATCCAGATTGATTAGCTTTCTCGCTCGCCCAACGCTGGACAAGTTGCTCAAACGGAGAAAACTGATCGCTCGTATGCTGCCTCCAATGCTTACCCTCATCCCGCAAAGAATACGAAGCAACGATAAAGGCTCGCCTTTCAGCTACACTGAGCGATTGAAAGCTGGCTCGCAAATCAGAAAGCCAATACCAATTTTTCCATTTCGCCATTGTTAAGATTATGTCCCGGCGCAATAACGAAGAAGATGTCGACAGCTTGAAAATTCGAACTAGAACGGCTTCCGCCTCTGGCGAATGCCTACACGACAGAACGCGAAGCGCGTAAGCGAGATTGAGATCAACGCGCAAAACGTGTGAGTGATTCTCTATAAGCTCAATTATCTTCTTATGTACGGTCACTTGAGCCACTGGCGAGAGGTCGTCGAACACAGCCCGAGCTACAGTGAGAACGCTAGAAAATATGGGGTACAGTAGCTCAGCGTTGTCGACCATCGTCGTAATGGCGTCGTCTCTCGCCCTTGGTTCGAGATATTTGACGGCAGCCACGATCTTTCGCGCTAGGCCTATGTGTATTCGACTCTTTAGGAGTTCTTCCCGCAACAAACCAAGGATATCGAATCGCTCAATTTCGGCTTGCAGGATCGCGTAGTCCTCATTTTTGGTCGGCGAGTATGGATCAAATCGGAGCGACAGCTGCATCAAACCTTTTGCCCGCGATTGTGACCCGCTAGGGCTGCTATCTCCGTCATTTGGGTTTAGGGGATTTGTCGCTGCAAATTCCGCACTCGACATGATCCTAGTCTTCGATTTTTGCAGTTGAAGACCTTGGGTTCGAAGGAGCTTTTCGGATAGGAAGATGAGGCGCGCGTAGGCCTCCTCGTCGCTATCGCAAAAGATATGAAAGTCATCTGCAAAGCGACAGAATGTTATTCCTTCCATCTCTAAGAGACGATCAATTTGATTGAGAACTAGTTCGGATAGAATACGAGCCGCAGGACCTCCAACCGGAAGGCCAAACGAATTGGTATTCGAGTAATTTTTTAGGTACGACATAATCCTACTGTGGGTATCACCAACAGTCGCGAGTTGGAGAAGGGCATTCTCCAATCGATGGTGGCCCAATCTCGGATAGAACTCCGAGATATCGCAGACCACGACGAATTTGAACTTCTTCGTGTGCTCAAGTGAGCACTCCATGAAATCGCGCCAGTTGCATCCGCTGTCGAAGATATCCGCCGTGTCGTCGTCCCACCGGCATCGATAAGAAAAGACGCGCTTTGCGCTGACGGGAAGTCGAGCGCGCTCAATTGCGTCGGATATCGAAAGCACAAGCGCTAGAAAGTACAAATTCCAGAGCGGATCCATCTGGGTAGCCCATCGAAATCCCGTATAGTTTACGGGTGCTAGCGCAGCATCATGTGCAGGTGGATACCGATTTAGATTTCCATCAAAATCTTTATGAATCTCTCGCAACAAGTCGAGACATTGGGCTCTCTTGTCGAAGAAAATGTGATTCTCGATCGGAAACGGAAAGATATCAGTGTCGCCGTGCCGAATTACATTTGAAATTGCCCGTTCGAAGAATTTGTCCATCGCCCACCGCGGCAGCCGTCTACATGCATGAGTTGCGCAATCATATTTTTCTATTGGCAGATCAGGAAACTAGCAAGCCGCGAGATGCTTTTGAATTGAACGCTCTTCCGCTCGGCAGGCGGCCTAGTGGGGTCGACCAGCGCGCCGCGCGCCCGACTTTGCCGCGATGCCATGAAGTCACTGGGAGGCTATTCCAAGCCTGCTCGGACTGATTTGCCAACCGCTGTGGGTTTCGCGCGGACTCGGAAAAATAGTGCGGCGATACCCAACGGCAACAGCCGGACCTATTCGCGTCCCCTCGCCTGAACTCCGCCTTGCCGAACAAGATGTCGCATGGTTCAGTCCGGGGACCCCCGGGGGAAGGTCGATGAATCGGCAGTGGGCGGCAGCGGTCGGCGTGGCATTTGCGGCGATGTTGCTGAACGGCGGCGCATTCGCCGCCGACCTGCCGCTCAAGGCGCCGGCGAAGCCCGTCGCTTTCAACCCGTTCTGGGCGGAGGTCGACTATCTCGCCTGGAGCGTGACCGGAGACAAGCTGCCGGCGCTGGTGACGACGGCGCCGGTCGGCACGCCGCTGGGCATCGCCGGCGCGCTCGGGCAGCCGACCACGACCGTGCTGTTCGGCAATTCCAGCGTCAACACCGACTGGCGTTCGGGCGGACGCGTCACCGCCGGCTATTGGTTCGAACCGCAGAGGAGAAGCGGCGTCGAGGCATCGTTCTTCGGGCTGGAAAATATCGGGACTGGCTTTGCCGCCGACACCGGCACCAATCCGATCCTGACGCGGCCTTTCAGCAACGCGCTGACGGGACTTCCCGACACGCTGATCGCAAGCTTTCCGGGCGTCGCCACCGGCAGCGTCAACGCCAACGAGACATCGCGCCTGCTCGGCGCCGGCGCGCTTTATCGCCAGGAGTTCGCCCTGTGGAGCGGACAGCGCGTCAGCGCGCTGGTCGGCTATCGGTACTTGCGCGCCTCCGACACGCTGTGGATCACCGACACCGCGACCGGCCTCGTCTTCGGCACGTTCGTTCCGACGGACAATTTCAAGGCGGCGAGCAATTTCCACGGCCTCGATCTCGGCCTTGCCGGTGACTGGCGAAACGGTCCGTGGTCGCTGGAGTGGCGCGGCAAGGTCGCGCTCGGCGCTGACCTCAACACCGCCGACGTGTCGGGCTCGGCGGTTTCGACCATCGCCGGCGTCACCACGACGGCGACGCCGGGCGGCTTCCTCGCACTCGCCAGCAACAGCGGCCATTTCTCACAGACCAGATTCGCCGCGGTGCCGGAGCTCTCGCTCAAGGCGGGCTACGAGATCGCGCCCGCCAGGCGCCTGACCGTCGGCTACGACGTGCTGTACTGGACCGGCGTGCAGCGCGCCGGCGGGCTGATCGACCCCACCGTCAATCCAAGCCTGATACCCCCAGGCCCGCCCGCGGGCCCGACCCGGCCACTGCCGGTGATGAACACGACGAACCTGCTCGCGCAGGGATTTAGCTTCGGCGTGCGGTATAATTATTGAGGGCGCGGTAGCTGCGCTCGCAATGACGGTGTGGATATGGTCGCGATCTATTCGATAACAGGTACGTGCTTCGCCGCATCGCGCGGCACCGTGCCATCGAGCCGCGGATCATCGGCGATCTCGATCTGGCGGCGGAACGGACGGAAGCCGGAGCGCTGATAGAACGCGACGGCGGAGGGATGATCGAAGGTGCAGGTGTGCACCCAGACGCGCTGCACGTCGCGCGACCAGGCACGCTCCAGTGCGCGGTTCATCAGGAAGCGGGCGGCACCGGTGCCGATCAAATTTGCCGTGACACCAAAATAGACCAGCTCGCACTGACGGGGTTCACGGAAGTCCAGCTCCAGCAGGCCCTCGTCGCGGCCGTCGGCGACGAGTGCATAGACCTCGATGCCTGCGGCGTGGATGATCGCGGCAAGCTCGGGGTCGTTCATCTGCGTTCGCGAGGACCATAGCCAGTCCTCGCCGACGCGGCGGTAGAGGTCGCGGTACCAGGCAAGCGCGGGCGCATCGACCTTGCGCAGGGTCCATGCGCCGGGCGGATCATCGCGACGCGGGGGAGGCGCGGTCATCTCGAGATGGGTGACGACGGCGGCGATCTTGCCGGCGGGGACGTCGGAATAGCCGTCGGGGAGGATCATGGGGGGATTCCTGTGGGCCGAGCGCTAGCCAAGCATTCTATGTTGTCCCGGCGAAGGCCAGGACCCATACGCCGCAGCAGATGTTGTAAGCGCAACTCGTCGTTCCAACCGCGCAAAACACTCTGTATTCGTGGCTATGGGTCCTGGCTTTCGCCAGGGACGACGGCGGAGTTTGTGGATGCGCGCCCGCCAAGAATCCGCCTACCCCTCGCCCTCGTCGCTTGCCAGCACGCCCTTCACCGCGCGGGCCCAGCCGGCGAGCTTGCGCTCGCGGGTGGCATCGCTCATGTTCGGCTTGAAGCGGTGCTCGAGACGCCAATTGTCGGCGAACTTGGTCGGCTCGGGATAGACGCCGGCATCGAGACCGGCGAGATAAGCGGCCCCCAGCGCGGTGGTCTCCTGGATCACCGGGCGGTCGACCGGCGCATCGAGCAGATCGGCGAGACGCTGCATGGTCCAGTCGGACGCGGTCATGCCGCCATCGACGCGGAGCACGACGCTGGCCACCTCCGAACTCGGCCAGTCCGCGCGCATCGCGGCCCAGAGGTCGAAGGTCTGGTAGCAGACGCTCTCCAGCGCGGCGTGCGCCAGCTCGGCAGGGCCGGTGTTGCGGGTGAGGCCGAACAGCGCGCCGCGGACGCGCGGATTCCAGTAGGGCGCGCCCATGCCGACGAAGGCCGGCACCAGATAGACGCTCTGCATGGAATCAGACTGATCGGCAAGCGGTCCGGTCTCCGCCGCATGCTTGATGATGCCAAGGCCGTCGCGCAGCCATTGCACCGCGGAGCCTGCCACGAAGATCGAGCCTTCCAACGCATAGGTACGCTTGCCGTCGAGCTGGTAGGCGATGGTGGTGAGCAGTTTGTTCTTGGAGGCGACGGGCGTGGAGCCGGTGTTGAGCAGCGCGAAGCAGCCGGTGCCGTAGGTCGACTTCATCATGCCCGGACGGAAGCAGGCCTGGCCAATGGTGGCGGCCTGCTGGTCGCCGGCGATGCCCGAGATCGCAATCGCGCCGCCGAACAGGTCCGGCGTGCTCTCGCCGAAGCGCGCGGAGGAATCCTTCACCTCCGGCAGCATCGAGCGCGGCACGCCGATGATCTCCAACAGCTCGTCGTCCCACTGGCCGGTGTGGATATTGAACAGCAGCGTGCGCGAGGCGTTGGTGGCGTCGGTGGCATGCACCTTGCCGCCGGTGAGGCGCCAGAGCAGGTAGCAATCGACGGTGCCGAACATCAGCTCGCCGCGCGCGGCACGCGCGCGGGCGCCGGGGACATGGTCGAGGATCCAGGCGACCTTGGTGCCGGAGAAATAAGGGTCGATGATCAGGCCTGTTTTCTGCGAGATCAGCGGCTCGCGGCCTTCGTGCTTGAGCCTTGCGCAGATATCGGCGGTGCGGCGGTCCTGCCAGACGATGGCCCGGTGCACGGCCTGGCCCGTGGCGCGGTCCCACACCACGGTGGTCTCGCGCTGGTTGGTGATGCCGATCGCGGCGATGTCTTTCGCCGTGATGCCGGCCTGCTCGATGGCCTCGCGGCAGACCATCACGGTCGAGGTCCAGATGTCCTCGGGCTCGTGCTCGACCCAGCCGGAGGCCGGAAAATGCTGCGGAAACTCGGCTTGCGCCTTCGCCGCAATGGAAATATCGCCGCGAAACACGATCGCGCGCGAGGAGGTGGTGCCCTGGTCGATGGCGAGGACGAAAGACATGGAAGCTTACCTTGGCGTTTTCCCTGAGGGGATATTGTGTCGCGCCAAAGAAACGGGATTGCCGCCAAGAGGTCAAGCTGGGATGAGCGGCTGCAGCTGGACAAAAGCTACACCACCGCCGCGGCAACACCGCCGTCGACAACGATGGTGGCCAAACAGGGATGTTCGGCTCCGCTGATGCCGCTTGCTCGGTGTCATCGCCCGACTTGATCGGGCGATCCAGTACGCTGCGGCGGATATTGTGTGAACGAACTACCGCCGCGGCGTACTGGATCCCCCGCCTTCGCGGGGGATGACAGTGGTCGTGTGACTCAGATCAACCCGCCCGCATCCGCGACGCGGCGCTGGTGATAGTCGGTGTCGCCAAACGTGTTCTCGATCATGGTGAGGCGCTTGAAGTAGTGGCCGATCTTCGCCTCCATGGTCATGCCGATGCCGCCGTGGAGCTGGATCGACTGCTGGCCGACGAATTTCAGCGACTTGCCGATCTGCGCCTTGGCGGCGGCAATGGCGTTGCTGCGCTCCCTGGCGTTCTCGAAATCGTTCGCCATGGTCGCGAACATCGACATCGAGCGCGCCTGCTCGGTGGCGACGAACATGTCGGAGGCGCGGTGCTGCAGCGACTGGAACGAGCCGATCGCGACGCCGAACTGCTTGCGCGTCTTGATGTATTCGACGGTGGTCTTGAGCGACTCGTCCATCAGGCCGACCGCCTCGGCGCAGAGCGCGACGCGGGCCTCGTCCACCACGCGCTCGATCAGGGCGAGCGAGTCCTCGGGGTTGCCGATCGCCGCATCGCCACCTACCTCGACGCCGGTGAAGGTGATGTCGGCGGCGTGCAGGCCGTCCTGGGTCGGGTAGGATTTCTTGGTGACGCCCTTGGCATCCGCCGGGACCAGGAACACGCCGACGCCGGTGGTGTCGCGGCGGTCGCCCCTGGTGCGCGCGGTGACGACAAGCGTGTCGGCGTTCTCGCCGTTCAGCACGACGAACTTCTCGCCGTCGATGACCCAGCCGTCGCCCTTCCTCTTCGCGGTGGTTGCGACGTCGAACAGATCGTAGCGCGAATTCTTCTCGAGCTGGGCGAACGCCAGCGTCTTGCTGCCGTCGACGATCCCGGGCACATGTGCGGCCTTCTGCGCCTCGGTGCCGGCGTGGCGGAGGAAGCCGCCGCCGATCACGACGGTCGCCAGATACGGCTCGAGCACCAGCGCCTTGCCGAGCGCTTCCATCACGATCATGGTCTCGACGCCGCCACCGCCAAAGCCGCCATCGGCTTCGCTGAAGGGCAGGCCCAGCAGGCCCTGCTCGGCGAGCTTGAGCCAGACGGCTTTGCTCCAGCCACCCTTCTCCTTCATGTATTTCTTGCGGCTCTCGAAATCGTAGGAATCGGTCAGCAGGCCGTCGATGCTGTCCTTCAGGAGCCGCTGCTCCTCGGTCAGGTCAAAATCCATGTTTCTCTCCAAATCGGCGGGAATTTCCCTGCCGTCGCCTTATCCTCAGTCGTCATCCCCGCGAAAGCGGGGATCCAGTAAACGCCGCCGCTGCCGTACTCACGACCGCCGCGGCGTACTGGGTCCCCCGCCTTCGCGGGGGACGACAGCGTCATTGTGCACTCAAAGCCCCAGCACCGCCTTGGCGATGATGTTGCGCTGGATCTCGTTGGAGCCGCCGTAGATCGAGACCTTGCGGTTGTTGAAGTAGCTCGGCGCGATCTGGGCGGTCCAGTCCATGGCTTCGTTGGAGCCGTCGTCGCCGTGCACGTCGTAGGGAGCCGCGAACGGGCCGATCACTTCCATCAACAGCTCGGTGGTGGTCTGCTGGATCTCGGAGCCCTTGATCTTCAGCACCGAGGACGCCGGATTGGGCTTGCCCTTGCCGTGCTTGCCTTCGTCGGCGACGACGCGCAGCTGCGTCAGCTCGAGCGCCTTCAGCTCGATCTCGCAGGCGGCGAGCTTCTCGCGGAAGGCGGCGTCCTGGATGATAGGCTTGCCGCCGGATTCGACCTTGGATGCGAGATCCCTGATGCGACGGATGCGCTCCTTGGAGACGCCGACGCGGGCGATGCCGGTGCGCTCATTGCCGAGCAGGAATTTTGCGTAATCCCAGCCCTTGTTCTCCTCGCCGATCAGGTTCTCGTAGGGCACCTCGACGTCGTCGAAGAACACCTCGTTGACCTCATGGCCGCCATCGATGGTCTGGATCGGGCGCACGGTGACGCCCTTCGACTTCATCGAGAACACGATGAACGAGATGCCCATCTGCTTCTTGGCGGACGCATCCGTGCGGCAGAGGCAGAAGATCATGTCGGCATGCTGGGCCAGCGTGGTCCAGGTCTTCTGGCCGTTGATGATCCACTTGTCGCCACGGCGCTCGGCTTTCGTCTTGAGCGAAGCGAGATCGGAGCCGGAGCCGGGCTCCGAGAAGCCCTGGCACCACCAATCGTCGACATTGGCGATGCGCGGCAGGTACTTCTTCTTCTGCTCTTCATTGCCGAAGGTGTAGATGACAGGGCCGACCATGCTGACGCCGAAGGCGAGCGGCTGCGGCGCCGGATAGGACTGCAGCTCCTCATTGAAGATGTAGTGCTGCACGGAGGTCCACCCCGTGCCGCCATATTGCTTCGGCCAGTGGCTGACGCCCCAGCCCTTCTTGTTGAGGATGCGCCACCACGTCACCATCTCGTCCTTGCTGAGATGGCGGCCTTCCACCAGCTTGCGCCGCGTATCCGGCGGCACGTTGTCGCGGAAGAATGCCCGTACTTCCTCGCGAAACGCCTGCTCTTCCTTCGTGAATGCGAGATCCATCGGATCCTCCTGTGACCGAAACCAAGCTTTTATTCATCGTCATCCTGGCGAAAGCCAGGATCCATGACCACCAGCCATCGTTTTGCGAAGGCAACTGCTGTCTGTCCGCCACACTCCTGCTGCGTCGGTCAAGAGCGACCTCCTGCTGGGGTGGATTGTGCTGATTTCTGCTGCTGGCGCAATTCGTGGCGCGACAGTTTTCCGACCGGCGTGCGCGGCAGATCGTCGACGAACTCGACCGCAGCAGGCATTTCGTGCTTGCCGACCTTGCCGGCGAGCTGCGCGCGCAGCTCGTCGAGCGAGAACGGCTTTGCGTCCGGCCTGAGCTTGATGAAGGCCTTGGCGGCTTCGCCCCTGTATTCATCGGGAATGCCGAGCACGATCACCTCGTGCACGCCCGGGACGGTGTAGATCGCCTGCTCGATCATCTGCGGATAGACGTTGAAGCCGCCCGAGATGATCATGTCCTTCTTGCGGTCGACCAGGAAGAAATAGCCGTCGGTGTCGACATAACCGATGTCGCCGGTGAGGAAGCGGCCATCGATGAAGGCCTCCGCGGACCCCGCCGGCTTGTTCCAATAACCCTTGGTGACGTTCGGGCCCTTGATGCGGATCTCGCCGACTTCGCCCGGCGGCAGCACTTTTGTCGGATCGTCCAGCGAGACCACGTCGAGCTCGATGCCGGGGAGCATGAGGCCGATCGAGCCGGGCTTGTCGGGACCTGCAGGCGGATGGCCGGTGCCGGGCGAGCAGGTCTCGGTCATGCCCCAGCCGCTCCTCAGCTTCTTGCCGACCTTGCGCTCGAAGAAGCTTGCGACCTCGACCGGCAGCGGCGCGCCGCCGGAGCCGATGGCGGCGAGCGAGGAGAAGTCGCGCTTGTCGAGATCAGGCAGCGCGGCGATCGCGATCCACATGGTCGGCACGCCAGGGAAATAGGTCGCGCGCTTGACCTCGATGTCGCGCATCACGGCCTCCACGTCGAAGCGCTGGTGCAGCGAGATCAGATTGCCGCGCCTGATTGAGGACAGCAGCACCACTGTCAGCGCAAAGATGTGGAACAGCGGCAGCACGCAGATCACGCGCTCGATCACATCACCGCGGGCGGCGCGGGCCGGCCTGCCCCAGACGTCGTAGATCGACACCGCCGAGGTGAGATTGCCGTGCGTCAGCATGGCGCCTTTCGGCAGGCCGGTGGTGCCGCCGGTATATTGCAGCAGCGCGACGTCATCGACGGCAACCGCCGGCCACTCTGCCGGCGCGGTCGCGCCTTCGACGAAGGTCTTGAAGGTGACGATACGCGGATCGTCGGGAATCGCCGCCTGCGGCGTGCCGATCTTGCCCCAATGATCGTCCTCGCAGACGACGAGGCGGTCGATCAGTCCCTTTTCCAGAAATTTCAACGCCGTCGGCAGCAGGGCCTGGAGGTTCGAGGTCACCAGCAGGCGCGAGCCGGAATCGGAAATCTTGTGCGTCAGTGCGATCTCGCCGTCGAGCGGCGACAGATGCGCGACGCGGGCGCCGGCCTTCAGCGCGCCGAAGAAATTGACGGGATGATCCGGCGTGTTGCCGAGGAACAGCGCGACCGACGCGCCCTTGCCGCAACCGGCGCGGAGGAACGCAGCCGCGGCGCGATCGGCTTTGCTCGCGAGCTCGGTATAGGTGATCGGACGGTCGCGAAACTCGAGCGCGGTGCGTGGGCCGTAATTTGCAGCGGCCGTCGCGAGCAGGTCAGGCAGCGTGCCCTGGACGATGGTGTCGTCCCAATGCACGCCCTCGGGGTAAAACTGTTCGCCGGGATGGGTCATGGATTCCTTAAACCACACTAGCCGTCATTCCGGGGCGATGCGAAGCATCGAACCCGGAATCCATCAGGCCGCACGTTCGGAGGAGAAATGGATTCCGGGCCTGGCCCTGCGGGCCATCTACGTTGCGCAATTGCGCAACGGAGAATGACGTGCGCAGAGAGCCCCCATCAAGCCGCTTTCGACTCGGCGGCCAGCGAGCCGAACGTCTTGCCCTCCGCGGCGAGCTTCTTCAGCAGCGGGGCGGGTTCGAGGCTCGGGTCGTTGGTCTCCTTGGCGTAGTAGGAGAGACGATCGGCGATGTGCTTGAGGCCGACGCCGTCGGCCCAGTACATCGGGCCGCCGCGGTAGATCGGCCAGCCATAGCCATAGAGCCAGACCACGTCGATGTCGGAGGGACGCGCCGCGATGCCCTCTTCGAGGATCTTCGCGCCCTCGTTGATCATCGGATACATCATGCGCTCGAGGATCTCGTCGTCGCTGACCACGCGCTTCTTGCGGCCGAGACGCAGCAGCGTCTCGTCGATCAGCTTCTCGACCTCAGGATCGGGCAGCGGCGCGCGCGAGCCGGCTTCATATTTGTAGTAGCCCTTGCCGGTCTTCTGGCCGAAGCGGCCGGCTTCGCAGAGCGCGTCCGCGATCTCCGACTTGATGCCGCGATCTTTCCGCGAGCGCCAGCCGATGTCGAGGCCGGCGAGATCACCCATCGCGAACGGGCCCATCGGCATGCCGAACTTGGTCACGACGGCGTCGACCTGCTGCGGCAAGGCGCCTTCGAACAACAGCTTCTCGGACTGCTTGCCGCGCTGGGCCAGCATGCGGTTGCCGACGAAGCCGTCGCAGACGCCGACCACGACCGGCACTTTTGCAATCTTGCGCGCGATCGAGACGGCCGTCACCAGCGCATCCGGCGCGGTCTTGTCGGCACGCACGATCTCGCACAGCTTCATGACGTTCGCGGGCGAGAAGAAGTGCATGCCGAGCACGTCCTGCGGACGCCTGGTCGCCTTCGCGATCTCGTCGATGTTCAGGTACGAGGTGTTGGAGGCGAGCACGGCGCCGGGCTTGGCGTACTGGTCGAGCTTGCCGAACACCTCCTTCTTCACCGCCATGGTCTCGAACACGGCTTCGATGACGAGGTCGGCATCGCCGACATTCTCGATCCCGACAACGCCGTTGATCAGCGCCATGCGCTTGGCCGGCGCATCCGCCGGAATGCCGCCGCGGGCGGCGGTCGCTTCCCAGTTCTTCTGCATGATGCCCATGCCGCGCTTGAGCTGCTCCTCGCCGGTCTCGATCAGCGTGACGGGAACGCCGGCATTGGCAAAGGACATCGCGATGCCGCCGCCCATGGTGCCGGCGCCCAAAATCGCAACACGGTTAACGGGACGCGACTTGGTGCCTTCGGGTACGCCTGCAATCTTGTTGGCCTCGCGCTCGGCGAAGAAGGCGTAACGCTGCGCCTTGGACTGGTCGCTGGCGACGAGCTTGAGGAAGCCCTCGCGCTCCTTCTTCAAGCCTTCGTCGAACGGCAGGTCGATGGCATAGCCGACGGCGTCGGCTGCCGCGAACGGCGCTTCCAGCCCGCGCGACTTCTTGGTCATCGCGGCGACGGCGTTGGTGAAGATCGAGCGGTCGGCCTTCGCGGCTGCGATCTTGGAATCGTCGTCACGCAGGCGGCGCAGCGGCCGCTTCTCGGCCAGCAGTTTTCGCACGAAGGCTTCGCCGCCGGAGGCCGGGCCCTCGATGATCTCCTCGATCAGGCCGGCCTTGAGCGCTTCGGCCGCACCAATGGGGTCGCCGCCGACGATCATCTTGACCGCGAGCTCGGGACCGACCGCGCGCGGCAGGCGCTGGGTGCCTCCGGCGCCCGGCAGGAGGCCGAGCTTGACCTCGGGCAGGCCGAGCCTGGCTTCCTTGACCGCGACGCGGAAATGACAGGCGAGCGCGACTTCGAGGCCGCCGCCGAGCGCGGTGCCGTGGATCGCGGCAACGACGGGCTTTGGCGAATTCTCGATCGCGGACAGCACGTCGTTGAGGGCCGGCGGCTTCGGCGGCTTGCCGAATTCGGTGATGTCGGCGCCGGCGATGAAGGTGCGTCCGGCGCAGGTCAGCACGATACCCTTGATGGCGGGATCGGCGACCGCAGCCTTGACGCAGTCCAGGATACCGCCGCGGACTGCGGCACTCAGCGCATTGACCGGAGGGCTGTTGACCGTGACGATCCCGACCTCGTCATGACGCTCAAGCTTGACCACTTCGCTCACGGTTTCCCTCCTTGGTGGGATTTACTTTTGTTCGATTTCGCGGTGCGGAATTTAATTCCGCATCTTGACGGCAGGGTTATTTTGAAGCACGGACGTTGTCAACGACTCCGCGCAAGAGCAGATCAGGGATGAAGCGTACAGGAAAGAAGACCGCGACCGATCGGAATTTCGTCGTCGCGCTTTCCCGCGGGCTTGATGTCTTGCGCGCATTCCAACCCAGCGACGGACTTCTTGGCAATCAGGAGATTGCCGCCCGCACCAATCTGCCGAAGCCGACCGTTTCGCGGCTGACCTACACGTTGACGAAGCTCGGCTATCTGACGCCGGTTCCCCGTTTCGAGAAATATCAGCTCGCACCCGCCGCAATGGCGCTGGGTTACGCGGCGCTCGCCAATCTCGGTGTTCGGCATTTGTCCGAGCCGTTCCGCGAGGAAGTGATGCGCGCGACGGGGGGCGCGGTCGCGATCGGCGGCCGCGACCGTCACAGCATGATCTATTTCGGACAGAGCCGCGGCAGCGAGACCGTCGGCGTTCAACTTGACGTCGGCTCGCGCGTCCCGATTGCAACCACTGCGATGGGCCGCGCCTATTTCTGGGCGCTGGGCGAGGACGAGCGCGCCGAGCTGTCGCGCGTGCTGCGCGAGCATTACGGCAGCCGCTGGCCGAAGATGCGCGACGGGCTGGAGCGTTCCGGCGAAATGGTCGCCAAGCATGGCTTCGCGATCTCGGTCGGCGACTGGCACGACGACATCGGCGCCGCCGGTGTTGCGCTCAAGCTCAACGACGGAACCGGGCCCTACGCATTCAATTGCGGCGCACCGGCATTCCGCTTCACGGAAGAACGATTGATCAACGACATTGGACCGCGTCTGCTTGCGATGGTAAGGAACATCGAAGCGGCACTTGGCGGTCTGATGTCGCTATCCAAAAAAGACGACAGCAAAAAGCTGAAATCAGGAGGAAAAGTTGCGCGTGTGGCCGAGGGGATTAGATAGCCTTTGTCATGTCAGGGAGCGGTTTGCGTCGCCCCTTCGCCCACTGCTCAGTGTGGGCGAGACGAGATGACGCAGGCACAGCTCGCGCAGGGGACATCGCCTCTGCTCGCGGTTCGCGACGTCAGCGTCGTGTTCGGCGGCATCGTCGCGCTCAACGGTGTGTCCTTTGACATGCACAAGGGCCAGATCCTCGGACTGATCGGCCCCAACGGCGCCGGCAAGACCACCCTGTTCAACTGCCTGTCCCGCCTCTACCAGCCGTCGTCAGGCGACATCCTGATGGAAGGCGCGAGCATTTTGAAACGCCCGCCGCACCGGATCGCCGAGATCGGCATCGGCCGCACGTTCCAGAACGTGGCGCTGTTTCCGAACCTGTCGGTGATGGACAATGTCCGCGTCGGCACCCATGCCCGCACCTCCTCCGACATCATCAGCGACTCGCTGCGCCTCGCCTGGATTCGCCGCGGCGAGAGCAGCGTGAACAAGAAGGTGCACGAGATCCTCAGCTATCTCGACCTCGAGGACGTCGCACACACAACGGTCTCCGGCCTGCCCTTCGGCACGCAGAAGCGCGTCGAACTGGCGCGGGCGCTGGCGGCAGACCCGAAGATCCTGCTGCTCGACGAGCCCGCCGGCGGCCTCAACCACGAAGAGGTCTACATCCTCGGCGACCTCATCCGCAAGATCCGCGACGAGCGCCACATGACGGTGCTGCTGGTCGAGCACCACATGGGCCTCGTGATGTCGATCGCCGACCACGTCGTCGCGCTGAATTTCGGCAAGAAGCTCGCGGAAGGCACGCCTGCGCAGGTGCAGGCGGACCCCGACGTCATCAAGGCCTATCTCGGGAGCAAGGACCAATGACTGTTCTGCTCAACGTCAAGGACCTGCGCGCCTATTACGGCCAGGTCCAGGCGCTCCACGGCCTCACCTTCTCGCTCAACGAGGGCTCGCTGACGACGCTGCTCGGCGCCAACGGCGCCGGCAAGACCACCACGCTGCGCGCGATCTGCAACATGGTGCGCTCCACCGGCGGCATCGAGTTCGACGGCAAGCCGCTGAACAACCGCTCGACCGAAAGCATCGTGCGCTACGGCATCGCCCACGTGCCGCAGGGCCGCGGCACCTTCACCACCATGACGGTGGAGGAGAATCTCCAGTTGGGGGCCATCACCCGCAAGGACAATGCCGGCATCGTCTCCGACATCGAGCGCATGTATGCCCACTTCCCGGTGCTGAAGCAGCGCCATACCCAGCAGGCCGGCACGCTCTCCGGCGGCGAGCAGCAGATGCTCGCGGTCGCGCGCGCGCTGATGCTGCGGCCGCGGCTGATGCTGCTGGACGAGCCGTCCTTCGGCCTTGCGCCGCTGGTCGTGCGCGACCTGTTCGGCATCCTCGGCAAGATCAACCGCGAGGACAAGGTGTCGATCCTGGTGGTCGAGCAGAACGCCCAGCTCGCGCTCGAGCTGGCCGACCAGGCCTATGTGATCGAGACCGGCCGTATCGTGATGTCCGGCAATGCCAAGGACATCGCCAACAACGAAGAAATCCGCAAATCCTATCTGGGCTACTGAGGAGCCGGCACCATGGAACTGTTTACCAACCAGGTCCTGGCCGGGATTGCCACGGGCGCCATCTACGCCTGCATGGCGCTCGCGGTGGTCATGATCTACCAGGCCATCGACCATCTCAACTTCGCGCAGGGCGAGATGGCGATGTTCTCGACCTTCATCTCCTGGCAGCTGATGCAATGGGGATTGTCCTACTGGGTCGCCTTCCTGATCACGCTGGTGCTCTCCTTCGTCGCCGGCATCGCGATCGAGCGCATCCTGTTCAAGCCGCTGGCGAAGGCGCCTGTTCTGACCAACGTCGCCGGCTTCATCGCGCTGTTCGCGATCATCAACTCGTCGGCCGGCCTGATCTGGGACTTCACCATCAAGCAATATCCGACCCCGTTCGGCTCCGCGCCGTTCCTCGGCAGCCAGCTGATCTCGACCCATCAGGCCGGCATGATCGGCGTCACCGTGCTGCTGCTGCTCGGCCTGTATTTCTTCTTCCAGTACACCAGGATCGGCCTTGCCATGCGCGCGGCCGCCTCGGTGCCTGAATCGGCGCGCCTCGTCGGCATCAACACGAGCTGGATGATCGCGCTGGGCTGGGGCATGGCGACCGCGATCGGCTCGATCGCCGGCATGCTGATCGCGCCGGTCGTGTTCCTCGAGCCCAACATGATGGGCGGCGTGCTGATCTACGGCTTCGCCGCGGCCGTGCTCGGCGGCCTGACCTCACCGCTCGGCGCCGTGGTCGGCGGCTTCCTGGTCGGCATCTTCGAGAACCTCGCCGGCACCTACATCCCCGGCGTCGGCAACGAGCTGAAACTCCCGATCGCGCTCGCGCTGATCATCTCCGTCCTGGTCGTCAAACCCGCTGGTCTGTTCGGCCGGCACATCGTCAAGCGAGTTTGATCATGAGCGCTGTCGAAGACGTCGTCACGGAAGCCCCTGCCGTCGAGGCCGTTCCGAAGCGGGCCATGACGCTGGGCACCGGCACCTCGGTGGTGGTGCTGCTGCTTCTCCTCGTCGTGCCGGTGTTCGCGAAGAATTTCGTGATCTTCCAGCTGACCCAGCTGCTCTATCTGGGCCTCGCGGTGCTGGCGCTCAACATCCTGACCGGCGGAAGCGGCCAGTTCTCGCTCGGCCAGAGCGCGTTCTACGGCATCGGCGCCTACATCACCGCCGTGATGATGGAGCAGTTCGACATCCCCTACTTCCTGTGTCTGCCGGTTGCGGGCGTGCTTTGCTTCGGGGTGGGCTTCCTGTTCGGCCAGCCGGCGCTGCGGCTCTCCGGCGTCTATCTGGCGCTCGCGACCTTCGCGCTCGCCACCGCGATGCCGCAGCTGCTCAAGCTGAACTTCCTCGAGAAGTGGACCGGCGGCGTGCAGGGCCTCGTCGTGACCAAGCCGGATGCGCCGTTCGGGCTGAAGATGTCGCAGGACATGTGGCTGTATTACTTCACGCTGGTCGTCGTGCTCGCGATCTACATCTTCTCGGTCAACCTGTTGCGCTCGCGCTCGGGCCGCGCCTTCATGGCGATCCGCGACAACGAGATCGCGGCCTCCGCCATGGGCGTCAATGTCGCGCTCTACAAGACGCTCGCCTTCGGCGTCTCCGCCGGCATCACCGGCGTTGCCGGCGGCCTCAGCGCCATCGCGGTGCAGTTCGTCGCGCCCGACAGCTTCACCATCACGCTCGCGATCCAGCTGTTCCTCGGCATGGTCGTCGGCGGCGTCGGCTGGCTGCCGGGCTCGATCGTCGGTGCCGCCTTCATCATCTTCGTGCCGAACATCGCGGAAGGCATCTCCAAGGGCCTCTCCGGCGCCGTGTTCGGCGTGCTGCTGTTCCTCGTCATCTACCTCGTGCCGCATGGCGCAAGGCAGGTCGCGATCCTGGGCCAGCAATTCGCGGGCAGGCTCAGAAAGAACTGACCCATTACCAAGACCGTCGTTTCAACCAAGGAGACCCAATTGACTTTCGCAAGAACACTGCGAACCGCCGCACTGGTAACGGCGGTCGCCACGCTCGCCTCCACCGCCGCCCTCGCCCAGAAAAAATACGACACCGGCGCGACCGATACCGAGATCAAGATCGGCAACATCATGCCGTATAGCGGTCCGGCCTCGGCCTACGGCATCATCGGCAAGACCGAAGAAGCCTATTTCAAGATGATCAACGACAAGGGCGGCATCAACGGCCGCAAGATCAACTTCGTCACCTATGACGACGGCTATTCGCCGCCGAAGGCCGTGGAGCAGGTCCGCAAGCTGGTCGAGAGCGACGAGGTGCTCGCCGTGTTCAACCCGCTCGGCACACCCTCGAACAGCGCGATCCAGAAATATCTCAACGCCAAGAAGATCCCGCAGCTGTTCGTCGCCACCGGCGCCACCAAGTGGAACGACCCGAAGAACTTCCCCTGGACCATGGGCTGGCAGCCCTCCTACCAGAGCGAAGCCCATATTTATGCCCAATGGCTGCTGAAGGAGAAGCCCGACGCCAAGGTCGCGATCCTCTATCAGAACGACGATTTCGGCAAAGACTACCTCAAGGGCACCAAGGACGGTTTCGGCCCCAAGGCTTCGAACATCATCCTGGAAGAGAGCTATGAGGTCTCCGAGCCGTCGATCGACGGCCACATCGTCAAGATCAAGGCCGCCAATCCCGACGTCCTCATGATCTACACGACGCCGAAATTCGGCGCCCAGACCATCAAGAAGACCGCCGAGCTCGGCTGGAAGCCGCTGCAGATCATCACCAACGTGTCGGCCTCGGTCGGCAGCGTGATGAAGCCGGCCGGCTTCGAAGCCTCGCAAGGCGTGCTGTCGGCGGCTTATGCCAAGGACGGCGCCGATCCGCGCTGGAACGACGATCCCGGCATGAAGAAGTGGTCCGAATTCCTCGACAAATACATGCCCGGCGCCGACAAGACCGATGCCAGCATCGTCTACGGCTACGGCGCCGCTCAGACGCTGGCCAAGGCGCTGGAACAATGCGGTGACGATCTCACCCGGGCCAATTTGATGAAGCAGGCGGCCAGCCTCAAGGACTTTGCGCCTGATACGCTGCTGCCCGGCGTCAAGATCAACACCGGACCGAACGACTTCGCACCGATCAGCCAGCTGCAGATGCAGCGGTTCAAGGGCGAGAAATGGGAACAGTTCGGCGAGATCCTGAACGGCGACGTCGCTCCGGAATGATGCGCTGACGCCGTCGTCCGAATTGCCAAAGCCCCCGCGAGCCATCGCGGGGGCTTTTTGTTGACGTCAGATATCAATCTTGTTCAATGCGGCGCCGATCCGGATGAGGAAGGAGTGAAATGGCCGTCGCTCGATTTCAGGTTGCGGTAGTTTTCGCCGCATTTGCGTTGTGCGCTGCGACAAGCGATCGCGTGCAGGCGCAGAAATCCTACGACAGCGGCGCCTCCGATACCGAGATCAAGATCGGCAACATCATGCCCTATAGCGGCCCGGCCTCGGCCTATGCCGTGATCGGCAAGACCGAAGAGGCCTATTTCAACAAGGTCAATGCCGAGGGCGGCATCAACGGCCGCAAGATCAAATTCATCTCGTATGACGACGCCTATTCGCCGCCGAAGACGGTGGAGCAGGCGCGCAAGCTGGTCGAAAGCGACAACGTGCTGCTGATCTTCGGCTCGCTCGGCACCTCCACCAACGGCGCCATCCGCAAATACATGAACGAGAAGAAGGTGCCGCAATTGTTCGTGGCGAGCGGCGCGTCGAAGTGGAACGACCCGAAGCAATATCCCTGGACCATGGGCTGGCAGCCGAGCTACGCGGGCGAGGCGAAGATCTACGCCAAATACATCATGAAGGAAAAGCCGGACGCGAAGATCGGCGTGCTCTACCAGAACGACGATTTCGGCAAGGATTATCTGAACGGACTGAAGCAAGGCCTCGGCGCCAAAGCCTCGATGATCGTGCTGGAGGAGCCCTACGACACCTCCGAGCCCGCGGTCGACGAGCACGTCGTGAGGCTGAAGACCGCAGGCGCCGACGCCCTCGTCAGTATCACCACGCCGAAATTCGCAGCGCAGGCGATCAAGAAGGCGGCCGAGATCAACTGGCACCCGATCCACATCATCTCCAACGTCTCGGCCTCCGTCGGCGGCGTGATCGAGCCCGCGGGCTTGGAGATCTCGCAAGGCATCCTGTCGGCGACCTACATCAAGGACGGCTCCGACCCGCAATGGAACGCCGATGACGGCATGAAGAAGTTCTACAACTTCCTCGCGGCATACGACCCGAAGGCCAACAAGCTCGATGCCGGCATCGTATTCGGCTACGCCGCGGCGCAGACCATGGTGAAGGTGCTGCAGATGTGCGGCGACAATCTCACCCGCGACAACGTCATGACGCAGGCAGCTTCCCTGAAGGACTTCGCGCCCGACACGCTGCTCCCCGGCATCAAGATCAACACCGCACCCGACGATTTCGCGCCGATCAAGCAGCTTCGGATGATGCGGTTCAAGGGCAAGGCCTGGGAATTGTTCGGCGACGTCATCTCGAGCGAGCTGGGCCATTAGCGCGCGGCTCGCGCACGGCGCAATTTACAGTCATTGACGACGATCCGGCGCAACTCAAGGTTCGCGCGCAAAGCCTGAACACCGCAGTCCTGCGGAGCGGAATATTCCGCGCGTATCGATCAAATCGCGCCCGAGACAGTTTCGCCCGGGCGTTCTCCTTGCTGGCGCCGCAGGAAGGGTATTCAATGTGACTCGGAGTGAGGCAACACCTGCGCTCCCAATCAAGAACAAACGACACATCGAAACGACCAAGGGAGATCAAGATGCCTGCAATGCACGTGCGTTTGGGGGCCCTTGCGGCCGCCCTCGCGCTCTCTACGGCCCTGTCGACCGGGGCGTCAGCACAGAAGAAATACGACACCGGCGCTTCCGACACCGAAATCAAGATCGGCAACATCATGGCTTATAGCGGTCCTGCATCCGCCTACGGCGTGATCGGCAAGACCGAAGAGGCCTATTTCCGCAAGATCAACGCGGAAGGCGGCATCAACGGCCGCAAGATCAATTTCGTCTCCTATGACGACGCCTACTCACCGCCGAAGACGGTGGAGCAGGCGCGCAAGCTCGTCGAGAGCGACGAGGTGCTGTTCATCTTCAACTCGCTCGGCACGCCGCCGAACTCGGCGATCCAGAAATACATGAACAGCAAGAAGGTGCCGCAGTTGTTCGTCGCCACCGGCGCCACGAAGTGGAACGATCCGCAGAACTTCCCGTGGACGATGGGCTGGCAGCCGAACTACCAGAGCGAGACGCAGATCTACGCGAAGTACATCCTGAAGGAGATGCCGAACGCCAAAATCGCCGTGCTGTTCCAGAACGACGATTACGGCAAGGATTATCTGAAGGGACTGAAGGATGGCCTCGGCGCCAAGGCAGCTTCGATGATCGTCCAGGAGGAGAGCTACGAAGTTTCGGAACCCACGATCGACTCGCACATCGTCAAGCTGAAATCGACGGGCGCCGACGTCTTCGTCAACATCACGACGCCGAAATTCGCGGCACAGGCGATCAAGAAGAACTCGGAGATCGGCTGGAAGCCGGTGCATTTCCTCAATAACGTGTCGATATCAATCGGCAGCGTCATGAAGCCGGCAGGAATAGAGAACGGACAGGGCATCATTTCGTCGGCGTATCTGAAGGATCCGACCGACCCGCAATGGAAGGACGATGCCGGAATGAAGGCCTGGAACGAGTTCCTCGACAAGTACTACCCCGATGCAAACCGGACAGATAACTCCGTCGTCTACGGCTATACCGTCGCGCAGACACTGGCCCATGTGCTGAAGCAGTGTGGGGACGACCTGACCCGAGAGAATGTCATGAAACAGGCCGCGAGCATCAAGGATCTTGAACTCGGAATGATGCTGCCGGGGATCAAGGTCAACACGTCCCCGACCGATTTCGCGCCGCTCTCGCAGCTCCAATTGATGCGATTCAAGGGCGAGACCTGGGAACGATTTGGCGACGTCATCAGCGGCGACGTCGGCGGCTGACGGCATCGTCGGCGCCAACAGCGACTAAAGAAGCAGCCCCTGCGGCCTCCTCGCAGGGGCTTTTCCTTGAAGCTTGCGGCCAAATCGGGTTGAATTGCATCGCGCCGCCAACAACCATGGCGACAAGAAAAGGAGCGCGCGCACACCAAGAAATTGAAAAAAGGGAGATTGGAATGCCCGCTGTCACCGGCAAGCTTGCGGCCGCGTCACTGGCACTCGCGCTCATTGCGGCCACGACCTCCATCGCATCGGCCCAGAAGAAATACGATACCGGCGCGACCGACACCGAGATCAAGGTCGGCAACATCATGCCCTACAGCGGACCGGCCTCCGCCTACGGCATCATCGGGCGGACGGAAGCCGCCTATTTCAAGAAGATCAACGAGGAAGGCGGCATCAACGGCCGCAAGATCAACTTCGTCTCCTACGACGACGCCTATTCGCCGCCGAAGGCGGTCGAGCAGGCCCGCAAGCTGGTCGAGAGCGACGAGGTGCTGTTCATCTTCAACTCGCTCGGCACGCCGTCGAACTCGGCGATCCAGAAATACATGAACTCGAAGAAGGTGCCGCAGCTGTTCGTCGCCACCGGCGCCACCAAGTGGAACGATCCGCAGAACTTCCCATGGACCATGGGCTGGCAGCCCAACTATCAGAGCGAAACGCAGATCTATGCGAAGTGGCTGCTCAAGAACAAGCCGGACGCCAAGATCGCCGTGCTGTTCCAGAACGACGACTACGGCAAGGACTATCTCAAGGGGCTGAAGGACGGCCTGGGTGCCAAGGCGGCGAACATGATCGTCGCCGAGGAGAGCTATGAGACCTCAGAGCCGACCATCGACAACCACATCGTGAAGCTGAAGTCGACCGGCGCCGACGTGTTCATGAACATCACGACGCCGAAATTCGCTGCCCAGGCCATCAAAAAGAACGCCGAGATCGGCTGGAAGCCGCTGCACTTCCTCAACAACGTCTCGGCCTCCGTCGGCAGCGTGATGAAGCCCGCGGGCTTTGAGAACGGCCAGGACATCATCTCCGCCGACTATCTGAAGGACGTGGCGGACCCGCAGTGGAAGAATGACCCCGGCATGAAGGACTTCCTCGCTTTCATGGATAAATACTTCCCTGAAGGCGACAAGCTCGACCACGGCACCATCGTCGGCTACGGCGTGGCGCAGACCCTGGTCCAGGTCCTGAAGCAATGCGGAGATGATCTCACCCGCGCGAACGTCATGAAGCAGGCCGCGAGCCTGAAGGACTTCCGCACCGAGGTGCTGCTGCCGGGCATCCAGATCAACACCTCCCCGACCGACTTTGCCCCGATCAGCCAGCTGCAGCTGGAGCGGTTCAAGGGCGAGAAGTGGGACCTGTTCGGCGACGTGATCAGCGCCGACGTCGGCGGCTAGACGCGACAAGCGCGACAATAGCAAGGCCCCCTGCGAGACGATCGCAGGGGGCTTTTGCTATGTGCTGTTTGTGATTACGCGATTGCACAATCGAATGATGGTAAAGGCTGCTTACCCTTTCGCGCCCGATGCGCTAGGCAGGGGCATGGCGACGTCCTCGCCACAGCTTTAGTCTGCTCAAGAGTTAGCCGAAAGCCATCGTCATGACCGACCGACGTCCCCTGCTCCGCGCGCTCTATGATGCCGCGGTGGCCGCCGCCCATCCGAACACGATCCTGGCGCCTCACTTGCGTCCCGCACCGAAGGGGCGCGTGATCTGCCTCGCCGCCGGCAAAGGCGCCGCCGCGATGGCTGCGGCCGCGGAGCGGCACTATCTCGACACGCTGGGGCTCGCGCCGGAACGCCTCGTCGGCATCGCCACCACGCGCCACGGCTACGGCGTGCCGACGCGCCGGATCCGCGTGGTCGAGGCCGGCCATCCCGTGCCCGACGAGGCCGGCCTGAAAGGCGCGGCCGACACGCTCGCGCTGGCGAGCGAGGCCGGCCCCGACGATCTGCTGCTGGTGCTGCTCACCGGCGGCGGCTCGGCGAACTGGATCGCGCCGGTGGACGGGATCAGCTTTGAGCAGAAGCAGGCGGTCAACAAGGCGCTGCTGCGTTCGGGCGCGCCGATCGGCGAGATGAATGTCGTGCGCAAGCATCTGTCGCGCATCAAGGGCGGACGTCTCGCACGCGCCGGCCAGAACGCCGCGGCAATCGTGACGCTGGCGATCTCCGACGTGCCGCATGACGACCCTTCCGCGATCGCCTCGGGTCCGACCGTGCCGGACACAACCACGCTGGCCGACGCGCGTGCGATCGTCGCGAAGTACAAGCTCGCCATCGACGATGCCGTCGCGCGCGCGCTCGACAATCCCGCCAACGAAAGCGCCAAGCCCGGTGATGCGGCCTTCGCACGCGCCTCGTTCGAGCTGATCGCACGTCCCAAGCAATCGCTGGACGCCGCGGTGAAACTTGCCGAGGAGGCCGGCTACGAGACCATCGATCTCGGCGCCGATCTCGAAGGCGAGGCCCGCGAGGTCGCGGCCGATCATGCCAGGCTTGCGCTCCAAGCCCGCGCGCAAGGCAAGCGTGTCGCCATCCTCTCCGGCGGCGAGCTCACGGTGACCGTGCGCGGCCAGGGGCGCGGCGGCCCCAACCAGGAATACGCGCTGGCGCTGGCCTCGCTGTTGAAGGACACGCCTGACATCGCCGCGCTTGCCGGCGACACCGACGGCGCCGACGGCGGCGCCGGCCATCCCACCGATCCCGCCGGCGCGCTGATCGATGCGGCGACGTTCGCCAAGATGAAGGCGCAAGGGCTTCAGCCGCAGGCCTATCTGGACAACAACGACGCCACGACCTTCTTCGAAGCGACGGGCGACCTGCTGCAGCCGGGACCGACGTTGACCAATGTGAACGACATCAGGGTGATCCTGGTCGACTGACACCGCGACGGCCGAAACCATCTGATCCCGCGGATCGCCATGGTTAAGGATCTCTGACTCCGCGCCGTACTGCGCCACGCCGGTCACCGGAATCGCTGTCCTTAACCTCGCGTTCGCCGCAGTTTGAGGAACCTGCTGCTTATTTGGGCAAATCGTTGGGCTCGTTCACCACCGCCTGCTCTAATGCGCGCTCGGGGGCAACGCGCATGACTGAGAGTGACAGGCAGGTGGAAGGCATCGATCCGCTCGTGCTCGGCGAGCTGCTGGCGTGCGCCACCAGCAATCTGTGGCTTGGAATCATCCTCTTCAGCAGCGACCGCAAGGTGATTTTCTGCAATCCGCGCTACCGCGAGATGTACGCCCTGTCACCCGAACAGGTTCGTCCGGGCACGCCGATCAAGGACCTGATCGAGCATCGGCTCAAGCTGGGCCTTAACATTCGTGGCGAAGCCGGCGCCTATGTCCGCGCCCGCACCGAAGGCTCGATCGCCAGCGAGAAGACCGTCCAGCAATTCGACGACGGCCGGATCATCGCCTACACCATCCACCCCCTGCCCGGCGGCGGCGGCATGGCGACCCACGAGGACATCACCGAGCGCGAGGAGCTCAGTGCACGTCTCCAGGAACGCAATTTCCAGTTCGACATCGCCATCAACAACATGTCGCACGGGCTCTGCTTCTTCGACGCCGACCATCGGCTGCGGGTCTGCAATGCACGCTATATCGACATGTACGGCCTGCCGCCCGATCGCGTCGGTCCCGGCACACCGCTGGCGGAGATCCTCGAGATGCGTTTCGAGGCCGGCAGCGTGCCGGCGATGACGCGCGAGGAATACGCCAGCTGGCGGACCGGTGTCGCCACGTCGGCCGAGGCCACCGACAGCATCGTCGAGCTGCGGAACGGACGCACCTTCAAGATCAGGCACCGTCCGATGCCGGATCTCGGCTGGGTCGCAACCCACGAAGACATCACCGAGCAAAGGAAGGCGGAGCTGCAGATCGCGCATATGGCGCATCATGACGCGCTGACGGACCTCGCCAACCGTGCGCTGCTCGGCCAGCGGCTCAGGCAGACGATCGAACAGGGCGGCCTGTTCGCGGTGCATCACATCGATCTCGACAAGTTCAAGGCGGTCAACGACACGCTCGGTCACCAGGCCGGCGACATCCTGCTCCAGGCGGTCAGCCGCCGCCTGCGGCGGCTGGCACGGGACAGCGACACGATCGCGCGCATGGGCGGCGATGAATTCGTGATCCTGCAGACGCCGATTTCAGGCCAAGGCGACGCAGAGGTGCTGGCGCGCGAGGTGGTCGGCGCGTTGAGCGCACCGTTCGAGCTCGACGAACATCAGGCCATTGCCGGCGCGAGCGTCGGCATCGCCGTTGCGCCGCGCGACGGCACGACGCCCGAGCAACTCCTGCACAATGCCGACGTCGCGCTGTACCGGGCGAAAAGCAACGGTCGCGGCATGCACCGCTTCTTCGAGCCGGCCATGGACGAAGAGGCGCAGAACCGTCGCGCGCTGGAGCTCGATCTGCGCAAGGGCCTTGCTGCCGGCGAGTTCGAGCTGCACTACCAGCCGATCGTGAAAGCCAGCGACCGCGAGATCAGCGGGTTCGAAGCCCTGATCCGCTGGCGGCATCCGCGGCGCGGACTGGTCGCACCCGGCGACTTCATCCCGCTCGCGGAGGAGATCGGCTTGATCGTGCCGATCGGGGAGTGGGTGATCCGGCAGGCCTGCGCCACCGCGAGCCGGTGGCCGAACCATCTGCGCGTCGCCGTCAACATCTCGGCCGTGCAATTCCGTCAGCCGAGCCTGACCGAGGTGATCGTCGGCGCGCTGGCGGCCACCGGCCTTGATCCGGGACGACTCGAGATCGAGATCACGGAAAGCGTGCTGATCCAGGACCGGGATGGCGCGCTCGCGACGCTGCACCAGCTCCGCGCGCTGGGTGTCAGGATCGCCATGGACGATTTCGGCACCGGCTATTCGTCGCTGACCTATTTGCAATGCTTCCCGTTCGACAAGATCAAGATCGACAGGTCCTTCGTCGGCGGCGTCGGCAACGATGCGGGATCGCTCAGCATCGTGCGGGCGGTGGCGGCACTGGCGCAGGGCATGGGCATGACCACCACGGCAGAGGGCGTGGAGACCGACGAACAGCGCGAGCGGATTTCGGCGGAGGGCTGCAACGAGATGCAGGGCTATCTGTTCAGCCCGCCTTTGCCCGCCGCGGAGATCGAGCGCCGTTTCCTCGCCGCTGACAGGCCCGCCATGCCGGACCGGATCGCCGCGGCGTAGTGGGCGCTCGCCCCGCCGTGGGGGCTTACCGCTTGGCGCTGACGTGCTCGAGCAGCGCGAGCAGGCCCTTCAACAGGTCCGTCGGCGACGGCGGGCAGCCCTTGATGTGCAGATCCACCGGGACGGTCTCGGATACGCCGCCGACGCAGGCGTAGCTGCCTTTGAAAATGCCGCCGTCGATCGCGCAGCCGCCGACGGCGACGACCCACTTCGGATCGGGCGTGGCGTTGTAGGTCCGCTCCAGTGCCTGTCGCATGTTCCTGGTCACGGGACCCGTGACCAGCAGCACGTCGGCATGGCGTGGCGAGGCGACGAAGCGCAGGCCGAAACGTTCGACGTCGTAGAAGGCGTTGGACAGCGCGTGGATCTCCAATTCGCAGCCGTTGCAGGACCCGGCATCGACCTCGCGAATGGCAAGAGAACGCCCAAGCCTGGCCTGGGCGGCGCGATCGACTTTCGCGGCGAGCTCGGCCAGCGCCGAAGCGTCCGGCGCCGGCGCGGGCTCCGTCAGCGAACCATGGGTGAGGCTTTCGAGCAGGGTCTTGCGCATGGCTTAGAGGTCCGCGCCCGAATAGGAACAGTTGAACGACTTGTTGCAGAGCGGGAAGTCGGCGATGATGTTGCCCTCGATCGCGGTTTCCAGCAGCGGCCACTGGAACCACGACGCATCGCGCAGGTGGCAGCGTTCGACACGCAGCTCGCCATCGAGCCGCAGCCACGCCAGGACGTCGCCGCGGAACGCTTCCGTCAGCGCCAGACCTTCACATCCGCCACGCCCCGCCAGCGGTGCGGTCCTGATCTCGCCCGGCTCCATCAAGTCCAGGATCTGCGCGATCAATCCGACGCTCTGCTCGACCTCGCGGATTCGGATCCAGACCCGCGCGTTGACGTCGCCCGTATCCAGCACCGGCACCTCGAACGACAGACGATCGTAGGGCGCGTAGGCAAGTGTGCGGCGTGCATCGAAATCGCGGCCCGAGGCCCGGCCGACATAGCCCCCGGCGCCGAACTGCCGCACATAGTCCGCCTTCACGATGCCCGTGGTGACGGTGCGGTCCTGCAAGGACGCGGTGTTGTCGTAAAGCTCGATCAGGCGCGGGAAGACCTTGTTGATTTCCGCAAGCAGCGTTCGCAGCGCCGGGAGACCGTCCGGCGCGATATCGCGCGCCACACCGCCGGGCACGACGACATCCATCATCAGGCGATGGCCGAACGCAATATCCGCAGCGCGCAGGGTCCGCTCGCGCAAGATGCCCGTCTGCGCATGCATCAGCGCGAACGACGCATCGTTGCAGATCGCGCCGATATCGCCGAAATGATTGGCGAGCCGCTCCAGTTCCGCCATCAGCGCCCGCAAGTGATTCGCCCGCCGCGGCACCTGGATATCGAGCGCCGCTTCCGCTGCGCGTGCAAAAGCGAAGGCGTAGGCGACCGCGCTGTCGCCGGAGGTACGGTTGGCGAGCTTTGCCGCGGCCTCGAGGTCAGCGCCCTGCATCAAGGACTCGATGCCCTTGTGGGTATAGCCGAGCCACTGCTCCAGCCGCACCACGTGCTCGCCATTGGCGGTGAAGCGGAAATGGCCGGGCTCGATGATCCCGGCATGGACGGGACCGACCGCGACCTGGTGCAACGCTTCGCCCTCGGCCGGAAGGAACTGGTATGGCTGCAGGTCGCGCGATGCGTTGCGGCCGGAGAGCGGATAGGATCGGCCCCAGGCATCATGATCGAGCCATGGCCGCTGATCGTCCGCAGCGAGGGGAGCAAGCCCGAACAGATCATGGATGGTCCGTTCCAGCCGAAGCGCAGGTGGATGACGGCTGGCGACGCTTGGAAACGTGCCGGCCGTACATTCGTAGGTTATGACCGCGATTTCTGCCGAGCCGCCGTCGAGCATTGCCATATGCACTGCCGCCCGTTCGCCCCAGAAGCCGAGCAGCGTGAGGCTTCCCTCGACCAGCCGATCGATCGCCGCCTGCCAGCCCGCCTCCGTCACGACCGCACGCGGCCAGGGCCGGTGCGACGGCACCGCATGAACATGGGGGATGCTGTCGAGGATGCCCATCGCTACCCCAGGAGCTTTGCGACGTTCTGGAAGCCGGCGACCAGCCCCGGCGGCAGATAGATGCCGGCCATCAGCACCAAAGCGAGATGCGTGAACATCGGCACATAGGACGCCTCTGCCGGCGCGGTGGGTCCCTTGGGTTCGCCGAACATCACGGCGCCGATGCGCAGCAACAGGCCGCCGAGCGCGATGATGATGCCGAGCACCAGGATGACCGTCAGCCAGGGCGCGTGCGAGAAGGCCGAGCTGACCACCAGGAACTCGCTCATGAAGATGCCGAGCGGCGGCAACCCGACGATGGCGACGACGCCGAGCATCAAGCCCCAGCCGAGCACGGGATTGGTCACCGTGAGTCCGCCGATATCGGCGATCTTCTGCGTGCCCTTGACCTGCGCGATGTGGCCGACGGCGAAGAAGATCGCCGACTTGGTCAGCGAATGCATGGTCATGTGGAGCAGGCCGGCAAAATTCGCCAGCGGCCCGCCCATGCCGAAGGCGAAGACGATGATGCCCATATGCTCGATCGAGGAGTAGGCGAACATGCGCTTGATGTCGCGGCGGCGGTAGAGCATCAGCGACGCGAAGATCACCGAGATCAGGCCCATCGTCACCATCAGCGGCCCCGGCGCGATGGCGGCGAGATTGACCGCGAGCATCATCTTGAAGCGCAGCAGCACGTAGAGCGCGACGTTGAGCAGCAGGCCCGAGAGCACCGCCGAGATCGGCGTCGGGCCTTCCGCATGGGCGTCGGGCAGCCAGGCGTGCAGCGGCGCGAGGCCGACCTTGGTGCCATAGCCGAGCAGCAGGAAGACGAAGGCGACGTTGAGCAGCGCCGGGTCGAACTGTGCGGCGTGCTTCACCAGCACCGTCCACACCATGCCGTCGAGCCCCTCGCCGACCACCGGGCGCGCCGCCATATAGACCAGGATGGTCCCGAACAGCGCCAGCGCGATGCCGACGCTGCCGAGGATGAAATATTTCCAGGCCGCTTCCAGCGCCTCGTGGGTGCGGTAGATGCCGACCATCAGCACGGTCGTAAGCGTCGCCACTTCAACCGCGACCCACATCAGGCCGATATTGTTGGCGATGAGCGCGAGGTTCATCGCGAACATCAGCGTCTGATACATTGCGTGATAGAAGCGCAGGAACGCCGGCGTCAGGCGCCCGGTCTCGATCTCGTGCTGGATATAGCTCGCGCTGAATACCGACGTGGTGAAGCTGACGAAGGTGGTCAGCACGATGAAGACCTTGTTGAGATCGTCCACCAGCAGATACTGCCCCGACACCGGCTCGACCACGAACAGCGAAAGCGAGGTCAGGAAGGTCGCGAGCGCCGCCACCACGTTCAGCTTCGCCGTTTGCCGATAGCCCGGCAAGATCGCCAGCAGCGCAGCCGAGACGGCCGGGATCACGAGGATGGCGCTGAGGACGTCAATGCTCATCGCCGCTCCCCACGAAAACGATCGAGTGCCTGCACGTCCACGCTGTCAAAGCGCTCGCGGATGCGGAACAGGAAGATGCCGATCACGATAAAGGCGATCAGCACCGAGAAGGCGACGCTGATCTCGACCACCAGCGGCATGCCCTTGGCGCCGGTCGCCGCCAACACCAGCCCGTTCTCCAGCGACATGAAGCCGACGACCTGGCTGACGGCGTTGCGCCGCGTCACCATGACCAGGAGCCCCAGCAGCACCACCGACAGCGCGAAGGCAAGGTCCTCGCGCGCGAGCGCGTCGGCTCCCGGCGTCACCCGCAGCATCACCACCATCGACAGCGCGACGAGGCCGATGCCGGCCATCATGGTGAGCCCGATCCCGATCACGTTCTCGATCTCACGGTGGATGCCGAGCCGCTTGATGATCCGGTGCAGCGCCACCGGAATGATGATGGCCTTGAACACCAGCGCGATCAGCGCCGTGAGATAAAGATGCGGCGCTTGCTGCACATAGGCCTGCCACGCCACCGACAGCGCCAGCACGCCGGCATGCAGCGCGTAGACGTTGAGCAACGCATAGAGCCGGTCCTGGTAGAGCATCATGAAGCTCGCCAGCACGAGGGAGCCGGCGAGCAGGTGGGCGATGTCGAATTGCAGGCTGCTCATCTGTCAGAGGCTCCCCGACACGAAGCGCAACAGGGTGGCGAGCAATGCCAGCATCAGCGCCGCGCCCAGAAACTCGGGAATCCGGAACACGCGCATCTTGGCGATTGCGGTTTCGAACAGGGCGAGCAGGAAGCCAAGGACCGTCAGCTTGCCGAGATAGAGCAGCGCGCCGAAGACGAACCTGACAACGCTCGCGTCCGCAGTCGCCATCCCCCACGGCAGGAACACGCAGGCGATCAGCGATACGTAGAGAAGGAGCTTGAGCTGCGACGACAGATCGACCAGCGCGAGATGTCGCCCCGAATACTCCAGCACCATGGCCTCGTGCACCATGGTGAGCTCGAGATGAGTGGCGGGGTTGTCGACGGGGATACGGGCATTTTCCGCCAGCGCCACGATGGTCAATGCCACGAATGCCATGCCAAGCGACACGCGCAGGCCGACAGCGTCCGAGCCCATGAACTCGGCCACGTTGGCGAGCTGAGTCGAGCCGGCGATCATCGCAACCGAGAACACCGTGATCAGCATCGCGGGCTCGGCGAGGGAGGCGATCATGACCTCGCGGCTTGAGCCGATGCCGCCGAAGGCGGTGCCGACATCCATGCCGGCGAGCGCCTGGAAGAAACGGGCGCTGCCGAGCAGCGCGATGATGGCGATGAGGTCGGCGGTCCAGGAGAACAGGAACCCGTTGCCGAAAGTCGGCACCAGCGAGGCCGCGACCCAGGTTCCTGCGAACATCAGATAGGGAATGACGCGGAACAGCCAGGATGCATTGTCCGCGAGCACGACGTCCTTGCGCATCAGGCGAATGAGGTCGCGATAGGGCTGCAGCAGCGGCGGCCCGCGCCGGCGCAGCAGCCGCGCCTTGACCTTGCGTACGAACCCGGTCAGCAGCGGCGCCAGTCCCAGCACCAGCAGCATCTGGGCGCCCTGGGAGAGGATGTCGCGCAGCGCATTCATAGCACCACCACCAACAGCAGCACGATCAGCGCCACGAAGACCAGCGTCAGGTAGCGGCGGATGGTGAGAAACTGCAGGATATTGATGCGGTCCGTCGCAAAAGAGACGACCTTCGCGATCGGCGCGTACAGCGCATCCCAGATCAAATCGCGCAGCTCGACCTGAAGCCGCGCAGGGCGCGGCGAGGACGGCGGCGGCATCTCGCCGATCTCGCGCGCGGCAAAGATGACGCTGCCGAACACGCGGCGGATCGGCTGCGAGAAGCTGGAGGCCGAGTACTGGATCGCCGGGTTCGGATCGGGATAGCCGCAATCCCAGGCCGGTGCGCGGCGCAAGCGGTCGGAGGCCAGACGGTGAATGGCCGACGCCGCCGCCGTGCCGGAGAGTGCCGCGAACACGAACACCAGAAGGCCGTTATAGGAGCTGCGGCTTTCCGCGATCGGCACGATGGTGAGCCACTGCAATCCGACCTGATGCGGCATGACGTTGCCGACCATGGCCTTGCTCACCGGCGCCAGCGCATCGATGAGCAGCCCGGGCAGGATGCCGGCAATGAGGCAGAGGGCCGCGAGCAGCAGCATCGCGGTCAGCGAGAAGCGGTCGGTCTCATGCGCTGACGCCGCGACATCCGAACGCGGCCGGCCGAGAAAGCTGATGCCATAAAGCTTGACGAAGCAGGCCGCGGCAAAGGCGGCCGCGAGCGCCAGCAGACCGCCGACCCCCGGAATCACCAGCTTGAGGCCCCAGGAGGGCAGTTGCGGTGAGAGCAAAATCGCCTGGAAGGTCAGCCATTCCGAAACGAAGCCGTTGAACGGCGGCAGCGCCGAGATCGCGACGCAGCCGATCAGCACCGCGAACGCCGTCTTCGGCATGCGATGGATCAGCCCGCCGAGCTTCTCCATGTCGCGCTCGCCGGTTGCTCCCAGCACCGCGCCGGCGCCGAAGAACAACAGGCTTTTGAACAGCGCATGATTGAAGACGTGCAGCATGGCCGCCGTGAAGGCGAGCGCCGCCACCCAGTCGAGCCCTTGCGCCTTGAAAGCCAGTGCCAGCCCGAGGCCGGTGAAGATGATGCCGATATTCTCGATCGTCGAATAGGCGAGCACGCGCTTGATATCGCGCTGCATCAGCGCATAGAGCACGCCCAGCGTCGCCGTCGGACCGCCGACCAGCAGCACCACCATGCTCCACCACCACACCGGTTCGGGCAGAAGGTCAAACACAATGCGCACGAAGCCGTAGACGGCGACCTTGGTCATGACGCCGCTCATGAGGCCGGAGACATGGCTGGGTGCAGCGGGATGGGCGAGCGGCAGCCAGGCGTGCAGCGGCACCAGGCCGGCCTTGGAGCCGGCGCCCAGCAGCACGAGGATCACCGCCATGCCGGTCAACGCAGCGGAAGGATGCGAAGCCCGGATCGCATCGAAATCGTAGCCGGCGCCGCTCGCCAGCAGGCCGAAGGCGAGCAGCAGCGCCAGCGTGCCGAAACTCGCCATCAGAAGATAGACGTAGCCGGCGCGGACATTCTCGGCTTCCCGATGATGCGACACCACCAGCGCCCAGGAGGTCAGCGACATGAATTCCCAGGCGACCAGGAAGCTGAAGGCATCGTTCGCCAGCACGACGACGTTCATCGTGGCGAGATAGGCTGGATAGAACGGCAGCACGCGGCCGGGGGAATCCTCGTGCTTGGAGTAACCGAGTGCGAACAGACTTGCGGCGGCGCCGCCGAGATTGACGATGACGAGGAAGAAGGCAGACAACGCGTCGAGCCGAACATGGGCACCGAGCCAGGGCAGTCCGATCGGCAGCGTCGCGCTCAACACCGGATGGCTGGGATCGAGCAAATGAAGGAGCGCGGTGGCGCAGAGCGTCGCCGTGATGACGAGGCAGGCGCCATAGAGCACGACCGAGCCGCGCGGACGCATCGACAGCGCGATTGCAGCCGGCGTCAGCGCCAGCAGAACCGCCACTGACCATAGCGCCACCGCGATCATGGCCGCTCCCGGATCATGATCTGCGCGCGCGTCGTCATCGCTATTGGCTGCCCGCGCTCGGAGGTGGGGACTTCAGCCGCACGCCGCGCCCTCCGGCGCTCGACGCCGCACCATCGGCGATCAGCTCGATGCCCGCCACCGACAGGGCCTCGACAAGCTTCATAAGGGAATCGACATTGCCGCGGATCACCCCTTCGGAGGCCTCCATGCGCTGGATCGTCGGCAGCGACAGCGAGCTGCGCTGCGCAAGTTCGCGCTGGTCGATCCCGAGCAAGGCTCGGGCGGCTCGAAGCTGCGCGGCGGTGATCACGGGCAGGATCTCCGTGGCAATCAGGGTGATTGATTTGCCAAGCTTAAGGTATACAAAGTGATGTTTCAAGCATCATTTTGTATTTGCAGCGCATCAATCCGAGGACATCCTGCGGCGTAGGGAATCAGGGCCCCGCGCCAGGTCGCAGCCTAGACATGATTGTCCGCCTTAAAACTCGTTCGCGATCTTCGACAGCATCCCGAGCAGGGCTTCGCGGTTGGCTTGCCCAAGCAGCTCGTTCAGCCGCGACTCGTGCTTGGTGGCGACGAGCTTCTTGGCACGGGTCAGCACGGCCTTGCCCTTGTCGGTCAAGACAAGGATGTGCGAGCGGCGGTCGTTGGTGGAGCGGATCCGGGCGCAGAGGTCGCGGCTCTCGAGATTGTCGAGCAGCGCGACGAAGTTCGGCCGGAGGATGCCGAGGGTGGAGGCGATCTCGGTCTGGTTACGGCCCGGATTCTTCTCGACCAGCAGCAGCACCGAGAATTGCGCCGGCGTCAGCTGGAGCGAGGCCATGCAGCGCAGGAAGTTCTCGAATACCTTGAGCTGCGCCCGCTTCAGCACGTAGCCGAGCTGCTCGGAGAGCTCGCCGAGCTGGAGGGCTTCGGCAAGACCCTGGCTTTGCCCCTCCGGCGCCTCCTTGCGGCCCTTGGTCGCCTCCGACGCCTTTTCGGCGGACTTTTCAGCGGTTTTGGAAACGGTCATCGCCTCGTGCTCGTAATCCCGTTAAATTCGGGACGGGTCGTCCCCCACCCTTGAAGTTATATTTGATAATTGTTATGGATCATATCAAATATCGTCAGCGTATTTCAATGGCTGTGTGAGGACCATCCACCGCAATTGCGGAGATCGGTCCTCGATCTTGAGGGGGAGCGTCCGGTCTTGAACACCACTATCATGCTGTTCCTGCTGCAGGACGGCATCACCAATGGCGCGATCTATGCGCTGCTCGGCCTGGCGCTGGTGCTGGTGTTCGCCGTCACCCGCGTCATTCTCATTCCCCAGGGCGAATTCGTCACCTATGGCGCGCTGACCTATGCCTCGCTGGCTTCGGGCCAGATGCCGGGCACCGCCAAGCTGGCGCTGGCGATGGGCATCGTGGCCTGCGCCTTCGACCTGTTCGTGGCCCGCAAGACGCTGCATGGCCGGCTGATCCTGCGCAGCGTCCTCGCCAATGTGGTGCTGCCGGCCATCGTGCTGGCACTGACGATCAGCTTGGCGGCGCAGAAGCCGCCGGTCGCGGTCTGCATCGCGCTGTCGCTGGTGATCGTCGCCATGATCGGCCTCTATCTCTACCGCATCGCATTCCAGCCGCTGGCGCACACCTCGGTGCTGGTGCTGCTGATAGCATCCGTGGGAGTCCACCTCGCGCTCCAGGGATTGGGCCTGTTGTTCTTCGGCGCCGAGGGCCAGCGCGGACCGGCCGTGCTGTCAGGCGCCTTCACCGCGGGCGCGCTGCGCTTCACCGGCCAGAGCCTCACGGTCTACGGCATCACCATCGCCTTCATCGTCGGTCTCTGGCTGTTCTTTGGGCTAACGCTCTACGGCAAGGCGCTGCGCGCCACCGCCGTCAACCGCCTGGGGGCGCGGCTCGCCGGCATCCGCACCACGCTGTCGGGGCAGATCGCTTTCCTGCTGGCCTCCGTCATCGGCGCGCTCTCGGGCATCATGATCGTGCCGATCACGACGCTCTATTATGACAGCGGCTTCCTGATCGGCCTGAAGGGCTTTGTCGCCGCAATCATCGGCGGCCTCGTCAGCTATCCGCTGACGGCGGTCGCGGCCCTGTTCGTCGGCATCGTCGAGGCGTTCTCGTCCTTCTATGCCTCCAACTACAAGGAGGTGATCGTGTTCATGCTCCTGATCCCGGTGCTGCTGCTGCGCTCGCTCGCCGCGCCCGCGGTCGAGGAAGAGAAGGACTGAGGCCAAGATGCAGAGCCGGCTTCCCATTCTCGTCTTCGCAGGTGTCATGGCGGCGATCCCGTTCATCCCGGGCATGCCACCGTTCTGGATCGTGCTGCTCGACAATATCGGCCTTGCCGCGCTGGTCGCGATGGGCCTCGTGCTGCTCACCGGCGTCGGCGGCCTGACCTCTTTTGGTCAAGCAGCCTTTGTCGGCTTCGGCGCCTACACCACGGCGCTGCTGACGACCGCGTACGGCCTCTCGCCCTGGCTGACCTTGCCGCTGTCGCTGCTGGTCAGCGGCCTGCTGGCGGTGCTGCTCGGCCTCGTCACGGTCCGCCTCTCCGGCCATTATCTGCCGCTCGGCACGCTGGCCTGGGGCCTCGGCCTGTTCTACCTGTTCAGCAAGCTGGAATTCCTCGGGCGCAACGACGGCATCTCGGCGATCCCGCCGCTGTCGATCGGCTCATTCAAGATGCTCTCGCCGGGCTCGATCTATTTTGCGATCTGGGTCGCGGTGATCCTCTCGGCTCTGCTGACGATGAACCTCCTGGACTCGCGCACCGGCCGCGCCATCCGCGCACTCCGCCGCGGCCATGTCGCAGCCGAAGCTTTTGGCGTGCACACGCCGCGGGCCAAGCTCCTGGTCTTCATCCACGCCGCCGTGCTTGCGGGCCTGTCCGGCTGGCTCTACGCCCATCTGCAGCGCGCGGTGAACCCGACGCCGTTCGGGGCGCAGGCCGGCATCGAATATCTCTTCATCGCCGTGGTCGGCGGCGCCGGCTATGTCTGGGGCGGCGTGCTGGGCGCGGCGATCGTCGTGATCCTGAAAGAGGTGCTGCAGAGCTATCTGCCGCTGATCCTGCCCGGCTCCGGCCAGGTCGAGACCATCGTGTTCGGCATCATGCTGGTGGCGCTGCTTCAGCTTGCCCCCGGCGGCGTCTGGCCCTGGCTGGTGTCGTTCCTGCCTGAACGCGCCGGCGGCAAGAAGCCCGATACCTCGCTGAAGCTGGAGCAGCGCAGCCGCGCGTCAGGCGAAGCGGGCGTCCTGCTCCAGGTCGAAAAAGCGCGAAAACAGTTCGGCGGCGTGGTCGCGGTCAACAACGTGTCCTTCGACGTCCAGGCCCGCGAGATCGTCGCGCTGATCGGACCCAACGGCGCGGGCAAGAGCACCACCTTCAACCTGATCACCGGCGTGCTGTCGGCGACATCGGGCTCGATCTCGGTGCTCGGCAGGAAGGTCGATCGCGCGCCGCCGCAGGAGATCGTCAAGCTCGGCATCAGCAGGACGTTTCAGCACGTCAAGCTGGTGCCCGACATGACCGTGCTGGAGAACGTTGCCATTGGCGCGCATCTGCGCGGCCATTCGGGACCGCTCGCTTCGATGCTGCGCCTCGACCGCGCCGATGAAGCAAAGCTGCTGGCGGAAGCCGCCCGCCAGATCGAGCGTGTTGGGCTTGCCGAGCAGATGCACCAGCTCGCAGGCTCGCTGTCGCTGGGACAGCAGCGTATCGTCGAGATCGCGCGTGCGCTGTGCGTCGACCCGATGCTGCTGCTGCTCGACGAGCCGGCCGCGGGCCTGCGCCACATGGAGAAGCAGCAGCTCGCCAAGCTGCTGCGCGAGTTGCGCGATGGCGGCATGTCCGTCCTTTTGGTCGAGCATGACATGGGCTTTGTGATGAACCTGGCCGACCGTATCGTGGTGCTCGACTTCGGCACCAAGATCGCCGAAGGCACGCCGGCCACGATCAAGACCAATCCCGAAGTGATCAAGGCCTATCTCGGAGTGGCGGCATGAGCGCGCTGTTGTCAGTCACCGACGCGCATGTCGCCTACGGCAAGGTCGAAGCCGTGCGCTCGGTCTCGCTTGAGGTCGGCACGAACGAGATCGTCACCATCGTCGGCGCCAACGGCGCCGGCAAGACCACGCTGCTGTCGGCGACCATGGGCATCCTGCCGCTGAAGGGCCGCGTCACCTTTGCAGGGCAGGACCTCGCCCGGCTCGACATCGAGGATCGCGTCGCGATGGGCCTCGGCCTCGTGCCGGAGCACCGCGAATTGTTCGTCACCATGAATGTCGAGGACAATCTCGAGCTTGGCGCCTTCCGCATCGAGAAGAGCCGGGCGAAGGCCTCGATCGAACGGATCTACACGCTGTTTCCGCGCCTGAAGGAGCGCCGCAAGCAGCTCGCCGGCACCTTGTCCGGCGGCGAGCAGCAGATGCTGGCGATGGGGCGCGCGCTGATGGGCGAGCCGAAACTGCTGATGCTGGATGAGCCGAGCCTTGGCCTTGCGCCGATCATCGTCGCAGACATTTTCCGCATCGTCACCGAGCTCAAGGCCAGCGGCGTCTCCGTGCTGCTGGTCGAGCAGAACGCGCAGGCCGCGCTCAAGATCGCCGACCATGCCTATGTGATGGAGCTCGGCGAGTTCGTGCTCAGCGGCAAGGCCAGCGACATCGCTGCGAACGAGCGGGTGGCGGCGAGCTATCTCGGCTTCCAGCACGAAGGCGCAAGCGTGATCTAACTACAAAGCGTTTTCGAGCGAAGTGGATACCGGTTCGCGTTAAGAAAACGCGTCAAATGTTATCGCCTCGCGGTCCGCACAAAGCCCCAGGCGGCGATCGCGGCCAACAGCAGCGAGATCAGCACGTTGTAGCCGGCGAGCGAGAGGCCGAGGAAGCGCCACTGCACCTCGTCGCAGCGCACCACCTTGACGGTGTCGAGCCGAGACAACAGATCGCCGGCACTGCCGAGATTGACGACCGGGCCGGAGCAATCGGTCGGGCCCTTCCAGAACCCCCATTCGACGCCGGAATGGTAGGTGCCGAGGCCGGCATTGGCGAGCGTTGCCAGCACGAGAATCGCGAGCCCCGCCAGCAGCAGCGGCCGCGGCGCCCCGCTCCGTGCCGCAAACGCCGTGAGCGCGCCGAGCGGGATCGCGAGATAATAGGCATAGCGCTGCTCGAGGCAGAGCGGACAGGGCAGGATCTCCAGAACCAGCTGGAAGAACCAGGCCCCCGCGATCGTCGCCGTCGCGATCAGGGTGACGGCCAGCGAGGCGGTCAGCGCATGGCCCCCGACTGCGGGGCGAAACGCTGATATTGCTTCACTCTGGGTCGTCACGGCGGCCTCTCCAGCTGGGGGCTTGGTCTTAAAGCCTCTAACCCCGGCCCATCCCCCTGTCGAGAACGATGGGGATCACTTTGGCGCGGGTTGACCCCGCCTTTCCCATGGCTATAGTCCGCCGGCTTCGCGACGCTCTCCTCTGGAGGGGCCGACCGAGGGCCCCTGTGGCGGAACTGGTAGACGCGCTCGACTCAAAATCGAGTTCCGCAAGGAGTGCTGGTTCGATTCCGGCCAGGGGCACCAGCTTCGCGCGACCAGATCCGTTTGGGTTGGCGGCCGCATCGTTGTTGCGGACCATCCGCTCGATTCCGTCGTTCGGAATAGCGAAATTCGCTGCGATCACTTTATTTTCCCGATGCCGGCAAAAATACCAGCAAATTGGCCGAGGCGCGCAGGCCCGGGTTGCCTATCATCAGCCTGAGTTAATGTCGGCCAACTCACCCGAAGCAAAGTCATAATGGTCGACGCTTGTGCATCTCGTCCGGAAGCGGATTGATTTCGCGGCTTTGCAACGCGTTGCGCTTCGCCGCCGGAGTTCGCGTGCATATGCCGTGACGAAGAGATCGTCTGTGCGTCCGGCTCTGCCTTTCCGAAGGCACCTGCCGAGCCGGGAGGTTTCGTCCGGACCCAGGCCTTCAGGGAGCGAGGACATCGGCCGGCAGGGTGGCCACCGATTCAGGGCAGCCTCAAAATGGTTGCCGCACTGCGGGGGGACTTACCGTTTGACGGAGGATCGGCGAAAATGAGACTAACAGGGAAGCGCCACCTCGGGCGGGACTTGCTTTTCCGCCAACGTTTCGTGTGCAGTCTCTCGTCTTCGAGAATATCAAACAATGAATTGGGAGAGAAACCATGAAGCCTGCTATTCGACTCGCGGCCATGTCAGCTATCGGCAGCGCGATCCTCGCCGGATCGGCCCTGGCCGATACCAGCGGCAAGAAGATCGCGTTCTCCAACAACTACGCCGGCAATTCCTGGCGCCAGGCGATGCTCAAGAGCTATGACATCGTCACGAAGAAGGCAGTGGCCGACAAGGTCGTCGCCGCGGCGGACGTGTTCACCACCGCCGACAAGGAAGTGCCGACCCAGGCCGCGCAGATCCAGAACCTGATCCTGCAGGGCTACGACGCGATCGTCATCAACGCGTCTTCGCCGGACGCGCTCAACGGCGCCATCAAGCAGGCCTGCGACGCCGGCATCGTCGTCGTGTCCTTCGATGGTATCGTCAGCGAGCCCTGCGCCTACCGTGTCGTTGTGGATTTCAAGGACATGGGCAAGCAGGAAGTGGCGCAGATGGCCAAGTTCCAGCCCAAGGGCGGAAACCTCCTGGAAATCCGTGGCCTCGCCGGCACCTCCATTGACGAAGCCATCCACAACGGCATCCTGGAGGGGGTCAAGGATCATCCGGAGTTCAAGATCGTCGGTTCGGTGACCGGCGACTGGGACCAGACCACGGCGCAAAAGGCGGTTGCGACCGTACTGCCTTCACTGCCCGAGGTCGTCGGCGTGGTCGACCAGGGCGGCGACGGCTACGGAGCCGCGCAAGCTTTCGCGGCGGCTGGCAAGCCGCGGCCGACCATCATCATGGGCAACCGGCAGGACGAACTTGAATGGTGGAAGGAGCAGAAGGCCAAGGACGGTTACACGACATGGTCCGCCTCGATCGCGCCGGGCGTATCGACATTGGCATTCTGGGTCGCCCAGCAGGTGCTGGATGGCAAGAAGGTTCCACACGATCTTCTGGTGCCCTATCTCGCCTTCACTCAGGCCGACTTCGAAGCCGAACTGCCTAAAATCCCGAAGGGCAGTGTCGCGAGCCACGAATACACCCAGCAGGACGCCATCGATGCGATCAAAGCCAACATGAAGTGATGGGGCCATGGCTGACGGCCGCTCGGCGCAGGCAGTGAATGACCCTCGGAGCATCTGATATCGTCAGACTGGACGGCGTCGAAAAGCGTTTCGGCGCCGTCCGTGCGCTTGATAGCGTCGATCTGACAGTCCAGAGGGGCGAGTGCCTCAGCCTGGTCGGACACAATGGCGCCGGCAAATCCACGCTGATGCATATCCTGGCGGGGACGGTCGCGGCGGATCGCGGGCGCGTGGTCATTGGCGGCGCCGAGCAGAAGGCCTATGCGCCGGCGCGGGCCAAGCATCTCGGCATCCGCTGCGTCTTTCAGGAGCTGTCGCTCTGCCCCAACCTGACGGTGGCCGAGAACACGCGGGTGTTTCATCCGGTGCTCACCGGCCTGAACTGGCGTCGCAAGGCCGGCGCACTGATCACAAGCAAGCTCGACGAGATCTTCCCCGGTCACGGCGTCGGCCCCTCCGACCTGATTCAGGATCTTCCAATTGCGCGCCGTCAGATGGTCGAGGTGGCGCGGGCCTTCACTGCGACCGATGAGCCCGTGCGTCTCGTCATTCTGGACGAGCCGACCTCCTCGCTCGATAGTCACACTGCCGGGCAGTTGCTCGCCTTCATGCGGCGGGCCGTCGCCAATGGCATCAGCTGCATCTTCATCTCGCACCTGCTCGGCGAGGTCCTGCAAAACAGCGACCGTATCGTGGTGATGCGTGACGGGCGGACCATCGCTGCCGATCGCGCCGAGGCGTTCGACCGCAACCGGCTGGTCACCACCATGGGCGGCACGGAAGCGCCGACGACCGAGGCGAACGCCGGCGACCATTTGGCACGAGGGAAGACGCCCCTGCATGTTCGCGCGCGCCCGCGGCAGCAGGGCGGATCCACAGACCTGGTCGCCCACGAGGGAGAGATCATCGGCCTTGCCGGGCTTGCCGGCCACGGGCAGACCGATCTGCTGCTGGCGATCTTCGCGGCTGCGACGAGCCCGCGCCCGGACGTCGCGGTCAACGCAACGGTTGCCTTGGTGGCCGGCGATCGCCAAGCCGACGGCATTTTCCCGTTATGGTCGATCGCGGAAAACATCGGCATATGCTCATTGCGCAAGCTGCGCCAGGGAGTCTTGATTTCGCGCCGGCGGGAAGACACGCTGGCCAATTTCTGGCGCGACAGGATCAAGATCCGCACTCCCGACATCCACAACAACATTCTGTCACTGTCAGGCGGCAACCAGCAGAAGGCGCTGTTTGCGCGCGCGCTTGGGTCGGAGGCGCGCATTGTATTGATGGACGACCCGATGCGCGGCGTCGATGTCGGCACCAAGCTCGAAGTTTATGATCTCATCCGCGAGGAGGCGCGCGGCGGGCGGACCTTCATCTGGTACACGACGGAGACCGACGAATTGAAGAAGTGCGACCATGTCTACGTGTTCCGCAACGGCGCTATCGTCGCCGACCTCGCCCGCGATGAGCTGACCGAGGAAAAGGTGATCCAGTCCTCCTTCATCGGGACCGACCCGAGATGACGGCCAAGTCGACTGTCGCGGCCCGGCCAGCATTCATGCCGTTCGGCAAGACGGATTCACCGCGGCTGCTGCGCGCGTTGCTGCCGGCCCTGTCGCTGGCGCTGGTGCTGCTTGCCATCGCCTGGCTGAACCAGCGCGCGATCAGCTATTTCGGCTTCACTCTCATGCTCAATCTGGCGATCCCGATCGCGCTGGCGACGGTCGCGCAGATGTTCATCATTACCGGCAACGACCTCGACCTCTCGATCGGTGCTTTCGTGGGTTTCGTCGGCTGCGTCACGGCGACCTGGCTGCGCGACACCCCTATCTTGGGAATCCTCACGCTGCTCGGCTGCGTCGGCGCATATGCGGCGCTCGGTGCGCTGATTCATTGGCGCAACCTGCCTTCGATCGTGGTGACTCTCGGCATGAATTTCGTTTGGCAAGGCCTCGCCGTGCTTCTGCTGCCTAAACCCGGCGGTCGGGCGCCGGACTGGCTGTTGGCGTCGATGAGCGTCAAGCCGCCACTGGTTCCGTTTCCGGTGCTGGCCGCGCTGATCATCGCTGCGGTCAGCTATTTCGGCCTGATGCGAACATCCTATGGAGCTATCCTGCGCGGCTCTGGTGGCAACGCCACCGCGATCGGTCGCGCCGGCTGGTCGCTGCTGAAGGCCAAGATCGTGCTATATGCGTGCGCCGGCCTGTTCGGCGTGCTGTCGGGGCTCTCATTGATCGGCATCACGACGTCCGGCGACGCCAACATCGGCAACGGCTACACCCTGCTCTCGATCGCGGGCGTCATCCTGGGCGGCGGCGAATTCGTCGGCGGACGTGTCTCCCCGATCGGTGCCGTGATCGGCGCGCTGACGCTGGCGCTGGCGGCTTCCCCGCTTCTCACCTTCATGCATCTTCCGCCGGACTGGCAGGTCGCCGCCAACGGGGCCATTCTGATCGTGGTGCTCGCCGCGCGCGCGTTGATCAGCCGCAGGGAGGTCGAACAATGATGGCGGCGCGGCGTTGGCTGTTCGCGAGTCCCTGGATGTGGTCCTATCTCGGCGCGGCCCTGGTGTGGATCGCGGCGATTATCTTCACTCGCGGCTATGGCGCCGGTGGCATGCTTATCGCCGCGCTGTCGCTTGCGGTGTTCACCGTGGTGGTCGGCATCGGGCAGATGTTCGTCATCACGCTCGGTCCCGGCAACGTCGATCTGTCGTTGCCGGCCAATATCGGGCTTTCCAGCGCGGTGGCGATGACCGTGATGGCCGGCGATGACCGTCTGGTCGCCATCGGCCTCGCCGCCGCACTCGGCTGCGGGCTCGCCATCGGCATCGTCAACTATCTCCTGATCCGCGCTCTAAGCATCCCACCGATCATCGCGACGCTTTCGGCGAGCTTCATTATCCAATCGATCGACATCAGCTACGGGCGCGGTCTGCAAATCAAGCCACCGCCGGGCTTTGCCGATTTCACCAACATCCAGATCCTCGGCATTCCCTTGCTCGCCATTCTCACGGCGGTCTTCACCGTCGCCGCCGGCATTGTTTTGCAGCGCACCGTTTATGGACGATCGGTGCTGGCGATCGGCCAGAACATTCGGGCGGCAAGGCTTGCGGGAATCCGGGTCGGATGGGTGCGCTTTGCTACCTACGCGCTGTCGGGCACGCTTGGCGGTCTCGACGGGGCATTGCTGGCCGGCTATTTCCGGGGCGCGAACGTCGATATCGGCAATGAATATCTGCTCGCCTCTGTCGCGGTGGTCGTGATCGGAGGCACCTCGGTTGCCGGCGGCAAAGCCAATGTCGCGGGGCTATGGGGCGCGGCGCTCTTCCTCGTCCTGCTCCTGACCATGTTGAACACTTTTGGAGTCAGCGCCGGCGTCCGGCTCCTGGTGACCGGCTTCGTCATCGTCGCCGTCATCTCGGCCGCCGGTGGAGAGAAAAAGCGGGACTAGGGTCAGCCACGATCGGAAAGGTCCCGACCTGGTCCTGCGCAGCTGCGTTGGCCCCTTGATTCACGACCGATTGTTACGAGCCAGGCAGCAAACGACCTTCACTCGGCAGCGGCTGCGCGACGATGCGCTTGACTTGAGGCGTCGCTCATTCGCTTCGTCGGTAGAAGGCTCCGCGGCCGACCAATGAGATATCCCTGCATCTCGTCGCAGCCTTCCTGGACCAGGAGAGCCATCTGAGCGCTCGTCTCGATTCCTTCCGCGAGAACCGGAACTCCGAGCCCATGGGCAAGGCCGATCACAGCCCGCACGATCGCGAGCGAACGCTCGCTCTGGCCGAGCGAGGCGACGAAGGACCTGTCGATCTTGATCCGGTCCAGCGGAAACGCTTCGAGATAGGACAGCGAAGAATATCCTGTGCCGAAATCGTCCAGCGCCATCAGGACACCGAGTGCCTTGAGCGCCTCCATCGTTCGCTTGGCTCGAGGAACATCTTCGATCAGGACGCCTTCGGTGATTTCCAGTTCCAGGCGAGCCGCCGAAAGCCCGCTCTGCCGCAGCGCCTGGCGGACCTGCCGATCGATGTTTTCGCGGCGGAACTGAGCGGCCGAGACGTTGATGGTCGCACCGGGCTCTCGTGACGACGGCCCAAAACTTCTACTTGCGAAGACCATGCCTACGCTCTCGACGTCGACTATCCTTCTGTGCGGTGAGCTCCTACAGCATCAACCAAAGATTTTGCCAGCGTTCTGTCCGCGTAGTGCCCCGCAATCGAGTACCATGGCAGAGCGATCACACGCTCTACTAACCGCTTCGGCACTTGCTTTTCCGAGAAACCGAGGGCTGCGGCCGGGAAGGCCGGATCCTTCTGCAGACTTGCACCGAGAAGAATGCCCGTTCTGAACTCCAGCGGTATCGGACGTATCTCGGGCGGGATAGATGTTGCAGCGGACAGATTGGGAACGATCACCATACCTATGGTGACTTGCCTTGTTATGTCGGCGCCTATTAGGGCGGTCATCTCTCTCGGTGAAAGCGAATACTTGACAATCCCGCCCCGCTGCGTGCTCTCAAGCATATCTAGTGCCAAAGGATGCCCCGGGAACATCGCAAGCGACCCAGCACTTATCTGACTTTGTATGGGTGTCCCTAGGCCGCTGACACCGCCATCTGTCTCAACGAGCACAGCGCGGTCATTGCAGCAAAAATTGCCTCCCAACTCATGAAGCAGATGCAACATAAGCGAGGTCTTCCCCGCGCCATTTGCCCCAATGATTACCGCGCCAGAGTCAAAGATGGGCGCTACACCGCCATGGACGCGCAGGCCATCGACCAAACGGGAAACAAGGTACTCCCTTATGAAGCGCTTGGCCCACTTTGTAGCCGCTTCGGAGCGAGATTCGCTAAACATGGAAATCGCGCTCTTTTGCACCAAGACGAGGAGATCGTCGCGAAGAGAGACTAGAAACTCATCGCCGGCTCTTATTATCGGCACGGTCTTGCCAAAGAACCACTTATGCTCCTCGCCCGAATTCTCCACTGTCTGAACAATACTCTTGAAGCCGGGCACCCGGGCCTCATTCACAAATCGGATGGCATAGTTCGATTTGTCGACATGCTCGTTCTCCACGTGAAAGTAGGGGGTAACATAAGAGAAAATGTCTTTCGCAGCCGCGCGGCAATTCGACTCTAAGTGGAGAGAGCTGCCCATCCACGAGATCTTTGAACAAACAAGGTGACCTGTCGTTAGAAGCGATTCAGCTTCGTTAAGCGCCTGAAAGATCCGTTGCACTCTTGCCCTCCGTGCGGACATGTTCCAGGTGACAATCAAGTATGAACGACCGTGCTCGCTCAGCCATCACCTTTGGGTGGGCATTGCTCAGCCATAGAATTCTTGTTCTATCCAGCTCCTCAAATTCTCGCATAACTTCCCGATAGCTCTCACACAGGCAAAACAAGAAGTCTCGATGTTCGTGTCGCCATCGAAGAGACTCTGCTCCTTCATTTGCGCGCTTCTTGAGGCGAACATCCAGCTCCGCTGGGGGAACGAGAAGCACAATTGCAGTTTTGGGCCATGCCGTCTCTTGGAACAGTGACTGTATGCTTTGCTCAAGCTCGCACGCGTGCGAATTCGAAATCCACCGCAGCTTCGAATACGCGCGTATGTAGGAAAGGGTATCAAGGACACATCGATCCCCGATTCGCGGGGTTTGTGGGTCGCCGCCGCAAACTGCGCGGTGGATTAAGAGTTCAGTGAAATAGACTGCAGCACGGACGAACGCCCGCTCGAATGGGCCGACGTCCTGCACCGGGAAAGGTAAACGGGAGAGCTGCGCTATGACACCGTCGGCGGTGACATTACGAACAAGTGTAGTTTTCCCGGCACCATGAGGACCACATACATAGACAGGATCTAACATGGGCTCCGTCGCTTGTGCCTACTGGGTACGCCATAACTCGCCCTGGGCATCGAAACCGCGCCAAAATCGCTAAGAGTGCCTGGTGGGCGAGATTCCTGCGCATCGACACCATCAGTTTTGGCAGCCACTGGCCGCCCCGTCATTTGACCAACCTTGTCTGCGGCCGGCGTTAACCGGGCGTGACCTTGCTGGCAGTTCGGACGTCGTTCGCCATTCTGAAGATAAAAACGGATGCCACCACAACCGCGAGGACGCCTGCACCGACAATCAACGTTCTCGACAGTCCGATAAGGAATGCTAACGGTCCCCATATTGCTGCTCCGAGTGCACTGCCGCCGTAGGTGCACAAGAAGTAGAAGGACAGAGCTCTCGCTCGTTGGCTTACTGCTAAGCCCTGGAGCGCAGCAGCGTTCATCCGTAGCATGATGATGAAGAAGGAGCAGCCTGCCAAACCGGCAAAGGGGATCCATAGAATCCAATGGCTCGCGGTCGCCAAGGAAAGTGCGTAAGCGATGAAAAGGGCTCCGAACAACGGAATTTCGCTCTGCCCCAAAGTACCCTTGAGCTTGTCTTGGGCTAGTGCGCCGACGATGGCCCCAAGTCCAAAGCACGAGGATATGTAGCCCAAGACCTCCGGCCGATCTGGATAGGTCGATTTCACGAGCACGGGGAGGAGAGCCAAGATCGAACTCATGGAGAAAATCGCGAGGCCAGCCATGCAAATGACGTGGAGGAAGCGGCCACTCAGAATTCTCGATCCTTCCGGAGATTTGACTTGCTTGTCTCGCATCCTCCAAGGCGACGAGTCCATGAACACTATACAACCGATCGATAACATACAGGAGGCGAACGCTACCAAGGTTACGCTGACATAAAGTGACTGCGCTATGAGAAATCCGGCAAGGACGGGGCCCACCAACCGTCCGACGTTGACGCATACACCATGCAATGAAAGCACGTTTTCTGTCTGTGAGTCAGGGAACCGAGAAATAATGGTCGCCTGGTACGCCGGCCCCCGCACGGCAATGCCAAGATTCCAGAAAAAGATGCCCGTTAGTGCTACGACGGCTAACGATTGGAAAAAGAAGCTTAGTCCAATTACGGCGGCACCTATCGCAAGCAATATCTGCCCACAGAGGTGGGTTAGCTTCAAGGAATATCGATCCGCAAGCCAGCCCGAAGGTATCGTGAAAATTGCGAAGGGCAGGTTAGTGGTGAAAGAGACAAGCGGAGCAAGTATGACGCCCGAAGGGTGTCCTGCGATGAACCAAGCAACGATGAGCGTCTGGGTCTGCGTCGAAAGCTGCATGAGGAGCGTCGCTGACCAGTACACACAGAAGACCCGATCCATGACGAGCAGTTCGAACTGCGAACTTTTCCCAGAACTGGTCTGCTGCTGCACGTGATGGACTCCCCTTTCGGCAGACCATAGCCGGAGAGATACACTCCCGGCAAAGAGTCGGGCTAGAGGTCAACAGTTGCGGCAATCGAAATGCCGCAATCACGCAGCGCCTCAATCTTCTCCCGCTTCGTAGATAGCAGCACGACCTGTCCGATATTCAGGTATTTGAGGATCTCGCCGAATTGTCGAAAGTCGCGATGGTCCAGTTCGATCCCGAGGCGCTGGCAGGCGACGGCACTCGTTTCGCCTGTTTCCTTCCGCCTGCGATATACCTCGAGCTTACTCAGCAAACCACGCCCCCGCCCATCGTGTTGTCCAGTGTGGACAATCAGACCATTACCCCTCTCAAATATGTACTTCATCGCGCTGACAAGTTGCGGCCGACAATCGCATTCGCTGTCGCCCACGACCGTCCCCAGCTCGCAGCCCGACTGGATACGAAATGGCACCGGTGCGACGAGGCCCGTGTAAATAAGCAGATGGGTGTACACGGCGTTGCCATATTGGGCCTGGAGCGCGCCAACCTGAAAGTTTCCAATCTCGTTTTCGATCGTCACTCCCATAACTTGCTTCTCGACAGAGAACGACGGTGGATTTGCCGAAGCGCTGCCCATCTGGTGCACTCCCACCTGAATCATCTTAGGAGGCCCATGAGCAGCGGAACCTCGGTTACCTTTTGATGAGGGAAGCCGTGCCCCCAAAGATCGTCTTCCCCGAAGCACTCTCCGTGGTCTCCGGCAACGACTACGAATATTGGCCGAGGCAGATCCGCGATGAGCGCGCCCACCTTTCTATCGACGCTCTCGACAGCCGCGATCTGTGCGCGCTTCAGGACAGCGAACTCATCGCGGTCAACGATCATGCGTTGTGAAGCACTGGCTTTGCAGCCCCAAATGCCCTGGTACTTATCGATCACATTCCAAACGCGGCTCGAGCACGAATTGCCGTCATAGTCGTACGGAACATGCGTCTCTGGACAGTTGATGAACAGAAAGAACCTCTCGCCCTGAACGGCCTCCGCTAGATCCTTAGAGTGCGCAAGGGGAAATTCGCAAGCCTTCCGCGGGTGAAATACGGAGTCGGTCTCTCCGTAGTATCGAAAATCGCCGAACGGATGTCTAAGTGTCTCATGTCGAAACCAGCGAACCCCACCGCTCCCAATTACCTTGTAGCCTTTCCGAGCGTATTCCTCGGGCACCGTCGGCGCTTGAATTGTGAGTCCTACGGTATCAAGAGGACGAGGCCGGCCGGAAGCCAGACGCCACAGTTGACGGACTTCCGGCGTATAAAACTGCTCATAAGGAGGCTCGTTCACTGAAGGCAGGTACCCCATGAAAAAACTCATATGCGCGGGCAACGTGTACGTCCCATGGGTACCGGCTCGACGAACCTTCCCTAGCTTGTCGAAGGTTGGTGTTCGAGCCTCAAGGAACGTGTCAAAACGACAAGAATCCAACGTTAGAAATAGAACATTCATTCCGTCTATGTTCATCGCGGCAGTCCTGACAGGAGGGTTTCACCAGAGAGCGTTCGCTTGCCGTCACCAACTTCAACCTGAGCCCTTCGATACGCCTTCAGTTCCCGGCGCAGTGCTGCAGGCGCGATAGTCTCTCCTGCTTCCGTTCGCGTCGAATGCGATCAGCTTGCCCCCTTAGAAACCTCGCAACCGGCAAAGGCACGGAGTCGAAGTCGACCAGGATCAGAGCAATACAGTTATCGTCTTGCGTATTTAACCCGCCGGCCGTTGACGCAGGCATCATTCACCGTGACTTCAATCAGACGTTTCTGCTCGTCGTTCCAAAAGCAGGTAACACAGCGATTTCACGTTTTCAATGTAAAGTTGTAATATTGCTTTCATCAAACCAAGGGCGCTAAGATTGTTTCTCGAAATAACGAGGATCGCTGATGACCCCCAGGTCTATTCATGAGGCCACTACCCTTGCTTCGCCTGTCCACAACGATGAAAGTTGGCACAAGCAAGATGGATCGATTTTTATTCTCAATGGTCGATACCAGCTACCCATCGATGAGCTGCTTCGCGACCTGTACCTCGCGGCAGATGATCTCGTGGTGGTCGGCGGGTCTCTTATTGACGGCTATGGGAATGCGTTTTCAGACGTTGACGTCTACGTCGTTACAGAGAGGCGTCCAGCAATTGAACGTGTGGAATGGCGCCGTCATGACTGGATGTGGAGTTCCAGCGGCGACATAAGCGAGAAGCGATCAGGCGTTCTTCATGAGACTTTTGACTACGTTGCAGACACTCGCCTTGCTATCAATGTTGAGTACATAGAACGAGCGGAGGCGCAAGCTCGTTTTGAACACGCCTGCGCCCGATATCTGGACGCCCTGACTCACACCCAACCCCTGAGCTTGTTGAGCTACAGGGAGTCGCATTTCCTTCATCGCCTTTTGTCCGGCGTTCCCATAAGAAATGGGTCGCTCATGGAGGCTATCGTAGGAAAGTTTGACACCGCCAAACTTTGTTACTTGGGATATCGGACATTCGTCGGTAACTATCCGGCATTCCGAGACGTATGTGGAGCGTGCGTTGCAGGTAACTGGGAAAATGCCGCGTTGCTTGCGCGCTCCTATCTTAGCGGCCAAATGATGGCGCTCACTTTCCTTGGCGGACAATCCAACCCGAACATAAAATGGGTGTTATCCAAGGCAAGGGGCATGCCGCCTGACTACAAAGGCATTGTCGCCGAGTACGAACGCGTTCTGCTGGAGCCCATCCGGACCGCTGACGAGCAGGCCAAGATCGTTTGGGAGAGTTTGGATCTCATCGACAGAATTCTGATGGCCTCGCACCGGTTGCTGGATCTCAATCCAGCCTTTTTGTCGACGCATCAGGCCTTGCGACTGCTTCGTGAGGAGCGACAACGGCATCACGCGCACCCTGATATTGAAGGTTACTTCTCTTTGTGGGAGAAGCTGTATGCTGAAACGCCCGACAAGATCGCCGAAATGGTTCGCCAATCAATAGCCACGGTTGTCGAGGCGCGCACGGCGATCAAACTTGGGACCCGCCGAGTTTGAGAACGAGGCACCTCCCCACGTGCGCAATGACATCAGACAATGTCGTCCGCAGCCGACTCGGCGCGCGACAAGAAACCGCGCTTTGGCTGGCCATCGCCGGCATTCTTGCAGCCGCTATTGGGTTTTCCCGGAATCCAACCCCGCTTGCGCAAGCGCTCGCTGCAATTTTCATTGCCTGCGCACTGGTCCTCGCCGCCTTTGCCTATGGTGCGCAAGCAGGGTATTCACTTCTCACGCACGCACCTCTGCCGCGCCGCCGACCGAAATTCGACGGCGACACGTGGAGCCCCGCAAAGTGTTTCTGCAATGGCGCTATCGTCGCCGACCTCGCTCGCGATGAGCTGCTCCTGCGAAGCTGCGTTGGCCCCGTGATTCACGGCCGATTGTTACGAGCCAAGCAGCAAACGACCTTCACTCCGCAGCGGCTGCGCGACGATGCGCTTGACTTGAAGTATCCCTCATTTGCTTCGTCGGCCGAAGGCTCCTCGGCCGACCGATGAGATATCCCTGCATCTCGTCGCAGCCTTCCTGCACCAGGAGAGCCATCTGAGCGGTCGTCTCGATTCCTTCCGCGAGAACCGGGACTCCGAGCCCATGGGCAAGGCCGATCACAGCTCGCACGATCGCGAGCGAACGCTCGCTCTGGCCGAGCGAGGCGACGAAGGACCTGTCGATCTTGATCCGGTCCAGCGGAAACGCTTCGAGATAGGACAGCGAAGAATATCCTGTGCCGAAATCGTCCAGCGCCATCAGGACACCGAGTGCCTTGAGCGCCTCCATCGTTCGCTTGGCTCGAGGAACATCTTCGATCAGGACGCCTTCGGTGATTTCCAGTTCCAGGCGAGCCGCCGAAAGCCCGCTCTGCCGCAGCGCCTGGCGGACCTGCCGATCGAGGTTTTCGCGGCGGAACTGAGCGGCCGAGACGTTGACCGCGACCCGTAGCGGCTGATCCCAGGAAGCCGCTTCCAGACAAGCCTCCGTCAGGACCCAGTCGTCAATTTGCGCGATCGCGCCGCTCTGTTCGGCGATCGGAATGAAGTCTCCAGGCGGAATGACGCCGCGCAGGGGATGCCGCCAGCGAACCAGCGCCTCGTAGCCCAGCACCGCGCCGTTGCGGTCCTGCTGCGGCTGATACTCCAGGTATAGCTCCCCCCGCTCGACAGCGCCTCGCAGATCGTGCTCCAGCGCACGGCGATTCCGCAGCTGTTGGTCCATGGCGCTGGTGAACAGGCGAATGGCACCCCTGCCCTCGTGCTTGGCCCGGTAAAGCGCTGCATCCGCGTTTGCCAACAGCGCGACGGCATTGTCCGCATCTCTCGGATACAGGGCGACGCCGACACAAAGGTCTATTTTCAGCGCATGGTCATCGACCTCGATCGGCTGCTCGAACTGTTCCCGCATGCGCGTGGCGAGCAGTTCGGCGGTCGCTGGTAGCGGCAACTGATCGGCGATCCCGATGAATTCGTCACCGCCGACGCGCGCCACGTAGGCCCCTTGCGCGGCCTCCTGCAGCCGTCTTGAAGCTTCGCGCAGGACGGCGTCGCCGACGGCATGACCGAAACGGTCGTTGATCTCCTTGAAATGATCGAGGTCGATGCAAAGCACGGCGAAGGCGCCGTCGGTAATCTCCGCGCGCTCGATAACGGTGCCGAGCTGCTCGTCCAAGGCAGCCCTGTTGGGCAGCTCGGTGAGGGCGTCATGACATGCGAGATAGCTCACCCGCTCCTGTGCTCGATTTCTGTCGGTCACGTCGAAGGCCACACTGACATGAGCCGGTTGCCCATCATACAGCAGCGGCCTGGAGTCGATCACAACCTGAATCGCTTCCCCGTCGGCCGTCTTGTGCAGCTCGCAATCCCGCTTGCCATGCTCTTGATCATGAGATTCCAGGTCGTGCTCGTACATCAGCAGGAGGTCCTGGCGAGAATAGCCGTAGTGCCGGCACATCGCGCCGTTCACAGCCAGGAGGCGCCCCGTGGTCGCCTCAGCCACCCACATCGGAAGAGGATTCTCCTCGAAGAGGAGGCGGAAGGATGCCTCGCGGCGCTTCAGGTCAGTGATGTCGATCCGCACTCCAATGCTGCCGCCGTCACTGGTTCGCCTTTCCTCGACCCGGACCCAGCGGTCACCGGCCAGATGCTGCTCATGCGAGTAGTGTGGCAATGCGTGGCGGGCCAGGCGGTCGGCGAGCCACTGCTCTTTCCGCCCCGCGGCCTCCGGGTACTGCCCCGCCGCCAGGCCGGTGCGAAGAATGGCCTCGAAAGGAGACCCGACGGCAAGTGCTTCGCGGCTCGCGGCGTAGAGATCGGCATATCGACGATTCCAGAGAACCAGGCGATCGTCCTTATCGAAAACAGCAAGCCCTTCGGGGACTACATCGAGGGCTTCGGTCAGGTGGGTGTGAGCGGCGCGGGCAGCTGCTTCGGCCTGCTCGGCCGCGGCCTTGGCTTCCGTAAGAGCCCTCTCGGTGCGATGACGCTCGGTGATGTCCTCGTGGGTCGCGACCCAGCCCTTTCCCTCCATGGGGCGATGCCGGATCCGCACCATCCGGCCGTTGCTCAATTCGACGGTCGTATCGGAGCTTTCGGCGATGATCGGAGCGCTGTTGCGCCAGACGAGATAGTCCTCTTTCGCCATCTTCGGCGCGCTGCCGACCGAATAGCGGAGATCGACGATGTCGTTCAGCTTCATGCCGGGCCGGACCAGCTTCGGATCCAGATCATAGACCTCGAGATACTGCCTGTTGCAGACGATCAGGCGCTGATCATCGTCAAAGAAGCAGAGGCCTTGGGACATGTTGTTGAGCGCCCTGTCGAAGCGCTCCGCGAACGCGGTTGCAGTCTGCTCTGCGGCCCGCGCGCGATCTCCCTCCGCAGACAATCGTCCGTGGGTCTCGACCAGCTTAACGAAGGAGCGGAAATTGGTGTTGATCATCCTGGCGAGCAAAGCGAGCAGCGCCAGCAGATTGATCCCGACCGAGACCAGGACAGCATCGCCGGAGAGCAGCAGAAGCGTCGCGATCGGTGCGCCGGCAATCAACATCACCAGACGAGAGGCCGGCGGGAAGCTGCCAAGACAATAGGCGGTCCCGACGCAGCCCATGAAGAGCAGCAGAGCAACCGACGCGCGCAGGCCGGGCTCGACCGTCATGAACAGCGCCAGGATCCAGATCACAAAGCCAGAGCTGAGCACCACCGTGGCGAGGCGAACTCTCGCGAGTTCTCGGTACGACTCGGCGGCGGTCAAGTCGGCGTTCTTCAACCGGAACCACTGGGCCACCCGAACCAGGCAGGCTGCCAGGAGAACGGCCGGCAAGGCAAATCGCAGCCAGATGGACACGGTGTTCGGAAGGACCAGCCCCACACTGACACTGTTGACCAAGAGCACGGCATAAAGAACCGGTACCTGCTCGCGGAGCACGCGGAACTGCTCGACAAGCACGGAACTGCCGAGAGGATTTGTCGTGTCGCCTATAGCGAAAGAAGCACGTAAGCGCGCCAAGAAGCCCATCAACGATCGTCCTGCCCTGCCCAAGGCTAAGGGAGAGAGACGAAGGACTTGTAAATGCAGGTGGTGTTTCAGGCCTTAACGGATCACCGCTTGCGCATCAAAGGACAGGCTCGGGACATAACATATGTTAATGACAGGGAGCTCCGCAGCACAGCGATACGTCTTTCCCTGCCGACAAAATCACGGACCACGCCGAGACTATTTAAATCAAAGCTCTGCCATCGCGAAGCGATCCGGGAAAGCGCCTTGGCGTAGATCATTTTATCGCTCGTTCAGCCGGACCGACAAAGACATGGGCGCGACACTGCAATTTTCGCAAGTGCCTGGAAGGCCTTGAAACGATAAGGCCCGCTTCTAATTTCATGGCTAGCCGCGCAGCAATTGCACGGCACGATCGGGCGCCTGGTACAGGGCCCGGTCAGAGGGCACCCGGCAGGTGTCCGGGGTGCTCTTATCCATGTTGCTCAAAGGAGGATATGGCTATGACCACGCTTGATCTTGCTCCCCTGTGGCGAACGACCGTCGGGTTCGATCGCTTGTTCGATCTAATGGAGGGCTCCGGCCGATGGAGCGGCGGGGACAACTACCCGCCCTACGACATCGAACGTGTCGGCGAGGACCACTACCAAATCTCTCTGGCGCTTGCGGGCTTCACACCTGACGAGGTCTCCATTACGGCCGAGCAGAACACGCTGACCGTTGAGGGCCGCAAGGCCGAGAAGGGAAGCCACCATTATCTCTTTCGCGGCATCTCTTCGCGCCCGTTCCGGCGGATGTTCAATCTGGCGGAGTATGTGGAGGTGAAAGGTGCCTCGTTCGAGAACGGCATGCTCAAGATCGATCTGGTGCGGCAGGTTCCGGAAGCGATGAAACCGCGCCGGATTGCGATCAGCACAGGTGGCGAATACCAGCAAGTTGAGAACAAGCAGGCGGCCTAACAGGGGCTGCTCGCAGTTGGAGCTCGCGCCGTGGCCCCGCCGCGTCGCGGGCGCTTGGAACAGGGAAAGGAGACACTCTATGGCTATCACTGATCTGATCCCCTGGAGCCGTGGTCGTGACCTGACCACCCGTCGCTCCGAAACCTACAATCCGGTTCTCACCCTGCATCGGGAGATGAACCGCCTGTTCGACGACGTCTTCCGCGGCTTCGATGTCGCACCGTTCGGCGGCAGCTTTTTCGAGCAGTCGATGAACTGGCCGAGCATCGAGGTCAACGAGAGCGACAAGGACGTCAAGGTCACGGCGGAGTTGCCGGGCCTCGAGGAGAAAGACGTCCAGGTCGAACTCGCCAACGGCGTTCTCTCGATCAAGGGAGAGAAGAAGACCGAGACGGAAGACAAGGATCGCAAGTTCAGCGAGCGCTACTATGGCCGGTTTGAACGACGCATCCCGGTCGACGACGTGGATCAGGACAAGATCTCCGCTGCGTTCAAGAACGGCGTGCTGACGGTCACCATGCCGAAGCTGCCGCAAGCGGAGTCCAAGGTGAAGCGGATTGCAATCAACTCGAAATGACTGCGAATGGACGGGAGCGGGTCTCCGCTCCCGTCCCACCAAAGCTCGGGGCGTGCCCAATCATGGACACCAGACGGAAATCCAGTTTTGCAGGCGCAGCGGATGTTGTTGCACATGCCGAGACCGCGGCTCAGCACATCAAGGAACTGAAGGTGGCTTGTGCGAACGGGGATAAGGACGGAGCCCGACGATCGCTGCGCCAGGCGATCAGCGAACTCGAGCTGGCTCGCGCGATGGTGCGGACCGGTCTCGACTGAATCCCGAACAGAGCCAGATTTTTGATCGCCGAGCGTGGCTAAAGCGCGTCTTGGCCCCGAAGACGCGCGGGACTACGCCGCAGAGTTGAAGTCGCTCTTCCTGGCCCGGTCAGCCGCTGCGCGGCTTGCCGCAATGGCCATCCAGTCTCGCAGCAATCCTCTGTCCTCCCTGGAGAACGATGCCCGCCGTTTGAGGTCCTCAAGAGTCTCGCCGGGATGGCATCGCTCGAAATCCTGCCGGATCAGAGATTCGAGATAGGCCGTCTTACCTTGAGCGGCACCGCCCAAGTCGGAATCCGGCGCGATCGTCATAGTCGTCCCTCCTTTCGCGGTTCTCAAAGCCTATCGTGGCTATCAACTGCCTCCAGTTCGGCATCTAATTTTTCGACTATGCGGCGAAGCGATCCGGGAAAGCAACCTGGCGGAGATCATCCATCACTCGCTGCTCTCGCTCAATTCGGGCCAGATAGAGCTGGCGCTCTTGCTCGCTCGTCGCAGTTGAGAGCAGGCGCTGGTAGTGACCGATCACCTTCTGACTGCCTCGGATGAGGAAGTCGCGGACGCCGAGCTCGAGTGCTGTGCTTGAGGCTGCATCGGAGCTACCGCGCGCGGAATGCCTCGCCCAATTCGGTCCCGGCATGATTGTCGCTGGCTCTTCATGGCATTGCCAAGAGGGCGGCCCTCGCGGGCCGCTCTCTGACGTTCAGCTTGTTGCCGTCTGTCCCGCGGAACGTGGCGCCGGCTGCGGCCAAATGCCTGAGGGCGCGGAGGCCGGCGGCAGCAAGGTGTCGATCTTCATCGTTGCTGGCGCGGGCTGCCACTTCAGCCACGGCATCGTGTCGAGATAGGGAATTGGCGGCAGTGGCAGTCCAGCGAAGGCGCCCTGCGTGGCCTCGGCTCCCCGCGGGCTTTCCACGCCGTAAGCAGCGAAGGCCGTCAGGGATATTGCGCTGCCCATCAGCAGAGCGAGCAGGCCTCGCCGCAGATTGCGGCTGGTCTCCGTCCGGGCGGAGAACGTATGGTGATGGCTCAGCATCTATACTCCTCCAATCGTTCGAAAACAGATCCAGGCAAGGGTGACAAAGCTCAGGTAGAACATGAACCAGTGGATCGCGTCCTGTCTCATCCTGAGCCGACGACGGATAGACTTGTTCATGGCGGACTCCGTTTGCAGAAGGTGATCCTTTCTCCTCTCGTTGGGAGAGCCCGGCCTTGATCGGCCGGGCTCTCTTGTTCAGAAGTCCATCGCGGGAGCTGCCGGAGCCGGTTCAGCCTTCTTCGGCTTTTCGGCCACGAGCGCCTCGGTCGTGATCAGCAGCGATGCGACCGACGCGGCGTCCTGCAAGGCGGTGCGGACCACCTTGGCGGGATCGATCACACCGGCTTTTACGAGGTCCTCATACTCGCCGGTCGCCGCGTTGAAGCCCCAGTTGTAGCTCTGGTGCTCCAGAAGCTTGCCGACAATCAGTGAGCCATCCTCGCCGGCGTTCTGCACGATCTGCCGGGCCGGCACCTGAATGGCGCGGCGAACGATGTCGATGCCGGCCTTCTGGTCCGCGTTCGCGGTCTTGATGGCCTCGAGCGCTTTCAGCGAACGCAGAAGGGCGACCCCGCCTCCGGGGAGAATGCCTTCCTCCACCGCCGCGCGCGTCGCGTGCATGGCATCGTCGACGCGGTCCTTGCGCTCCTTGACTTCGACCTCCGTCGCTCCGCCCACGCGGATGACTGCGACGCCTCCGGCAAGCTTGGCGAGGCGCTCTTGCAGCTTTTCACGATCATAGTCGGAGGTAGTTTCCTCGATCTGGAGCCTGATTTGCTGGGCGCGCGCCTCGATATCCTTCTTGGCGCCCGCACCGCCGACGATGGTGGTATTGTCCTTGTCAATGACCACCTTCTTGGCGCGGCCGAGCATCTTCACTGTCACCTTTTCCAGCTTGATGCCGAGGTCCTCGCTGATGACATTGCCGCCGGTCAGGATCGCGATGTCCTCCAGCATGGCCTTGCGGCGATCGCCGAAGCCCGGCGCCTTGACGGCCGCGACCTTCAGTCCGCCGCGCAGCCTGTTGACGACCAATGTCGCAAGCGCTTCACCTTCGATGTCCTCCGCGATGATCAGGAGCGGCTGACCGGACTGAACGACCTGCTCGAGCAGCGGCAGCATGGTCTGCAAGCCCGACAGCTTCTTCTCATGGATCAGGACGTAGGGATCCTCGAGCTCGACGCGCATCTTCTCGGTGTTGGTGACGAAGTAAGGCGAGATGTAGCCGCGATCGAACTGCATACCCTCGACCACTTCGAGCTCGGTATGCAGGCTCTTGGCCTCCTCGACGGTAATCACGCCCTCATTGCCGACCTTGTTCATGGCGTCGGCCAGGAAGCGGCCAATCTCGGTATCACCATTGGCCGAGATCGTGCCCACCTGGGCGATTTCGTCGTTGGAGGTGATTTTCTTGGCGTGTGATTTCAGGTCGGAGACGACAGCGTCGACAGCCAGGTCAATGCCCCGCTTCAGGTCCATTGGATTCATGCCGGCGGCGACGGATTTGCTGCCCTCCTTGAAGATGGCCTGTGCAAGCACGGTCGCCGTTGTGGTGCCGTCACCGGCGGCATCGCTGGTCTTCGACGCGACCTCGCGCACCATCTGCGCGCCCATGTTCTCGAACTTGTCCTCCAGTTCGATCTCCTTGGCGACGGTCACGCCATCCTTGGTGATGCGTGGCGCACCGAACGATTTCTCGATGACGACGTTGCGCCCCTTCGGACCGAGTGTGACCTTCACCGCGTTTGCCAGTGTGTCGACGCCCCGCAGCATGCGCTCTCGGGCCTCGGTTGCGAACTTCACGTCCTTGGCAGCCATTTTTGTCTCTCCTTTCCTCTATGACTGTCAGCGCGCTATGCGGCCTTCTTGACGGCGCCTGCCTTGTCGATGACACCCAGAAGGTCGCTTTCCTTCATGATCAGGAATTCCTCGCCGTCGATCTTGACCTCTGTGCCAGACCACTTTGCGAACAGGACGTGGTCACCGGGCTTGACGTCGAGTTGAACGAGCTGGCCCTGTTCGTTGCGCGCGCCCGGGCCAGCGGCGACAATCTCGCCCTGCTGCGGCTTCTCCTTTGCTGTGTCTGGAATGATGATACCGCCGGCGGTTTTCTCTTCGGCATCGAGACGTCGCACGAGCACGCGATCGTGCAAGGGACGGAAATGCATGCACATCCTCCTTGGGTAGGTTCAGCGATGTCCAAAATCCGGGTCCGTAACGGCCCCCGGGCGGAAAAGCACCTAGGAGCGGGGGAACCAGTTTCAAGAGGAAGGAAGAAAATTTTTTGCGGTGAAGGCCGCCGCGTCGCTGTCGCTCGCGGCTCGCACCGGAGGCTGCCCCGGGCCATCCGGAATTGCTCGCCGCACGTTGAAAATTGAGACGATCAAACCGAGATGTTTTCTCGGCTGCGGAGCAAACTCTGCCCGGCAAATTGGAGCATCTTCGAAAGGAGGGTAATCACAGATGCGGACTTTCCTGGTACTTGCCGCTCTACTCGGGATGGTGGTTTCGCTGCAGGCGAAAGAAGCGGATTCGTCGCGAGCGGTGCGAAGCCCCGACGCCGCCGTCAAGCAGTTTGTCAGCAACCAAGGCGGCCAGCCGCGGGGCAAGCCCGCAAGAACCAGATCCGATGGCCGCAACGACCGTGATTTCTCAGCGGAAGCCGTCGTGCCTGATATCTGCACCGGCTGCTGATCCAGCGATCAGCAGCCGGCCAGCGCCGTTTTGTGGGCTGCTTCTAATATGCTATGCGCTCGCTGAAGCAGCCTCAAGATCCGGAAGGCGTGCGGACAGCATCGTCTTGATGCGCTTCAAGGCGCGCTGCTCGATCTGGCGGATTCGCTCGCGAGAAATCCCGAAGACATGGGCAAGATCGTCGAGCGTGCTTTGCTCCTCCGCCATGTAGCGGGCTTCGACGATGGTGCGTTCTCGCGGAGAAAGCGCACTCAGCGCCTCCGAGAGTGCGGCCTTCTGCCGTTCACGGTCTCCGGTCTCCATCAGCAGGGTTTCAGGATCAGGGGATGCATCGATGAGCCTGTCCTGCCATTGCTCGCCTTCTTCGTCACTAAGCTGAACGTTCAGCGTCAAGTCGCCGCGGATTCGCCGGTTCATCTCGACGACGTCAGTCTCCTTGACCTGAAGATGCTCGGAGATCTGCTTCGCCTGCTCCGGCGAAAGCTCGCCATCTTCAGGCGCACCGAGACGTCGCTTCAACTTTCGAAGGTTGAAGAACAGCTTTTTTTGCGCTGCAGTTGTGCCGAGCTTGACGAGTGACCACGATCTCAGGACGAATTCCTGCACGGACGCCTTGATCCACCAAGCGGCATAGGTCGCCAGGCGAAATCCCCTCTCGGGGTCGAACCGCTTGACGGCCAGCATCAATCCGACATTGGCTTCCGAGATGAGGTCGGTGACGGGCAATCCATAGCGCCGATATTTCAGCGCGATCTTCGCGGCCAAGCGGAGATGGCTCGTCACCAGACGGTAAGCAGCTTCGCGATCCCCGGAATCCCGAAGACGCCTCGCATACATCACTTCCTCGGATGCATCGAGCAGCGGGAAGCTGCGGATCTCCTGCAGGTACCGGGACAACCCGGCTTCCGAATGGATGGCAGGAAGGGCTGACTTGATTGACATGACTTGCCCTCCTTCAGAATCCATCGCCGCTCTCGAGCTCTGGCGAGCGGACAGAGGGAATATGCGGCCGCGAGACCCCACCGACGTGAGTGAGACTGATCGACTGCCAAACGACGATACGGGTAGCTTTCATATCCAAATCCTCCATGGAGCAAAATGGTACGAGCCGCCGTGTCGCCTGGCTCAGCTGGGCCCTGAGGCGCCCAAGGACGCGCAGGCCGGCGGCGCCAAAAGAACCACCAAGCCAATGGGTTGTTCCCCGTATCAGCTCGCCAATTCGTCGGAAGCCAAACTGCCGCGGCCCAGTGAGGCCGGGGACGTGTCCGACGCTTGCGGCTTAATTTTCCGCACGGTATGCCTTCCGCGATCGAGGTGAAGTGCGAATCCGCTTGTGCCGGGAGCCTCGAGCCCGGCGCGGAGCTGCATGCTCGGGATCAGGTAATCGCCGCCGTTTTGTCGCCGATACGGAATGGGCGAGGTGGTGGCGAGCGACCGCATCCGCTCTCGCAGACTGTCGGCGACGGGCTCAAAGCCAGAATCGTCGAACCGGTCGACCCGGTACACCACGAACGGAGGGAGGACGTCATAGCCGGGATAGTAGAGGATACCGTGATTGATGGGGAAGAGCAGGTCGTCGATCGGCCCGTTGACGCCGCGATCGGAGTAGTGCTCTTCCCAGCCGCCGGCGGTCACGACCAGCATCGCGCGCTTGCCCTTCAAGGTTCCCTCGCCATAGCGATCGCCCCACCTGACGTCGCTGTGTTCGCCGACCCCATAAGCAAATCCATAGGCGAACACCCGGTCCACCCAGCCCTTGAGAATCGCCGGCATCGAAAACCACCACAGCGGAAACTGCAGAATCAGGACATCCGCCCATAACAGCTTCTCGATCTCGGCTTTCACATCGCTGGTCAACGTGCCCGCCTCGAAAGCCTGCTTGGAGGCCGCGGCCGGCTTGAGCCGTTCACCTTGCCCCAGCGACGGAAAGTCGCCTCGGTCGACCTCAGATTTCCAGCCCTGGGCATAGAGATCCGACACCTGCACCTCGTGACCGAGCCGCTTGAGCTCGCTGACGGCGACGTTGAGCAGAGCGCCGTTCAGCGAACGCGGCTCCGGATGGGCGAAGACAATCAAGACTTTCATGACAGCACCTCCTGATGAGTGATGGTCGATCAGGTGGCACGTGAAGCCGGGATGCAGTAGATGTCGGAAATGGATAGGATTATGCCGGAAAATGGATAAATCAGAAGTCACGCTTGAACGTATGCGCAGCTTCGTCCGGGTCGCCGAACGGGGCAACCTGTCCGCGGTCGCGCGCGAACTGGGAGTCGGCCAGTCGACCGTGACGCGGCATTTGCGAGAGCTGGAGGATGCGGTCGGCGTGCCGCTGCTGAGCAGAACCACGCGCCGGGTGACCATGACCGAAGAAGGGGCGCGTTACTATCGGCACTGCGTCCAGATCCTGCGCCAGGTTGATTTGGCGGGCGAGGAGGCGCGCAGCACGCGCGGCGCGGCAGCCGGTACGGTACGCATCTCGTGCACCGCGGCGTTCGGAGTATTGCACGTCAGCCGTTTCGTTTTTGCCTTTCAGGACCGGCATCCGGACATCCTGGTTGATCTCAGCCTTACGGACGAGCGAATCGACCTCGTGCAGGAGGGCGTCGATATTGCTCTCCGGCTTGGGCGACTTGGTGACAGCTCGATGAAGCTGAAGGCGCTGGGCCAATCCCGGCGGATGCTCGTTGCCGCACCCGGCTATCTAGCCGAACGCGGCAGGCCGGCGCGGCCGCAAGACTTGGCAGATCACGAAGGCGTCAGGATGTCCAATATCGCGGGCAGCGATCTCCTGGTACTGCATGGTCAGCGCGGCGGGCGCCATGTGGTGCCATTCGGGGGTCGCTTGCGCGTTGATCATGGACTTGCAGCAAGAGAGGCCCTGGTAGCCGGACGGGGGATAGCGCCTGCACATCTCTGGCTCGTCGGGGATCTCCTCGCCGCCAACAAGCTCGAAGTGGTGCTTCCCGAATTTTCGCCACCGTCCGTTCCGCTGAACATGCTGATCGTACCGGAACGGTTGGGCATCGCCCGCGTGCGCTTGTTGGTCGACTTTCTCTCGGCACGGATCGCGCAAACGCCCGGCATCAAAAAGCGGGCTCCTGGAGGCTAGAGAGCGGGCGATGCAGGCCCGGCGAAAACCGGGCCTTCTTTTCATCACCAGTACCAGTACGGATCAACCGGCGGATAGTAGCGGACGACCCGATACGGGCGGCCATAGTAGTAAGGCGGGCCATAGACCGGCCCATAATAGACCGGTGGTGCGGTGGCGGCCGCCAGTGTTCCAGCGAACAGTCCGAGAGCAAGCCCGGGACCGATACCCGGACCGCCCCAGCCATGATGACGCCAATGGGCCGATGCCGGCGCAACCGATCCGATGAGGAGCGTTGCCGCCGCGACGACTGCAAGAGCAAGCTTTCTCATGTCGTTTCCCTCAAGTTACGTAAGCGCTCTGCGCGCTTGTCTCCTTGTCTTGGTCCACTTCGCCGAACCTCGGTTCGGCTATTCACTGAATTAGAATTGTAAGTTGCGAGTTCAAGTAACCCGTCGATGTGGCGGGGTGGCTCTACGCTGAACGGGGCACGCCGTTGGACCTCGCGGAGGCCTTCCTTCGGCATCTTCCGGATCAGCAGGTCAATATCGCTCTGCTCCAGCGTCTCCCTCTCGAGCAGCCTCTTGAAACCGGGCCAGTGTGTTCTAATTCGATGTGTGCGGTGCGGATCGCGCTGCACCCCCCCGGGCTTGGTAGATTGGCGATGGACGATTATCGCGACCTCGTGACGGCTGCTCTGGTGCTGTTCTTCGCGGGTCTCATGTTGGTTGTCGGCCAACTCTATCTCGAACACAGCACTAGAAAGGATCCCGGCACGGAGATCGAACTGCGGCATGCGCCGACGTCGTCACCAATCTTGAGCTCGCGAGGGTCCAGCCGGGCTTGATCCCGGAGGGCCCGCGCGTCGCGCCGGCGCGCTTCTCCGCGGTCGAGGGAGCGGGGCTTCCACTACATCGTCGTCGAACGCGCCTGCCGCTCCGTCCGACCGAAAATTTGACCACGGCGAGCATCCGTGGCAGCGATCCATACCTGCACGTCCTTTGGCTTGGCCAGATACGGCGCTGACGTCACCAGGACATCGCTGCCGGCCTCTGCATAGGCTGCTGCGTTGGCTGCATTGACGCCGCCGGCAGCAGCGATGATCGGGCGTTCGCGTGTATAGGCCATCGACGCCACGCGTTTGACCAACGCAGCGACCTCGGCTGGTGAAAACCTCTCCGCCTGGATCACGTCGAAACCGGCGACCGCTGCGGCGAGGGCCGCATCGGCCGTCTTCACCTCAATCACGAGTTTCTTTTCTGGCGCGGCCCGGCGTAATCGTTCGACCGCCTGAAACAAAGGCAGCTCGCCGAGAAACGCGCGGTGTTCGGGAAACACCAGCACGGTCTCGGACAGGCCGAGCCGATGCATCACGGCGCCGCCGGCCTTCACCGCCGCTACGGCAAAGCGCTTGGTGCCGGGCATGTTCTTGCGGGTGCAGGCGACCGGAATCTGTGGCGCGACCGCCCTCGCCGCGTCGACGATGGCGCGGGTCTCGCTGGCGACACCCGACCAGATTTCGATCAGGGTCTGCGCGACCTTCCAGCTCCGCAGCAGGCCGGCAGCCGGCCCGCGTGCCTCGAGGATCGGCGCACCCTGCTCCAGCGTCGCGCCGGATGCCGCGAACAGCTCAACCTCGCAGCCGGCGAGCGCGATGATCGCGGCGGCATCCTCGACGAGCGCCAGGACCATCGATGCGCGCGCGACAAACCGCATGACGCCATCGATCGCACCGATCCCGAGCGCCTCGGTGGTGAGGTCGCCGTAAGGCACATCATCTTCCAGCAGACGCTCGAGCTCGGCACGCGATGCAACGGTCGCCATGGCCCGCTTCCTTTCATTGGCGTCGGCTTGCCGACGGCTTTGTCGCAAACCCGACACGGATCGTCGGCGCTTCCGCCGCAAGGGACAGGAAGTTGCGCTTTTGACGGTCAATTCTGCAAGGCGCGCACCAAACTCCGGCTGCCCTGTCCGGCATGCCGATTGCTGAGCCCGTAACGGCCGGCGCCTCGCGGCAATCGGGCTCGCGCGGGGGCGGCTACCGTCCGCTGGAGTTCATCATGAAACTGTTTCGCAAGATCGCCGTCGCCACAGGCTTGCTGCTCGCATGCGCCGAGGCGCAGGCTGCACAGACCAACGTCGCCGTGGCCGCCAACTTTGTCGATGCCGCGAAGGAGATCGCCGCCATCTTCAAGCAGAAGACCGGACACGAGGCTGTGCTGAGCTTCGGCGCGAGCGGTCAGTTCTACACCCAGATCACGCAGGGCGCGCCGTTCCAGGTTTTCCTGTCCGCCGATGAATCGCGGCCGAAGAAGCTGGTCGAGGACGGCCTCGCGGTCGAGGGCAGCCGCTTCACCTACGCGATTGGCAAGCTCGTGCTGTGGAGCAAGTCACCGGGAGTCGTGACCGGCGAAGAGACGTTGGAGGCTGCGTCCTTTGCAAAACTCTCGATCTGCAACCCGGCCGCCGCGCCCTACGGGCTCGCCGCCGTGGAAACCATGAAGTCGCTGCATCTGTACGATACCCTGAAGCCGAAGCTGGTGGAGGGCGCGACCATCACCCAGGCCTATCAGTTCGTCGAAACCGGGAATGCCGAAGTCGGTTTCGTCGCGCTGTCGCAACTGACCGGCAGCGAGGCCGGTTCACGCTGGGTGGTGCCGCAATCGCTCTATAACCCGATCCGCCAGGACGCAGTCCTGCTGAAGACCGGCGCCGGAAACGAGGCCGCCGTCGCGTTCATCGCCTTCCTCAGGGGACCCGAGGCGCGCGCCGTCATCGAGAAATACGGCTACGCGCTGGACGGACAGAGCTGACGCGCATGGAGATCTGGACGATCGAAATCCGCCAGTCGGTGTTGCTCACGATCGAGCTCGCCGCAATCTCGACCGCGATCGTGCTGGTGCTGGCAACGCCGTTGGCCTGGTGGCTGGCGCACGCCAGGGGCTGGTGGACCGAGATCGTCGCGAGCGTGGTCGCGCTGCCGCTGGTGCTGCCGCCGACCGTGCTCGGCTTCTATCTGCTCGTGCTGCTCGGTCCCGGCGGGCCTGGCGGATGGATCGCGCGGCTGTGGAGCGGACGTACGCTCGCCTTCACCTTCGAAGGCCTTGTCATCGGCTCGGTGGTGTATTCCATGCCCTTCGTGGTGCAGCCGATCCGCAACGCTTTCGCCGCGATCGGGGAGCGACCGCTCGAGGTGGCCGCCACCTTGCGCGCCTCGCCCTCGCGCACGTTCTGGACCGTCGCCGTGCCGCTGGCACGGCCCGGCTTCATGACCGGCGCCGTGCTCGGCTTCGCGCACACCGTCGGCGAGTTCGGCCTCGTGCTGATGATCGGCGGCAACATTCCCGGACGGACCAAGGTGCTGTCGGTCGCGCTCTTCGACTATGTCGAGACTTCGCGCTGGCGCGAGGCGAGCGTCCTGGCCGGTGGCATGGTGATCTTCGCCTTTGCGGTGATCCTGACCATGGCGCTGCTCGACAAGCGAGCCGCGAGGGCCACGGCATGAGAAGAGCCGAACCCGGCCGGATCAACGCAGCCTTTCGCGGCTCGCTCGGCCGCTTCTCGCTCGATGTCGCGCTCAGCGTGCCCGCATCCGGTGTGACCGCGATCTTCGGGCCGTCAGGCTGCGGCAAGACCACGGTCGCGCGCTGCATCGCCGGGCTGCAACGCATGACCGACGGCTTCTGCGCGGTGGACGGCGAGGTCTGGCAGGATCATCACGGCTTTCGCCAGGTGCACCGGCGCCCGATCGGCTACGTATTCCAGGAGGCCAGCCTGTTTCCCCATCTCTCGGTCCGCGGCAACCTGCTGTTCGGCGCGCCGAAGATCATGAAGGCCGAGGTCGCCTTCGACGAGGTCATCGAGCTGCTCGGGCTGGCTGCCTTGTTGGACCGGGCACCGCACCGGCTTTCGGGCGGCGAGCGACAACGCGTGGCGATCGGCCGCGCTCTGCTGTCGCAGCCCAAACTCCTCCTGATGGACGAGCCACTCGCCGCGCTCGATCGCGCCACCAAGAGCGAGATCCTGCCATTTCTCGAACGGCTGCACGAGCGGCTGTCACTGCCGGTGTTCTATATCAGCCACGACATGGCCGAAATCGAGCGCTTTGCCGACCATCTCGTGCTGATGGAGCATGGCCGCGTCGTCAGCACGGGTCCGCTGCAAGCATCGCCGGCCGGCAGCGGCGATCGGCACGGAGATTGCTCGCCACGCTCAAAGAGCGTAGGAGGCCCGACCAGGATGACCGCCATGCCGATCGATTTCAACGACATCGACCCGAACCGTGTTGCCGCTATCCTCTATGGTCCGCAGGACGACATCGATAGCTTGCTCGCCGATATTGCCCAGGATCTGGTGCGATCGGGCGAACGGATCGGCGGGGTGGTCCAGCGCAACGTTAGGGATGGCGGCGGCTGCCAGATCGGCATGCAGGCGATCGACCTCATGACCGGCACTGAGATCTCGATCTGCCAGCCGCTCGGCTCGGGCGCGCTGGCCTGCAAGCTCGACGCCGCGGGTCTCGCCGAGGCCGCGGTGGCCGTGACACGCGCGATCGCGGCGGATGTCGACCTCATCGTCATCAACAAATTCTCCAAGCAGGAGGCCGCCGGCGAAGGCCTGCGCGACGAGCTGGCCGACGCTATCGCTGCCGGCATCCCCGTGCTGACGGCGGTCCCGGAAAAATGCCTGGAGGCGTGGCGTAGCTTTACCGGCGACATCGGCACCAGCCTGCTGTGCGAACGAGGCGCAATCGAAGGCTGGTGGCGAGACCTGTCATCGCGCATGAAGCGGGCGCGCAGAGCGGCCTGACCTCCTTGCGATCTTACTTGCCGATCATCACGTCGGATGACTTGATCACGGCGGAGACGGTGTCTCCGACCTTCAGCGCCAGATCGTCCACCGCCTCGTTGGTGATCGCCGAAAACACCACCAGCCCCGGCGCGAGCTCGATCTTCACATGGGCCGTCGTCGTTCCCTTGGTGACGGCGATGACTTTTCCGGGAAGAATATTGCGTGCGCTCAACTTCATTTTCTATTCCTTGCGTTCCGGCAACGCGAAGCTAGTCGCAAGGTCTGTTGCGTTCAACTCACCGTCTCGCGAGTGCATGCACGTCCGACGACGTTGCCTCGAGCCCAGCCGAAGCTGCCGGTGTCAGCCGAACTTGAACAGCACGCCGTAGCCACCGCGCGGATAGCTCCACTCGATGTCGCCGCTCCCCTCGCAGATCACCCGGCAGGTCCCGCATTCGATGCAGCCATCGACGGTAATCTCGACCTGGCCCTTGTCGTTGAGCTCATAGCAGCGCGCCGGGCAGGCCTTCAGCATGCTGAGGAGCTCCGGCGACGGTTTGGTGTGCGGTCGCACCTTGATGTGGGCTCGCCCGGCATCGACCAGGTAGCGATTGTAAAACAGCTTGTCCTCGACACGCACGGATGGCTCGATCGACATGTTTGGTCTCCGTCGTTGGTGTTCTATGCCTCGGCGTCACCGCCAGGCACGCGCGAGGCGGAAGGCATCACCGAACAACCCGCTCCACGATCGTGCCTTGACGAATGATTTGAACGTCGTCTTTTCCTTCTCGACCTTCGGCGTGCCGTCGACGCGCAGGAAGTTCTGCATCGCCTTGGAGACGAGCTCGGGATAGGTCAGGAAGAAGTTTTGCGACTGCGTGTGCATCAGCGCCGGCATGTCCTTGTACTTTTTGAGATCCTTGATGACGAAGGACTCGTCCAGCATCTTCTTGTAGAGCGACAGGTTCTCCGCCGTCATCGGATCCTTGCGCGACTTGACCTGGAAGATCGCTTCGGCCGCGATCCGGCCCGAAGTCATGGCAAGATTCGAACCCTCGCGGTGGATGGCGTTGTTGAGCTGGGCGGCATCGCCGACCACGACCCAACCCTCGCCGTAAAGCTGCGGGATCGCCTTGAAGCCTCCCTCGGGGATGAGGTGTGCAGCATATTCCTTCACCTCCGAGCCTTCGATCAGCGGAGCGACCGAGGGATGGCGCTTGAAGCGATCGAGCAAGCCGTAAGGCGTCTCGCCGGTACGCTGGAAGTCCGCAACCAGGCAACCGATACCGAGCGAGATGCACTCCTTGTTGGCGTAGATGAACCCCATGCCGGTCATGCCGCGCGAGATCGTGCCGGCCGCCTCGATCACCATGCCCTCGTCGCCCCTAAGGTTAAAGCGGGCCTCGATGGTCTCGCGCGGCAGGAAATGCATCTCCTTCACCGCGAGGGCGACCTTGTCGGGCGTCGGTCGCTGGCGCAGGCCGGCGCGCGTGCCGAGCAGGCCATTGACGCCCTCGGCCAGCACCACGACGTCGGCGTGGATCTCTCCGTCCGCGCGATCGGTGCGAACGCCGATCACCTTGCCATAGGCGTCCTGAGCAAGCTCCGTCACCGTCGTCTCGCACAGCACGGTAGCACCGGCTTCCCGCACCTTCTGGGAAAGCCATTTGTCGAACTGGGCGCGGATAATGGTGTAGCGGTTCGGCTTCTCCTCGTTGAAATCGTCGGAACGATAATGCAAGCCGGTGTGCGAGCGGTCGTCCATCATCCAGAAGCGCTGCTCGACCAGGTGACGCTCCAACGGCGCATCCTCGCGGAAATCGGGGATCAGCTTCTCCAGCATGTCGGCATAGAGGATCGCGCCCTGCACGTTCTTCGAGCCTGAATATTCGCCGCGCTCGAGCTGGAGCACCTTCAGGCCGCGCTGGGCGAGCGTCAGCGCCGCCGCGTTGCCGGCCATGCCGGCGCCGACGACGATGGCATCGAATTTCTCCTCGATCATGACGCCTCTCCTCTATTTGGGCATGTTCTCGTCGGCGAAGCGGTATCCGCTTCGCCGGAACACGCGCTAGCTCGCGATCCGGTCGCGCGAATGCGGTGACAGCCGGGCCCGGAACGCCGCCGTCAGAGCCGGAAGCAGCCGGATCGCGTCGGCAACGATGCCCATATGGGCAAAATCGAAGATCGGCGCGTTCCTGTCGGTGTTGATGGCAACGATCAGGTCGGCGCCCTCGACACCGACGCGATGCTGGATCGCGCCGGAAATGCCCGCGGCGATATAGAGTTTTGGCCGGATGGTCTTGCCGGTCTGGCCGATCTGGCGGTCCGAGGTGACCCAGCCCTTCTGCACCAGCGGCCGCGAGCAGCCATATTCGGCGCCCAGGACGGTCGCGAGCTGGCGCACCAGCTGGAAATTCTCGGGCGATCCGAGCCCGAGGCCGCCAGCGACGACGACGTCGGCATAAGCGAGATTGGATTTTTGGGAATCGCGATCAGGCAGGAACGACAGCACCTTGGTCACGATGTCGTCCTCGATAAGGCCGAGCGGATGGCTGACGATGCGGCCGACCGGACGCACGATGCGCTCCGGCATCGGCATCACGCGCGGGCGCACCGTGGCCATCTGGGGCCGGTAGTTCAGGGTGTAGATCGTGCAGAGCAGCGAGCCGCCGAAGGTCGGGCGCGTCGCGGCGAGCGAACCGTCGGTATCGACGTCGAGCTCGGTGCAGTCGGCGGTGAGCCCGGTGAGCAGGGTCGTCGCCACCGAGCCTGCGAGATCGCGGCCGAGTGTGGTGGCGCCGAGCAGGAGGATTTCGGGCTTGTACGTGTTGACGACGTCGGTCAGCGCCTTGGTGTAGGATTCATTGCGGTAGTCGGCGAGCAGATTGTCGGCGACCATGTAGACGAGATCGGCACCGTAACAGAACGCCTCCGTGGCCGCGCTCTGCGTCGCATCGCCCTCCGGGCCGATCACGACCGCGGCAAGATCGACCTTGAGCTTGTCGGCGAGCTTGCGGCCGGCGCCCATCAGCTCCCAGGACACGGGATGAACCTGGCCACGTTCCTGCTCTATGAAGACCCAGACATGCTTGTAGGCCTTGAAATGCTCGGGCAGCTCCTTCTTTGTTGCTGCGCGACCCGCGGCTGGAGCGGCTGTCTTCGGTGCGGTGCTCATGATGCTTGCTCCCCTCGCCTCAATAGCCGCGCGCCAGCGCCGCGAGCTCGGTCTCGAGCGTGGGCTGACGCTTGAAGATGGCGTCGATCAGTGCCTCCGCCGGTTGCTCGCCCGCCTCGATCAGCACCGCCTTCTCGCTGCGCGCCGCCGGTGCGAACACGCGCTTGACGATGGTGGGCGAGCCGCGCAGGCCGCATTTGGAGATATCCTCGACGCCGGCATCCTGCGCGCTCCATTTCACGATTGCCGCGCGGGCGGCGCGCAACGCATCGGCCATCGCACCACGGCGGATCTGGTTGGTCGCCTCCAGCATGGTCACAAGACACGGCAGCCTGGTGCGCAGGATCTGCACGCCGCCTTCGGAGCGCCGTTCCGCATCGATCGTACGGGCCTCCAGATCAACAGCATTGATCTTTGCGACATAGGTCAGCTGCAACAGGCCGAGCCGCTTGGCGATGCCCGGGCCGACCTGCGCGGTATCGCCGTCGATGGTCTGCTTGCCCGTGAAGACGAGATCGGGCGCGCCGAACTCGGTCGAGATCTTGCGGATCGCGGTGGTGAGCGCGTAGGTGGTGGCGAGAGTATCGGCGCCGGCGAAGAAGCGATCGGTCAGCAGCACGGCGCGATCGGCCCCGAAGGTCAGCGCCTTGCGAAGACTGTCCTCGGCCGAGGGCGGCCCCATGGTGAGCACGGTAACCTCGCCGCCGGACTTGTCGCGCAGCTCGAGGGCCGCTTCGAGCGCGAACAGGTCGTACGGGTTGATGATGGTCGGCACCCCCTGACGCATGATGGTGTTGGTCACGGGATGCACGCGGATCTGCGCGGAATCAGGGACCTGCTTGATGCAGACGACGATGTGCATGCGCTTCTCCAGGACTTAAGTTCACATGAAGAACAGCAAGTGTCGTACCAACTGTCGGCCCAACAAAAATCGGATGCGGATACAGCGACTTAGGAAAGCGACGGTATCGGCTGCTTCAGGTGGAGGCGGCGGAGCCGACAACACCGCCGCGACATGCGTCGCAAATACGACAGAGCGCGGCCTCACTTCAGCGTGCCGATCTGCACCAATGTCGGACCCTTGCTCGGCTGCGGCGCGACGGCGTCCTTCAAAACCTTGAAGACGCGCTGGTCGATCGGCGAGGACGCGACGAAATCCGCATAAGCGCGCTCCAGCACCGCCCTGCACCGCTCCGCCACGACCTCGTCGGACGCGCCGGCAAACTCCTCTCCGGCGAGGTACTGGCCCATCCGCCGCAGGATATGAAGCCGCGCCACGTTGACGATTTTCGGATCGTAGTTGACGCCGAGGAGGGTGAAGAATTCTTCGGCCGACGACGCCTTGTTGAGTTGTGCCAGGATTCCATCAGCCATTGTCGGGCTCCATCGGTTTCTGCGGCGCTAGACACGTCCTATTCGACGTCGCTGTCTCGCCGTCATCCCTGGCACGCCTCTGCATGTGGGTCAGCCGCGCCTCCAGGAACTCGACGCGGTCGAGCAACACGGCGATGGCATCGCCGACGGGATCCGGCATCAGATGATGATCGAGATCGATTCGGCCGACGACGCGGCGATGACTGAGCTGCGGGCGCACCACGCGCGCGGGAATACCGACCACGGTGACGTCGGGCGGTGTACTGTCGATCACCACCGAATTGGCTCCGACGCGGGAGCCGGCGCCGACCGTGATCGGCCCGAGAATCTTCGCGCCCGCCCCGACCACGACGCGATCCTCCAGTGTCGGATGGCGCTTGCCCGGAAACCACGAGGTGCCGCCGAGCGTGACGCCGTGATAGAGCGTCACGTCGTCGCCGATCTCCGCGGTCTCGCCGATCACGACGCAGGCGCCGTGATCGATGAAAAAGCGCCGGCCGATGCGCGCGCCTGGATGGATGTCCACATTGCTCGCAAAGCGGCCGAACCAGGACAGAAGCCGCGCCGGAAACCGCCATCCATCCAGCCAAAGCCGATTGGCGATCCGGTACCAGATCACGGCGTGGACGCCGGGATAGGTCAGGATCGTCTCCAGCTGGCCGCGCGCGGCAGGATCGCGTTGGCGTACGCAGGCGATGTCCTCCCGGATCAGCTTGAGCAGAGACGGCCTGACCGGTCCGGGAGGAGACGGTTCGGCGAGCGGAATGTCGACGACACAGGCCATGGTCACCTCATGCGCAGTTGAGAAGCGAGCGCCCGCGCACCTCGCGCCAGATCGCCGTCACCGTTTCGCGCGCGACCGCCCCCTTATGCTCGACGGCATGCTGGCGAACACGGGCGAGAACGGACTTCGCTTCCTCCGTACTGACGGATAGCTCGAGCTCGGCCAGCAGCGACGTAATCGCCGCGAGGCCCGAGTGCTTGCCGATGACGATGCGGTTGCAGCGGCCGAGCAGGCCCGGATCCAGTGCCTGATAGGTGCGCTGGTCCTTCAGGAGGCCATCGACGTGAATGCCTGACTCGTGAGTAAAGACGTGCTCGCCGACGATCGCCTTGTTCAGCGGAATGGCCCGCGCCGCCGCGGTCGCGACCACCGACGCAATGTTCTCCAGTTCGGACAGCACCACGCCGGTGTCGCAGCCATAGAGCTGCTTGAGCGCGACTGCAACTTCCTCCAACGGGGCGTTGCCGGCCCGCTCGCCAAGCCCGATCACCGTCACCGAGGCATGCGTGGCACCGGCCTTGATCGCGGCAAGCGTGTTGGCGGTCGCCAGGCCCAGATCGTCGTGACCATGGAATTCGAGCTCGAGATCGGTCGTGGCGCGAAGTGCCGCCAGCAGGGCGAAGGACGCGTCAGGATCGAGCACGCTGAGTGTATCGGCGATGCGGAAGCGTCGTGCACCTGCGGCCTTTGCGGTTGCGATCAGCTCAACCAGGAAATCGACGTCGGCGCGCGAGGAATCTTCGCCACCGACCGCGATGTCGAGGCCCTTGTCGCGGGCATAGCCGACCACGCGCTTCACCTGCTCTAGCGCCGCTTGCCGGCTACCGCCGAGCTTGGCTGCGATCTGGACGTCGGAGGCAGGGATCGAGACGTTCACCATGGAGACGCCGGCCTCGATGGCCGCGTCGACATCGGAGGACTTCATCCTGCACCAACCGATGATCGTCGCTGGCAGGCCGGCCTCGACGATCGCGCGGATCGCAGCAATCTCCTCATGGCCCATCGCCGGTGTCCCGGCCTCTATCTCCACGATACCGGCCCGCGCCAGCGCGCTGGCGATGGATACCTTTTCGGCGGTCGTGAAGGCCACCCCGGGCGCCTGCTCGCCGTCGCGCAATGTCGTGTCGTTGAGCACAATCGATCTCGGTCGCACCTTGTCGGACAGCGACGTCTTGCCGGCGAATGCCATCGGAAGGCTCCGTATTTCAACTTCCGCCGACATCTCAGCAACCGCCGTGCCATCCCGACAGCACCGGCCAGGCAATTGAAATCGTTGACTTTACCGGCGGTGACGGGCTTTGTCGCAAATGCGACAGGGTCGGAAAGGCGACGTCACATGTCGCCAGGCTTGCGGCGGATGTGAATGATGATGTCGAGCCTGGTGATCTCGTGTCCCGGCAAGGCTTCGGGCACCTGCTCGAGCACGAGCCTTTCCGGCACATCGATCAGGATGTCCTCACCGACGAGATAGAAATGCGGATGCACGCTGGTGTTGGTGTCGAAGAAGGAACGCGATCCGTCTGGACCGATCCGCCGCAGCAATCCGGCTTGCGTGAACTGGTTGAGAGTGTTGTAGACGGTCGCAAGCGACAAATAGACGTCGGCTTCGAGAGCCTCGCTGTGGAGCATCTCGGCGGTGACGTGACGATCGCCTTTGCCGAACAACAATTCGGCCAGCCTCACACGCTGACGCGTCGGACGCAGGCCCGCCTCGCGCAGCAGCCGCACCGAGTTGGTGCCGCCGCCGGACGACTCGGCCCAAGCGCGCGGCCCCAGCTCCGGCGACACCGCGACGGATCTTTCCGTGATGGCGTCCATGTCCATTGGTCTCAGGTCCATCCGCTGCCACCGGACATGGATTGATCGCCGCCGGCGCGCAAAAATTCCCGCCGGCGTTCGGCCATGCGGCTCTCGCCGCTCTCCTCGCCGAAGCAGAGATCGAAATCGCTGCATTGGGTGCAGACCGGCGTCGTACACATCACGAAGCCGTCGTCTTCGCAGAGCATGCGGTAGAAGAAGCGCTTCCACCGCATATTCCTGGTGTTGCGGCTCGCCAGGGGCGCGAAATGGCGCGTCAGGAGACGCGACAGTTCCGGACGCTCGCGCAGTCCGAGATCCTCCCACAGATGGTTCGGCTCCATCGCGCGGCGAGCCACCATCATGGCGAGCCACCGACCGACCTCGCCGTCCGTCGAACGCTGCGCGAGCAGGAGATCGCGCACCATGACGACCTCGTCGTCGATCTCCGCGCCGGATCTCGGCATCCACCCGAAGGCGCGGACCATAGCCGAAGGGAAACAACTGGCGAGGAGATTGTTCAACTCATGCTCGGACAGGCCCGCGCGCTCTGCAATCGGGCCGCCATCCATCACGGCCGCGGCCAGGATCGAGGCCAGGACATGACGATCGAAATCATCGTCGGCGCCAATGTCGGCCTCTGCCGGATCGCAGCCGGTCAGCAGGCGGTAGAACTCTATCCCCGCATCCGGAGCACCGGCACCTGCCGGTGGATGCGCTGTGGTTTCGATGGCACTCGCTTGCGCCGCAATCACGGAACGCTCCGCCTGATATGCCGCAGGATCGTTGAAATGTGCCGGCCTCGCCGATGCGGGGGAGGCCGGCACGATGCTCAGGCGGTCGCGAGCTCGGCGGCGGTCTTGCCGATCTGGCTTTCGTCGACTGCCTTCATGATGCCGTGCTCCATCAGCATGTCCTCGAGCTCGTCCATGCTGATCGGTGTCGGGATGATGCCCTTGCCGCCGTTGGCGTGGATCTTGGCCGCGAGGTTGCGATAGTGATCTGCCTGCTTGGAATCAGGCGCATATTCCAGCACCGTCATGCGGCGCAGCTCCGCGTGCTGCACGATGTTGTCGCGCGGCACGAAGTAGATCAGCTGGGTGCCGAGCTTCTTGGCCAGCGCTTCCGCCAGCTCCAGCTCCTTGTCCGTCTGTCGTTCGTTGCAGACCAGGCCGCCGAGACGCACGCCGCCCGAATTGGCATACTTCAGAATGCCCTTGGAAATGTTGTTGGCGGCGTACATCGCCATCATCTCGCCGGACATGACGATGTAGATCTCCTGCGCCTTGTTCTCGCGGATCGGCATCGCAAAACCGCCGCAGACGACGTCGCCGAGCACGTCGTAGGACACATAGTCGATGTCCTCATAGGCGCCGTTCTCTTCCAGGAAGTTGATCGAGGTGATGACGCCGCGGCCGGCGCAGCCGACGCCCGGCTCCGGACCGCCGGACTCGACGCAGCGGATGTCCTTGTAGCCGACCTTCATGACGTCCTCGATTTCGAGGTCCTCGACGCTGCCGGCGTTGGCCGCGAGGCTCAGAATCGTATCCTGCGCCTTGGCGTGCAGGATCAGGCGGGTCGAGTCCGCCTTGGGGTCGCAGCCGACGATCAGGATCTTGTGACCCATCTCGGCAAGCGCCGCGAGCGTGTTCTGCGACGTCGTCGATTTGCCGATACCACCCTTGCCGTAAAACGCGATTTGTCTCAGTGAAGACATGTTGCTCTCCATCAACCGATTGCCAATGACTCCGCGCTTCTCGCGCGAGATTGCTTCTCTCTCAGAAGCGTGGGCCCGCGGGGTTCGGGAAGGAGAACATCGCTCGCCATCGGCGTCGGCGTGTTCTCAGCCCTCACTCGTTGTTGCTGCATCCAAATAGCAACTGGCGTGCCATTCGCTGCGCGCGCACTAAGAGGCTGATCGCACTCGCGAAATATATCGCCCCCGGCAACCGACAGCAGCTGTGTCGAACCCTACAGAGGTAGGGCCTCTGTCAGAAACCGGACAAGGATCGCAGCGACGGCGGTGCAAAAGCACCGCGATATCGGCTGCGCGATGCGGAACGGAAATTGCTAACTCTGATTTCGAGGCGATGTGAGGAGAACGACAGATGCAGATCGGTGTCGAGACAGCCAAGGCCGTCGACCAGCGGCGCGTGTTCGTGGTCGACGAAGACGAGATCACTCGTGCAGCGCTCCAGTTCATGCTGCACGACGAGATCGAGACGCACGAGCTCGCCACGCCGGAAGAAGCCTACGCCAGGGGCGTTGACTGGCTGAAGCCGGACGTCGTGCTGCTCGGCGTCTCTTTCCTGAAGGCGCGCGGCCCCACCCTGATCGGCGAGCTCGGCAGCAGATTTCCGGGCGTGCGCATTCTCGTCGTCACCGACAAGTCCGACGAGGCCACTGCGGTCGAGGCGATGAAGGCCGGCGCCCATGGCGCGGTGGTGAAGCCGCTGACGCTGGAAGGCGTCCGCAAGAAAGTCGACACGATCCTCGGCCGCGGTGGCGCCGCGCCGCTGGTCCAGCTCAGCATGATGAAATAAAGAGATAGTGCTGTTGCATCGCGGCTGCACATTGCTGTGCCCTCTCCCCTTGCGGGAGAGGGCAGCTCCTAGCTCCGCGCCAGCACCATGACCAGGCGATCGACGCGGCGGCCCTGCTTCAGGTGCTCCTCGACGATCTCGTCGATGTCCTCCGGAGTCGTGGGCCGGTACCAGACACCGTCGGGATAGACGACCATCAGGGGACCGGCGCCGCAGAAGCCGAGGCACCCAGACGCAGTGAAGCCGACGTCGGTGAGGCCTATCGCCTCGATCGCCTTGCCGAGCCGTTCCCACAACGGCGCGCCGCCGGCCGCGCCACAGCTTCCGCGCGGATGGCCCGGCGGCCGCTGGGTGTGGCAGGCGAAGACGTGATGGCGGTAGAGCTGCGGAAGCTCGAACTCCTCGCTCATTCCGTCGCTCATGACGCCGCCACCGCGACGCCCTTGTCGTTCAACACTGCGGCCAGTTCCCCCAGCTTGAACATCTCGCGCACGATGTCGCAGCCGCCGATGAACTCGCCCTTGACGTAGAGCTGGGGAATGGTCGGCCAATTCGAGAACGATTTGATGCCGTCGCGGATATCAGGGTCGGTGAGCACGTTGATGCCGGTGAAGGGCACGCCGAGGCCGTTCAGGATCTGCACGACGGTGCCGGAGAAGCCGCATTGTGGCGCGGCCGGCACGCCCTTCATGAACAGCACGACGTCGCTGCCCGCGATCATGTCCTTGATACGTTGTTCGGTCGGATTGCTCATGCATCTATCCTTGTTCATTTCGGCACGGCGGTTTCGAGTGCGAGCGCATGTAGCGCCTCGCCCATTTGTCCCTTCAGGGCGGCGTAGACCATCTGGTGCTGCTGAATGCGGCTCTTGCCGGCAAAGGCTCGCGAGACGACGCGCGCGCCGTAATGATCGCCGTCGCCGGCAAGGTCGGTCACGATCACATGGGCGTCGGGAAACGCCTCCTTGATCAATTGCTCGATGTCGGGTCCCGCCATCGCCATGTCGCACACTCCTGCTTTGCGCTCGCTCCATGCAAGCGCCAAACCAGTTGCGGAACACGAGCGTCCAGAGGGACTTGCGCGCCTGACGTCGCCGTGATGTCCGACTTCCGACAACACCGCGCATGTGCGTGTCGATGACATGACGAACCCAACCGGTCCCGCTCCGGCCATGGCGACGACGTCTCGCGACGCCGCGAATCGAAGCGCTTTCGCGGTGTTTCTCGTCCGGCCCGGCTTTTGCTTCATGATGACAGCCTCCGTATTGCGATACGCCAGACGAGGAACTCGAAATTGTGTCACGCAGCGTGCAGTAGATCGGGTGATCGGCGCCGAATCCCGACGATGGCGAGGGGCTCATGACGGCCGTGCTCGTCGATTCCGACGGCATCAATTTCGGCGAGCTCGCGCCCGAGATCGATTCGTTGCTCCAGCAGGGAGTCATCAGTTACCGGCGCGACCCGCTCGAAGCCGATCGCATCTTTCGCCAGGCCTTGGATGCGGCGCCGACGGAGCTCGCGGTGTATTTCTGCCTCTACAAGACCCACACCTATCGCGGCCGTCTCGATGAGGCCCAGAGCATCGCGGAGCAAGGCATGCGCGAGGCCGCGGCCCAGGCCGGCTGGAGCCAAGATTGGCGGAGCTGGCAGCCGCAAGCCGGGCTGCCTGATGGCGCCGGTCGCTTCGCGCTCTATACGTTGAAGGCGCTCGCCTTCATCCACCTGCGCAAGGACGAACAAGAGCAGGCTCACGAGCTGCTCGTGGCACTACGCCGGCTCGACCCCACGGGCGCGGTCGGCTGGCCGGTCGTAGCCGACCTCGCCGAAGGGCTCCAGTGAGATGCCAATGACGACCACAGAGCTTTCCGACAACGACACGCTGATCACCGGCATCATCGCAGCGCTCAGGACCGTGCACGATCCCGAAATCCCCGTGAACATCTACGACCTCGGCCTGATCTATCGGATCGAGCCGAGGAGCGACGGCCTGGTCGAGATCGACATGACGCTGACCGCGCCGGGCTGTCCGGTCGCAGGCGAGATGCTGAGCTGGGTGGAGAAGGCGGTGATCGAGGTCGGCGGCGTCGAGACGGTCGCGGTGCGGCTGGTGTTCGACCCGCCCTGGGACTCATCGCGGATGACCGACGACGTCAAGCTCGAGCTCGGCCTGCTCTAGCGCAACAACCATAGGCCCACCGGAGAGGAGAGGATGTGATGATCCAACTGACCGCCAGTGACGGAGCGAGTTTCTCCGCCTATCGTGCCGAGCCCGCAGATGCGCCCAAGGGCGCCGTCGTCGTCCTTCAGGACGTTTTCGGCGTCACGCCGGAAATCCGTAAGGTGGCCGATGCCTTCGCGGCCAAGGGCTACGTCGCGATCGCACCATCCCTGTTCGACCGGGTCAAGCCGGGCGCCAATTTCGGTCACGATGAAGGCAGCAAGGCCGAGGGTGCCGCCATCAGCGTACGGATCGGCAGGGAGCAGGCGATCTCGGACATCCAGACCACCGTGGACGCGGTGAAGGACGCCGGCAAGGTCGCGGTCGTCGGCTATTGCTGGGGCGGCGACCTCGCCTATGCCGCGGCCAACAAGGTCAGCGGCATCGCCTGCGTGATCGGCTACGACGGCAGCGAAACCGTCGCCGACTATCGCGAGAAGCGCAAGGTGCCGACGCTGCTGCATTTCGGCGAGAGCGACCCTGAGCTGCCGCTCGAAGCCATCGCGCAATTCCGCGCCTGGCGGCCCGACGTCAGCGCCTTCACGTATCCCACAGCGGCCCAGGGCTTCAGCTGCGACGAGCGCGGCAGCTATCGCGAGGATGCGGCGGCGAAGGCGCTGGAACGGACCCTGTTCTGGATCTCGCAATATGTCGAAGGCCAGCAGCCGATTCTGCTGAAGAATGCCGGCGCCTATGCCCAGGCGAAGACCGAGAGGAAGAAAAAGAAGAAGGCCGAGGACGATCTCGGACCGCCGATGGATTGAGGGAGGTCCGAAAGATGCTGCCGACAACGATCCTCATCGACGACGCGCCGCGCTGCGTGGTGCGGCCGACCGATACCAAGGATCTCAATCGCTTCATTCGCAACGGCAGGACGTTCCTGCTGGCCGAGAACCCCGAAGGCAAGATCACGCACCGCGCGGCGACCGAAACCGAGATGGACAAGTGGCAGAGCGGCCTTGCCTTGCACAGGGCATGGGGCGGCGCCGAGGAAGAGTTTTTTGGCTTGCCGCTGTCGGATTGACGGAGCGCCGCCTCAGGCGTGCCCGCCGCGCGCATCGTGCGGATTTCCGGCCTGGTTGCGCATCCAGTCGGCGAGCTTGGTGAGGGCGGCGTCGAGCTCCCCGCGCGCCGCGTCGTCCGCGACCGTCTCCTCCAGCGCGCCGCGCATGCAGAGCAGCCACGCGTCGCGCTCGGCGCTGCCGATCGGAAAACCCATGTGGCGCTGGCGCAGCCGCGGATGGCCCTTCTCCGGCGAATAGAGTTTTGGGCCGCCGGTCCATTCGCTGAGGTAGCGCTTCAACACCTGCTTGGTCGACGTGAGGTCGTCCGCATGCATGGCGCGAATGCGGGCGGCTTCGGGCAGCGCGTCCATCCGCCGGTAGAAGCTTTCCACCAGGCGATCGATGGCAACAGGGCCGCCGATCCGATCGAACATTGAAACAGTGACCACCGTGTCGCTCATGCCGATGCCTTCTTTACGCTTCTATTCGTCCATGCTGGGCGAAAGAATAACCTCCGCTGGTGCGCCCGGGCCTTGATCGGCGACAAATTCCAGCGCGGACACGCGCGAAAGTCCGTCGCCGCTGTCGATCAGGACAACGGCGTCCTCCGGTAATCGCTTCAGCCAATCGAGCAGTTGAGCGACGGTCACGACCAGTCCTCCGCTAATCCGGGTGGATCATGATTTCCATGGTCTCGTCATGATCGTCGAATGCGTCGAACGGACGATCGTCCTCGACCAGCCGCTCGCCGCACAGGCAGACCTCGCCATCGACCACCGCCAACGCTATCGGCTGGAGGCTCTTGCCGTTGCAGGGGCCGTCGATACACAGCCCGCTGTCGATCTCGAACGTCGCGCCGTGACGGCCGCATTTCAGGAACGCGCGGTCCTGCGTGAAGAAATCGCCGCTGCCGATATTGAGCCAGACCCCATCATGCGGGCAGGCGTTGACGTAACCGACATAGGCGTTGTCGTGGGTCCGGATCACGACGATCGGGAACGGCCGGCTTTCGCCTGATGCGTCGATCCGCGACAGGCTGAACGCCCTGGCGCCGCCGCGCTCGATCTCGTCGCTCGCGCAGATGACGAAGACCTCGATTTCCTGCGTGCCCATGCCCGTCTCCCGAAGCCTAGGCCGCCGCCGGCGCGGCCGCCTGCTTCAGCGCTGTCAGCTCATCGCGCGTCAGACGGAACACACCCCGCCCGCCCGCGAAAGCCTGGTAGACGTCGCCGGCCTTGTCGCTGAGGAAGTTGAACCAGGCCTGCGGCGTGAGGTTTTGAGGCCGCTCGCTGATCTCGACCACGGTGCCGTTCGGCGCGAAGCGCGCGTGAAGAATGACGTTCTGCGTGTCCATCGTTCCTCTCCCGCGCTCACAGGCCCGACGAGAAGCCGAGCAGCTCGATCTTGACGTCCTCGGTGCCGAGCACGGTGGCCTGGCAGGCGAGGCGCGACTTCGAGCCGACGCCGACGATCGAATCGAGCTTCTCGTTCTCGAGCTTTGCGATCTTCGACAGGCCTTTGCGCCCCTCCTGCACGAAGATATGGCATGAGCCGCATTTGGCCTGACCTTCGCATTTGTGTGGGATAGCGATCTGGGCCCCCAGCAGCGCGGCCAGCAGTGTCGTACCCTCCGCGACCTCGATGGTCTTGCCTTCCGGCATGATGGTCAGTGTCGTCATGGTCCTCATCCTCTCTGTTATGCGAATTCGTGGTTCAGTAGATCGCCGCCCCCGCACCCACGTTGATCGAGGCGTCCTTCATGGTCTCGACGATGAATTCGATCTGGCTGTCGGTGAGATGGGTATGAAACGGGAGCGCAATGGCACGATCGGCGATCTTTTCGGTGACCAGCAGATCGCCGCGCCGGTAGCCGAGATCAAAATAATGACGCTGCAAGTGCAATGGATGGCTGTAGGCGATCGCCTCGACCTGCTCGACGCGGAGGTCCTCGGCAATGGCGTCGCGGCTGGAGCGGGTGAAGCGCGTGCCGAGATGCACGAGATAGAGGAACCAGTTCACCTCGGTTACATCGGGCGCGACATAAGGCGGCTTGATACCCTCGAAGGACTGCACATGCGTCGCATAGAGCTGCTCGACCAGCCGGCGGCGTTCGATGATCTCGTCGATGCGCTTGAGCTGAGCCAGCCCGAGCGCGGCCGCGAGATCGCTGAGTCCGGCCTGATAGGGCGCGGCCGAGCCGACCACGACCGAAGAGCGCTCGCTCAGCCGGTGCGAGCGGTGACGCCGCAGCGTCACGGCAAGGTCGATATCGTCGGTCACGACCATGCCGCCCTCGCCGCAGGTCAGCAGCGATGGCTGCGCGAAATCGAACACGGCGACGTCGCCGAAGCTGCCGACCAGCCTCTGCTTGTAACGCGAACCGATCGCCTCGGTGGAATCCTCCAGCAGGACGAGACCGTGCCGGGTCGCGATGTCGCGGAGGTCCGACCAGGGCGCCGGGTGGCCATTGGTATTGGCCGCGAGAATGGCTCGCGTGCGCGGCGTGATGCGCTCCTCCACCTTCGCCGGCGCCAGGTTGCCGGACCAATAGTCGATGTCGGCAAACACCGGCCGCGCGCCGGCAAGGCTGATCGCGTGCGCGGTTTCGCGAAATGAATAGGAGGAGGCAATGACCTCGTCACCGCCGCCGATGCCATACGCCTTCAGCGCGAGCAGAAGGCCGATGGTGCCGCTCGGCACCGCGATCGCATAGGCCCGGCCGACATAGGCTGCAAACGCCGCCTCGAATTCCTCCGCCAGCGGACCGCTGGAGAGCCGCGGCGAGCGCAGCACGGCGTCGACCGCCCCGATCTCCGCCAGCGTGACGTCCGGATCGGACAGTGCAATAAAGTCGCGAGTCGTCTCGACCGGCGCCTCGCCGATCTCCGCGACGTCGTCATAGGCGAGAGCCGGCTCCATCATGACGCGGCCGCCCGCTTTGCCAGCACGATGCCGGTGGCGCGCGCCGGATCGTCGGTGATCGCAGCACAGTGATCGCTACCATCAAGCAGATGCAGGTCGAAAAGATCGAAGCTACGGTATGGCGTCTCCGTCACGTCGGAAGCATCGCAGCGGATCCAGGCCAGATGCGGGAATTTCTGCCGCAGCTCGAGATAGGCCTGCGGCGTCGCGTTTGGCGATTTCAGCATCTGCTCGATTGCAGCGAGTTCGATTGCAGCCAGTGCCATTTCCCCCACTCCTGCTATTGCCAGAACACGCGTTCGGGATCGGCGTTCAGGACATCGGTCGCCGACACCAGCCGCTGATGCACCCCATGCAGCTCCCAGGAGTCCGCCGCGTGATTCTTGCGAAACAGCTTCCAGCTCGCGCCAACCGCATCGTGATGCAGCAAAGCCACATCGATGACGCCGCCCTCCGCATCGATATTGCGTGAGCAGCACGGGCTCTCGATGAGATAGCCGCCGGTCACGCCCCTCACGACCGGCGAGACGTAGCGATAGCGCTTGCGTGATCCGAGGGCCCGCTCGATCCGCTTGCGGTCGAGCTCATTGGGATGCGCTGGCAGGTGCGCGCCCGGCTGTCTGAGGACCGCGGCGTTCATCGTGGCATCCCTATAGTGGACTGATTTCTTCTTCGAGGCAGCCCACCACCAGCCGCTCGCCGAATTCGACGAGATAGATCGGCAGATTGGCGTCGGTATGCCGGCCGACCTGCACGATCTCCCCGGTGTGGCCGATGCCGACGAGCAGCCCCTCGGCCGGCGCGTCGGGAAACGAGCCATCGTTATGCAGGTCCACCGCGGCCTTCACGCGCTGGCCCCATTGGTACTTTGGCAGTTTGGGTTCGATCATCATGATGCAGCCTCCGGCAGCGGAATGTCCTCGACCGCGTCGCGCGGGGTGACGGGATCGAGCTCCTTGCGCTTCATCCCGACGCGGTTACCGCTGTCGAGGAATTCGACGCCATAGATGTAGAATTGCTGCAGGAAGGTGCCGATCGAGACCACGTAGCCAATCTCGCCCTTCTTGGCGAGGATGTCGCCGATCTCCTTGCCGGCATAGGTACCGTCATTGCGGATGGTGCGCTTGGCCCGCACCTTCTCGCCGAAGCTGAAGAACGGCGGTGCCGTCAGCTCGACGACGTCGCTGTCACGGACGATGTTGCTCATGCGGATGTCCCCGTTCCTCGCTCGAGCCGCACCGCGATGCGCGATCGCGCGACCTCGCGCACCAGGCTATCCTGATCCTCGACGAGCCCCGTGAGCTCGCCGGCTGCTGCGCGGCTCGCGACCTCGTAGCGGATGCGCCAGTCGGGATCGCGGCGCATGAGCGCCAAACGCTCAGGCGACAGGCGCTGCGCGACCTCGAACCGCACCGTTGCGTCGCGGTCGTTGATCATGCCGAGCAGCCATTCGTCGGGGATGCGCCGGGCGACGACACGGCGGACTTCCGTCTCCTCGTCATTGATCATCCGACCGAGCAGCACCGGCGCCAGCCGACGCGCGACAACGAGGCGAACATAGTAATCGGCGTCGGATGCCATCGACAGCAGATCGTCGCCGTCGATCAGGGTCGCAACCCGCATCCTGACCTCGCGATGCGGATCTCCACGCAATTGCAGTGCATAGCGTCTGGGCAGGCGGCGGACCGCGTTCCAGCGCACGGTTTCGTCGACATCGCCGAGCAGCGGCGGCAGCAGGAACAAGTTGGCGAATTTCGCCGCGATCGCACGCACCTCGAAATGAGCGTGGCTAAGGTAGCCGTCGGCGAGGCCGGGATTCCAGTTGAAGAACCGGTCGATACGGCGTGCGTAGCGGTCGTTGACGCAGGCGTGCCTGATGCGACAACCGCCGGCGTCGTTGAGCGCCAGATGGGGGCAAGCCGCGCAATCGACCTGCTGGCCACGCCAGTCGCGGGCCTCGTCGATGTCGTCAGTCATCGTCCTGCCCCCATTCGCTCGACCACGCCAAGAAGGACCTTGGCGCCGATCTTGTCAGTGGGATCGAGCTCCAGCAGTTTCTCGACCGCCAGCCGCCCTTCCGCGGTTTCGCCGAGGCGCATCTGCAAATAGGCGTAGCCCTTCAACGAGAACAGGAAGAAGCGCGGCAGGATGTTCTCGTAGCGACCGAACTCGGCATCGCTCGCTCGCACCCGGTGCCAGTCGGCGGGCAGATTGTTCTCCTCCGCTGCCTTCAGGAGGCAGCGCCGGGCGACGTTGAGCGCTTCGGCAAGTCGTCCCTTGTAAAAATAGAAGCGATAGAGGCCGATCAGCACGGCGGCGTGACCGGGGGCGAGCGCCTCGGCTTCGTGCAGGTGACCTTCCGCAATGTCGTCCAGATGATAGGAAAGCCCCGCCTCCCACAAATGACGTTCTGCCTCGCTCGGCAGCCCGTGCCCGAGCAGGGCGCTGGTGACCAGCGCCTCGTTGATCTCGACCTGCGGGCTGACGAACGTGTCCGGCATCGCTCTCGCCTCTTCAGTGATGTCCGCAGGAGACCTGCCTCGGATCGTGGAACACGAGCCCGGTCTGGGTCGCCGTATCGGCGAAATCGATGGTGACGCCGTCGAGCAGCAACCGGCTCTCGGCCGGCAAGAACAGCTTGACACCGTCGCGTTCGACCACCGCGTCACCCGCCTGCGGTTCTGCGCGTACGCTGATGTCGGCAGCAAGGCCCGAGCAGCCGCCCGGGCTGACCGCGAGGCGGAAGCCGCTCCCCGCGCTGCCGTCCACGCGGAGCATCATGCGCATGAACTTTTGCGCCGCTGGTGTGATCGTGAAGTTCATCTCTTTTCTCCGTCAGGCCGGCGCCTGGTAGCGCGGCAAGGACGTATCGACGACACAGGTGTTGTCGACCGGACAGACCGCCACGCATTGCGGCTCGTCGAAATAGCCCAGACACTCGGTGCACTTTTTCGGATCGATCACGAACGTGCCACCCTTCTCGGAGATGGCGACGTTCGGGCATTCGGGCTCGCAGGCCGAACAGCTCGTGCACTGCGAGGCGATGATCTTGAACGGCATCGGTCTCTCCTCAGGCCGCCGAAATCAGCGCGCCCTGGCGGATGGCGGCATCGCCGCGCTCCACATGGGTGATCTCACCGCTATTGACCTTGTCGAGATAGGCCTTGAACCAGGCGATCGCCGACTTCTCGATGAACTCGTGCGCGTATTGATCGACCGGCTCGATACCTGCCTTGATCAGGTCGCCCTTCGGGCACCCGCCGATCTTGGCCACGAACACGGCGTGGCAATCGTTGATGGCCCGGATGATGGTCTCGAGACTGTCCTCCTCGCCGTAGCCGCCCTGGCAATAGAGATCGACGCGGCGGTGGCCGACGAACTTTGCGCCCGCGGTGGAGAGTTCGTAGACCTGGAACTCCTTGGCGTGACCGAAGTGCTCGTTGATCAGGCCAGAGCCCTTGGTCGCGACCGCCGCCAGCACCTTGATATCGCTGGATGCACCCGCGAGCTCGGCGAGCTCCTCCTGCTTGGCTGCGACCTTGGCGACGCGCTCCTCCTCGACCTTCTCCTGATACGCCTTGCGGGTGTCGGCGTCGTACTTGACCTCCATGGCCATGATCTTCTCGGTGGTGAACTCGGCGCTGCGGTCCTCGCCGAGCAGACCGACGGCGTCAGCCCGGCACTGCCGGCAGTGCCGCATCATGTTCATTTCGCCTTCGCAGGAATCCTGAAGGGCTTTCAACTCCTGTGCGCTCGGGCCGCGCTGGCCGTTCAGGCCGAACACCGTGCCGTGCTCGGGCGCGGAGATCAGCGGCATGATGTTGTGCAGGAACGCGCCGCGCGATTTCACGGCTCTGTTGACCTCGACCAGGTGCTGGTCGTTGATCCCGGGGATCATCACGGAATTGATCTTGCAGAGGATGCCGCGCTCGGTGAGCATTTCCAGGCCCTGGAGCTGGCGATCGGTCAGGATCTTGGCGGCCTCGTAGCCGGTGTAGCGTTTGTGCTTGTAGAAGATCCAGGGATAGATCTTGGCGCCGATCTCGGGATCGACCATGTTGATCGTGATGGTGACGTGGTCGACATTGTACTTCGCAATGGTATCGACGTGATCCGGCAGCATGAGGCCGTTGGTCGATAGGCACAGCTTGATGTCGGGCGCGGTGTTGTAGATCAGCTCGAAGGTCTTGAAGGTCTTTTCCGGATTGGCGAGGGGATCGCCGGGGCCGGCGATGCCGAGCACGGTCATCTGCGGAATGGTGGAGGCAACCGCCAAAACCTTCTTGGCGGCCTGCTCGGGCGTCAGCTTCTCGCTGACGACGCCGGGGCGCGATTCATTGGCGCAGTCGTACTTGCGATTGCAGTAGTTGCACTGGATGTTGCAGGCCGGCGCGACCGCCACGTGCATGCGCGCATAATGATGGTGCGCTTCTTCGCTGTAACAGGGATGGTTCTTCACCTTCTCCCAGATTTCGGTCGGCAGGTCGCCCTGGCCGGCCTGCGATCCGCAACTTGCTTTGCCACTGCCGCCAGTGGTGCCGCAGCCCTTGTGCTCGGCGATGGCCTGCATGATCTCGCCGACTTCGGCGACGTGACCGTTGCTGCTGGCGTCGTGTTGCGCTGATACGTCCATATGCTCAGTTCTCCTTGCAAGGCCGAACAGATTTTGCGGGGCTCGGATTTCGAGAAGCGTCCTAAGATTCGTTCTAGAAAGGTATTAGCAACCTGCATGCCACCGTCGCTTCGTTCGGTTTTGCTGCTTGCTTCAAGGAGTTAGCGCGCATACTGCAGAATGTCGGGTTGCCAACGCGTGTTGGAAAGATGACAGACTCGACGTCGTCGACGCCATGCAGCGATGCGCGCAAGACCGCCGCGCGAAACTCCGTCCGCGCGGCCAAGCCGGATCGTCGATGCAAAGAGGATCAGCTCGCCAATACGATCTCGATGGCGCGCGCAAGCGGGATTGCGAGCGGAGTGAGGCCCTGGCTGACCAGGAAGCGTAATTCGTTCTTCGACAGCGTGTCGGGCTCAACGACGGCATAATGGGTGTCGCTCGAACGCTTCGAGACCTGTCGCGCATAGATGCGCAGCAGTTGGTCGTTGAACCGGCAGCCGAGGAACAGGAAGCTGCGGCCGGTGCGCCGCGCCTTCACCTCGTCCGGGATCGGTGTCTGAATGTCGATCTCGGTCAGCACCTCGACGTAGTCGGCATCTGAGATCAGAAAGTTCTTGGCCGGCGCAATGCTGCCGTGGGGCTTGTAGAGGATCGTGGTCCAGTCCCTGGCCTGCGCGCGGTCAACCTCCTGGCCAGCGGCGTCGTAGAACCGGTACCACCGATCCTCGCCGATGCCGGCGCGGGTGATGCCCTGGATCTCGCCCCAATCGGCGCGCTCGGCGAGTGCACTTCGCATCGCGCCATCGTACCAGCTGTCGACGATCAGCGGCAGCGGCAAGGTGGCGAGATGGCGATGCAGCGCGGTCGGTGCGACTGGGCTGGCAAAGGCATCCGCCATCAGCGCGGTCACCGTGGCGCGGTGTCTGGTGCTCTCGATGTGTTGCGCCGAAGCCCAGGCATTGCCGCGGGCGCGGCGCGGCAGCGCCACCTTGGTGCCGAAGAAGGCCGCCAAGGCTTCCGGCTTCATCGGCACGGCCGGTTCGGCGAGTTCGGCGACGCCCGGCCCGAGATAGGGAATGACAGTGCCGCCACGCAACTGCGTGACGACGCCGCGAAGGATAGCCTCTGCATCGGCGGGATTGGCGAAGTCGATCTGCGGGACCGGCGCGTTCATCACTCGTCTCCCTCTCCGCCGCGCTTCCTGGCGTTGATCGTGATCGGCAAATTGGTATCGGCGGCCATCTGCGGCAGGTCGAGGACCCAGCCATTGGCGATCTTGATCCAGCCGCCCCACAGGGTCTCGTGCTCGGCTTCGACGATCGGTTCCTCAAGATCCTTTTTCGGCACGTAGATCGACAGGCCGGTCTCTGGGGAACGGCGAATCATGACTTTCATAGACTCATCTCCGCTGGACGAGAGGTGTCGCTCGCGCGCTCTTGCCACGACGGAGACAATGCTCTCAATTTCGAAAGGATATCCGGCAGCACCTGCAGGACGTGGTCGATTTCCTCGGACGTGGTCTCGCGGGACAATGAGAAGCGGATGGCGCCACGCAACGCCTGCGGCGGCACGTTCATCGCGCGCAGCACATGCGAGGGCTCCATCGAGCCGGAAGCGCAGGCCGATCCCAGCGACGCAGCGATGCCGGCGCGGTTCAGATGATGAATGATCGCCTCGCCTTCGACATGCTCAAAGGCGATGTTCGAGGTGTTCGGCAGCCGGCTCTTGAGGTCACCCAGCACCATGCAGTGGCCAAGCTGCAGGATCTCCTGCTCCATCCGGTCGCGCTGCAGGGCAACCGCGGTCCGCTCCTGCTCGAGCCGGCTCGCGGCGAGTTCGGCCGCCTTGCCCAAGCCGACGATGCCGGGAACGTTCTCGGTGCCGGCGCGGCGGCGCCGCTCCTGCGGACCGCCCTGGATCAGCGGCTTGAACTTGGTGCCCTTGCGCACATAGAGCGCGCCAATCCCCTTGGGACCGTGCAGCTTGTGGCCCGACAGCGACAGCATGTCGATCTCGGTGGCCTTCAGGTCGATCGAAATCCGTCCGACCGCCTGCACCGCATCGGTGTGAAACAGCGCGCCCGCCGAGCGGGCCATTTTCGCCAGGAACTCGACCGGGAAAATTGTGCCGGTCTCGTTGTTGGCCCACATCACGGACGCGATCGCCGTGCGAGGGCCGAGCGCACGCCTGTAGGCCTCGATGTCGAGCCGACCACGCCGGTCCACGGGAATGAGATGGCTCTTGATGCCGCGGCGCGCGAGATCCTCGACCAGCGACAGCACCGCGGGATGCTCTACAGCGGTGGTGACAATCTCGTCGCGCCCTTCCTGTACGGAGAGCGCCGACAGGATCGCCGTATTGTCGGACTCGGTCCCACCCGAGGTGAAGACGATCTCGTGATCGAACGCTGCGCCGACCAGGCCTTGAACGCTACGACGCGCCTCCCTCACCGCCTGGGCGACGTCGCTACCGAAGGCGTGCGCCGAAGATGCGTTGCCAAACTGATCCGAAAAGAACGGCAACATCGCCGCGACGACCGAAGGATCCGTGCGGGTCGTCGCGTTGTTGTCGAGGTAGATCGGCCGCACGAAACCCTCTTTCGGTGACGAGGCTTGTTCAGTGACGGGGCTTGCCCGCTCCGGCAACGGGGATCAGACGGACGAACTCGCCGAGCCGTTCGATCAGGCGCGCCTGGATGCCCTCCAGCGTCGCGCTGGCAAGCTTGCAGAACACGCAGGCTCCGGTCAGCCTGACCATGATCTTGTTGCCGTCGATCTCGAGCAGTTCGCAATCGCCGCCGTCACGCTTGAGATTGGGCCTGATCTCGTCGAGCACAGCGCGGACGATCTGCTCGCGGTCCGAGGATTCGGCGGCCGGCGACTGTTTCAGGTGTTCGGATTCGACGAGCATTTCAAATTCTCTCTGTGGCGGATCGGATCGACGGACGCAGCTCAGCTAAATGACTTTCCGCAGGAGCAGCTCGACTTCGCGTTGGGATTGTCGAAGGTGAAGCCGGAGCCTTCCAGAGCGACGACGAAGTCGATCGTGGTTCCGTTGAGATGCTCGTGGCTCGCATTGTCGACGAACACCTTGACGCCACCGCGCTCGATCACGGTGTCGTCCGGCTTGGCCTCCTCGGCGAGGCCCATCATGTATTTGAACCCGGCGCAGCCGCCGGTCTCGACCATGATGCGCAAGCCGCTCGCCGGCTGCGCCGCGGAGGAGATCGCGGTCTTCACCGCATTCACCGCGCTGTCCGTCAGGTTGATCATCGCTCGCCCTCGCTGTCTGGGTCTGTTGCAGTGAAGGATCGCAAGTCCCGTGCCAGAGCGCATCCACCTGAAACTGCAGTGTTTTCGCGAATCATCTCCTGTTGCCTTTGCGACGCTTGTCGGGTTTGCGACAGGCGGTCTTGGCAGCGCTGCAACAAGCGATGCGGCAACACGATACCGAGCGATGTGCATCGACCGGACAGACCGAGCCAAAACTCTGCTGCGTTCGAACTCTCGGAGCATGTGCGGACGATCGGCAAACTCCTTGCATAAGGGCAGCCGAGACCTTTGCGCCGACCGACATCCGCGCGCGGTAGATGAGACGAGGAGAGATTCATGACGTCGATCGACAACACCGCTCTTGGCCGGCTGGACAAGGAAGGCCGGCTCCTGAACGCGGTGCTCAAGGGAGACACCACGAAGCCGGGGCGTTTCGGCTTTCGCGGCGACATCGCGCTGAAATTCCAGGCCCAGGTCGCCGACGAGAAGCGTCCACCGGACTATTCGATCGAGCAGGTACTGACCGTGACGCAGGAGGGCGAACCGACCATCCCGGTGCTCGCCGGCTATCTGCACTCCTTTGCCTATCTCGCCGACGTCGCCAAGGTGCTGGACGGCGCGCTCAGTCCCAAGGGCGCCTATTTCATGTTCTGCAACAACATCGACTTCCTGGCGAAATACCGCACCAAGATCGGCGATATCGAGTTCCGTGTACTACCTTGCGACGAATCGACGGTCTGGAAGGAAATGATGGACCTTGCCGGCGTCGACAAGAACGACATCAAGAAGCTGGATACCGCCGGCAAGCTCGATTACCTGCTCGACGCCGCAAAGGATCTCGACGGCTCCTATACCGAAATCTCCTTTGAGGAAGGCGTCGCCAAGATGGAGCCGGTGAAGAACCGCAACGAGAACCGTCCGGTCTGACGCGGTCGCGTCAGACCTCTTCTTCACAGGCCGTCTCGTCGTCCTCGACCAGCGTCACGCCGGTGACGCAGATATCGCCGTCGAGCACGGCAACCGCGATCGGCGTCAGGCTCTCGCCCTTGCACGGTCCGTCCACACAACGGCCGGTGCCGAGTTCGAAGGTGGCGCCGTGCTTGCCGCACAGCAGCCTGGTGCCGTTACCATCCAGGAACTGGTTGCGCTCCCAGTCCAGATTGACGCCGTTGTGCGGGCATCGGTTGAGATAGCCGAACACCTGCTTGCCCCAGCGCACGATCACGATCGGCCAGGGCCGCGGCGCGCCGTCGTCACCGACAATCATGAGATGAAAGCCGATCGCCCGCTGGCTCGGAATGTCGTTGAAGGCGCAGATCGCGTAGGCGGTATTCTGGTCCATGCTGTCCTCGTTCGCGGTCGAAGGCTTGCCAAAAGTGTTGCAAGATTCGCGCTAGATGCGCCGAGGACGGCCGCCACATTCAGGCTGTACGGAATCTGACATTCAGGTCTGTCCTGTGACGCGCAGTCTTTGCGCACGGGCTACTTGGCGGCAAATCATAAGTATTTCGGCGGCATTCAACGATGCGGCGCGCTTCACTGTGCCACGCTACGTGGCACGGAAATTGATGTTGTTCAGCCAGGCCCCTCGGCAAGGAGATTGATATGATCGTTGCGTCGGAATTTACCGCCTGCTCGGAGGACGAGATCAAGGCGCTGCTCGATGGCGGCACGCTGACGGTCTACTCGGTCGCACGCCCGGTCACCGCCGATCGCCCGGTCGATCGCAGCGGCGTGCTCGCCGCGTTCAAATTCGCAAGCCCCGCCTTCAATTCGGACGGCGCGAGCTTCGCGGCAAATCCGGTACCGGCGAGCACCGTCGGCACACCGGGCTTTGCCCGCGCCTGCAAGGCCGACGGAACCGTGGTGGCGGATTTCTCTGCCGGGCCCGGCCCCCGCGAAATCAAGTTCGCCGAGGTGTCCTGCTCGCAAGGTGCGCCCGTGAAGATCACCACGTTCAAGTTCATCGCCGAAGGAGGCTGGCCGGAGCGGCCTGATTATTACGACGCCCATCCCCGCCCCGGCTTTGCCATGCCCCTGGTGCCGTGATGGCGATCCTGGTCAAGACCACACAGGACGGCCGCAGGCTCGAAGTGGTCGGGCTCGCGATCACGCTCGGCGGCAGGCTCGAAGCCAACGAGTTGATCGAGGTGAAGGATCACCCATATCGCCGCGCGATCCGCGCCGCCGCACCGGAGGCGACGCACATGGCCGGTCGCGTACCTCTGACCCCGGCCGAGGCGCAGATCGTTCTCGCAGCATTTAAGCAGGCGGAAGCCGATCTGCTCGCCAATCCCGTCGCCATCCACGAACGCTTCCGTATCGCCGCGATGATGAAGGCCCGCGAACAGGGGATCGAGTAACGGGACCGCACCGCCCGCGCTGCATCAATTCAGCAGCTGCCGGCGCTGGCGATAGCCGCCCGCCTCCTGCACATCGAACAGCGCCCCGATCCCGGGATGGCTGACCGGCTCGCCGGAGTCATCGGGCTCCAGGTCATTCTCGGCAATACAGGCCACATAGGGAATTTCGTCATCCTCGGCGAACAGCCTGTAGACCAGTGTCGTTGCCATTCCGTCGGCCGTCGGATCGCCATCCGTGCCGGCGAATGACGTATCTACGTCGAAGATGACACCGCGCATCGCATAGAGCCGGTGACGAATGACCTGGCCGATATTGTACCTGGCAAACCGCGTCTTGCTCATCGCAGGTCCGCCACCGCGCTCAGGCGGCCGCAGGCGCGTGGGTCTGGCAATTGGTCGGGCAAACCCGCGCGCAGGCGCCGCAGCCGATGCAGGCGCCGTCGTCGTTCATCACCATGACCTTCTTCTCGACCTCGTCATCGTCGTCGTCGAGGTCGATCATCTCGCCGTCCTCGTTGATGCCCTTCAGCGTCATGACCTCGCGGCCGCACACCTTGTAGCAGCGGCCGCAGCCGATACACTTCTGCGCGTCGATCGACACCAGATAGTCCGGCTTCCAGTCGCGGCCGTCGCGGGTTGCATAGGACATGGCGGGACCCGGCTATGCCTTTTCCAGCGTCTTGAGGTCCTCGCGCTTGCGCTCGAGCTCGGCAAAGGCGTCGTGAGCTTTCTGAGCCACACTCAGGATCGAGGTCCAGTTGATCGGAAGCTCCTCCGAGAGATCGTGGAGGTCCATTTTGGCCTGCGTGGCCTTGGCCGACAGCTTCTTGATTTCGGCCTTCAGGGTTTCAAGATCGCTCATGGTCAAACCTCAGTAATTCGCCACGTCGGGGAATTTGCGGATCATCTCGATGCCTCCGGCGACATATTTGTCGCCTTCGGCCGCAAGCTTGCCGAGATTATCGAAGCCGAAGCGATGCACGTCGCGCAGCTGCTTGTTGACGACGATGAGCCGGCCGCCGATCAGGACCATGCGGCCAAAACCTTCATGGTGCATCTTCAGCATCGGCGAAATCATCACGCCGGTCGCCTTCTCGATCGACAGCGCGACCGCGTTGAAGAACAGCTCCATCCGCCAGATCGTGTCAGGGTCGGGATCGCCGACGATCGGCAGCGCGCGGCGCTTCTCCTTGTCGAGGATGTAGGGCTCGAGCAGATCGAGATCCTTCTTGCCCTCCCAGGCGCCGTGGGTGTCCTGGGCCCGCCAGATCTTGACGAGCTCCTTGACGAACGGCGCTTCCGCCGCGGCGTCGGGTTGGATCAGTTCAGCCGCTTCAGTCATGGCGGATTCCTTCAGTCTTCGAAATCAAAGCTGCGTTCCTGGCCCTTGGCGAGCACCTTGCGCAGCCAGGGCGGCGGCGAGCCCTTCAGAACGTCCTCGAGCTTGACGCAGAGATCGTCGATCGCCTCGGGCTGCGCCACTTTCATCGGGTGGATGTTGTTGGCCACGACGCGGGCCGCGCCCGAGCCCCCGATCGCTGCGACGTAGAGGATCGTGCAGTCCTTGATCGCCTCGATCTTTGGCGCCAGCTTGTCCTCGTTACCGTCCTCCTTGAGGTCGCCGTCAAACTGGATGGCCTCAACGAAGCGATGGCCGTCCGGATTGACGTCGTAGATGGCGATATTCTTGGCCCAGCCGAAATGCGCATCGACGCGCTTGAGGTCCTGGGTGGCAAAGGCGACTTTCATCGGTCTGGTCCCTCTTCTTGCGTCAGTGCAGTTGCGGCGGAACGACCTGAAGGCCGCTGTCCGTGGTCCGCCAGGTATCGGGCGTCGGCTGGTGATTGGCCTCGCGATCGGCGACGACGAGATTGGCGAGATCGAACACCAGGTCGCGCGTACCGCGGTAACCAACCGACAGCTGGTGCCCGGCGCCGAGCCGGTCGAACATCGGGAAGCCCGCGCGATAGAACGGGATCTTCAGACGCGAAGCCGCCTGGCGGCCGTGCGAATGGGTGATGAGGAGATCGCAGTCGCGCCCCTTGGCGAGGTCCTCAAGATCTTCGAGATCGCCGATCAGCACCTCCTGCGCCTTGACACGTTCCAGCACGGGCGAGGCCGTCGTGGTGACCGCCGCTGTGACCTCGACACCCATCTCGTAGAGCATGCTCGACAGGTCGAACAGCAAATCGGGCTCCGCACCGATTGCGAGCTTGCGGCCGCCGATATGGAAATGCGTGTCCAGCATCGCATCCGCGAGCTGGCCACGCTGCCGGCGATACTTCACCGGCACGGGCCGGCCGCTGATCTCGCTCAGGAAGGCGATGAATTCGTCATTGGGGACGAGGCCGCAGAGCCGCTCGAACAGGCGGAACGGCACGCCGGTCTTCTCCTGCATGGCCTCGGCCGCGCGCTTCATCTGCGCGCCGATCGCGATGCTCCAGGCCGCCTGTCCCATCGAGGCGATTTCGTCGACGCCGATGCCGCCGATCGTGGTCGGCGTGAATTCGTCCGGTATGTGGCCATCGAGAGAGCCGGCAAGATCAGGCAGAAAGGAAGGCCTGAGTCCGAAATCCTCCAGGATCGTACGCAGCTCGTCGAGATCGCCGGGCGTGAGATGGCAGCCCGGCAGGACGTTGACGCGGGTGGAATCGCGCGCCGTTCCGACCTCGACCGGATCGACCAGCACCTCGACCATGCGCGCAACCGTCTTCTCCCAACCGTCCTGAAAGGCGTCCTTGAAATCAGGCGTGGAGACGTAGACCAGCGGAAATTTCTCGAGCTGCGGATGCTTCTGCCGGATCAGACGAATGAAACCTTCGACGTCATCGCCCTTGGTTTCGGTGACGCCAGTCGAGTTGATGCCGATGATCTCGGGCTTGGTGCGATTGTAGATGTTAAGGATCGCCTGCTCGACATTCTCATAGCCGCCGAGCACGGTCGCGACCTCGCTCATCGCGGTGGTCTGCATCGGCACCGCTTCCTTGAAATGCCGCACGAACAGCGTCAGGCCGAACGAGGTGCAACCTTGCGAACCATGCAGCAGCGGCATCGCACCGCGCAGGCCCATGAAGGCAAACGAGCCGCCGATCGGCTGGCTCATCTTGAGCGGATTGACCGAGCAGGCCTTCTTGGACGTGGTGACGATGGCCATCGGGGACGCCCTACTCCGCTGCCTGGAGCACGGGCGCCGGTTGCGCGGCGAGGATGTCCTCGATCCGGCCCTTGCAGGCGCCGCAGCCGCCAGAGGCATTGGTGCGCTCCTTGATGCCGTCGACTGTAGAAAGGCCGTGCGCCGCGATGGCATCCTCGATGGTGCCGAGATCAACCGTCTTGCAGAAGCAGATCTTCTTGGCGCGCCGGGTCGCCTCGGCCAGGGCCGGATCGGCGGCGATTTCCGCGGCCTGCGCGTCCATCTGCGCCATCGCCTTCGCCTGCCAGTTGACGCCGGCATCATCCCACGGCGCGGGACGGCGGAGCTGTGCCCACATCGGATTGTAGAGCGCCTTCTCGATCTCCTCCATCAGCTTGACCATGCCGATGTAGCCCATATAGCCGTGACAGCGTTCCTGATTGATGTCGAGCCATGGCATCGCGGCCTTCAGGGCGACGAATTGCGACTTGCCGCCGGAGAGCATGATGTCGGCGCGCGCGTCCTTCAGCATCTTGTACATTTCGCGCGGCGTCATGTCCTCGATCATATGGGCATCCTGGCCCATCAGCTCCTTGATCCGCTCCTTGTCCTCCTTGGTGGACTTCTTCACGGAGGTGCCGACGATCTCGAGACCCGCCTCCTGGAGCGCCGCGACCACCGACCACGACTTCACCCCGCCGGTGATCAACAGCACCTTCTTGTCCTTGAAGCGCGGCTTGAAGCGCTCGATCGCAGCCCAGGCCTTGGCCTCCTCGCGCGCGATCACGGCCTCGGTCCGCTGCATCAGCTCGGCCGGCGCGCCGCGCTCGATCAGCAAGCGCGCGATCTCGCGCAAGGAATCGCTGGAGTCTTGGATGCCGTAGAAGGAGCCCTCGAAGTACGGGATGCCGTAGCGCTCCTCCATCTTGCGGGCGACGTTGATCATCGCCTTGGAGCACACCATCATCGCGGCCTTGGCGCGGTGCGAATAGGCGAGCTCACGATATTTGCCATCGCCGGAGATGCAGGAGAGGATGCGGATGCCGAGTTCGTCCAGGATCGGCTTGATCTGCCAGAACTCGCCGGACAGATTGTATTCGCCGATGATGTTGATGTCATAGGGCGTGGTGTAGTCGGGCTCCTCGGTACCGATCACGTGCTCGAGCAGCGCCTCGCCGGCGAGCTTGTTGCCGAGGTTTTTCGGGCCGACAAAGCCCGGCGAATTGACGGGGATGACCGGCTTGCCGAACTTCGTCGCCGCCGCCTTGCAGACGGCGTTGATGTCGTCGCCGATCATGGCGGGTACGCAGGTCTGGTAGACGAAGATCGCCGGCGGATCGTATTTCTCGATGACTTCCTTGATTGCCTTGTAGAGCCGCTTCTCTCCCCCGAACACGATGTCGGTCTCGTTCATGTCGGTGGTGAAGCTGCGCCGCCAGAGGTCGGAGCCCGACGAAGCGCTGCCGCGATTGTCCCAGGAATTGCCCTCACAGGCGATCGGGCCGTGAACGAGATGCGCGACATCGGTGAACGGCTGCAGCGCGATCTTGGCGCCATCGAAGGCGCAGCCGCCGGCGGCACCGCCAGGCTGCAACTGCTTGGTGCAGCCCTTCTTGCGCTCGGCCTCCGTCTTGTTGGCGTTCTTGCCGCAACCGGGCTCGTTGAAGACGTCCTGGATGGTAGTCGACAGCGAGCTCATGCGTCTCTCCTATTCCCTGACCCGCTGCGCGAGCACGTCGCCCCGCAGTCTCGATCGCTCTGGCTAGACTCGTCGTCCGTCGCCGCCTGTTTCGAGGCGGCGACGGATCTTTCGGGCATCAGCGAATGATGTCGAAGCTGTAGTCGGTCTTGGCCGGCACGTTGGTGTTCTTGTCGATCTCGTCAAAGATCTTGTCGAGGATCTTGACCAGCACGTTCATGCCGCCCTGATAGCCCCACACCGGATAGCGATGGTGATGGTGGCGATCGAACACCGGGAAGCCGATACGGATCAGCGGCGTGCCGGTGTCGCGCTCCAGATACTTGCCGTAGGTGTTGCCGATCAGGAAATCGACCGGCTCGGTGAACAGCAGCGAGCGCATGTGCCAGAGATCCTTGCCCGCGTAGGCATGGCAGTTCTTGCCGAACGGCGAGCTGGCGAACAACGCCTCCATTTTCTCCGCCCAGCCCTTGTTGCCGTTGGTGGAGAGCACGTGGGTGGGCTCGGCGCCGAGCTCGAGCAGGAAGGCCGCCAGCCCGTAGCAGAGATCCGGATCGCCGTAGATTGCGAACTTCTTGCCGTGGATATGCGCACTGGAGTCGGCCATGGCATCGACCAGACGGCCGCGCTCCTGCTCCAGCGCCTTCGGGATCGCTTTGCCGGTGATGCGCGACAGCGTCATCAGGAACTCGTCGGTGGCGCTGACGCCGACCGGATGGTTGAGGGCGGCGACCTCCTGGCCGTGGCTCTCGATGAAGGGCAGCGTCTTCTCCGTGCAATACTGCTGCATGGAGATGGTCGCCTTGGCATTGATGGCGTTCGCGGCGTCCTCCAGCGCGGTGCCGCCGTCATACATGCGGAACTCGCCGTCGGTCGGGGTGTCGAACACGTCGCTGTTGTCGGCGAGGATCGTGTATTCGATGCCCATCAGTTCGAAGATGCGCTTGATCTCGCGGATATTGCCGACAGTGTAGCCGTCGAAACCGCCGATGAAGTTGATCTTGTCGTTCGGGCTGCGCTCGAGCTTCGGCGCGGTGCCAGCCTTGCCGTCCCAGAAGTGCTCGATGATGCCCTTCAGCGCATTATCGTAACCGGTGACATGGCTGCCGACGAAGGCGGGCGTGTGGGCGAAGGGAACGTCGTAGTCGGCCGGGACCGAGCCCTTTTCCTTGGAGGTCTTGATGAAGGCGTTGAGGTCATCGCCGATCACTTCCGCCATGCAGGTGGTGGAGACCGCGATCATCTTGGGCTTGTACATGTTGTAGGTGTTGGCAAGCCCGTCGATCATGTTGTTCAGGCCGCCGAACACGGCCGCGTCTTCCGTCATCGAGGAGGATACGCACGAGCTCGGCTCCTTGAAGTGCCGCGACAGGTGGCTGCGGTAGTAGGCAACGCAGCCCTGCGAGCCGTGCACGAAGGGCAGCGTGCCCTCGAAGCCGACCGCGACGAACACCGCGCCCAGGGGCTGGCAGGCCTTGGCGGGGTTCACCGTCAGCGCTTCACGGGCAAAATTCTTCTCGCGATATTCGGGCGTCTTGGCCCATTCGCGGATCCGCTCGACTTCCGCAGGGTCATGCGGATTTTCAAACAGCGTTTTCTTGTTGGCCAGCATCTGCTGGTATTCCGGGCCTCGGAACAGCTCGAAGTGATCGAGCACGTGTTCGGCATTCTGTGTCATCGTGGCACCTTCGTTGGATCTCGTGTTCGATCGCCCGTCTCTCGGCTCTTCCCGGGGATCGGGAAGAGCCGGACGTCGCCTCTGTTATTCAGCCGCCATCAGGCTCGGCCGCGGGGCATCCTTCCAGGGTGCCTTGGTCTTCTTCCAGATCGGCGAGTTGATCGCCATGTCCATGTCGCGGGCGAAGATCGCAAACCCGTCATAGCCGTGATAGGGACCCGAATAGTCCCAGGAATGCATCTGCCGGAACGGCACGCCCATCTTCTGGAAGACGTACTTCTCCTTGATGCCGGAGCCGACGAGATCCGGCTGGATCTTCTCGACGAAACGCTCGAACTCGTAGCCGGTGACGTCGTCATAGATCAGCGTGCCGTCCTTGACGTAGTGCTGGGCCGTGCGCTGGTAGTCGTCGTTGTGGCCGAACTCGTAGCCGGTGCCGACGACCTCCATGCCGAGATCTTCATAGGCGCCGATCACGTGGCGGGGACGCAGGCCGCCGACGAACAGCATCACGGTCTTGCCCTCGAGACGCGGGCGGTACTTGGCGATCACCGCATCCATCAGCGGCTGATACTTGGCGATGACGCGCTCGGCGCCCTCCTTGATCTTGTCGTCGAAGAAGCTCGCGATCTTGCGCAGCGACTCCGCGATCTTGGACGGACCGAAGAAGTTGTACTCACACCACGGAATCCCGAACTTCTCCTCCATGTGGCGGGAGATGTAGTTCATCGAGCGATAGCAGTGCAGCACGTTGAGCTTCGCCTTGGGCGTCGCCTCCAGCTCGGCGAGGCTGCCGTCGCCGGACCATTGTGCGATCACGCGCAGGCCCATCTCCTCGAGCAGGATGCGCGAGGACCAGGCGTCGCCGCCGATATTGTAGTCGCCGATGATCGCGACGTCGTAGGGCGTCGACTCGAACGCCGGCTTGGCTTCCGGGTTGACCTTGTCGAATATCCAGTCGCGCACCGCGTCGTTGGCGATGTGGTGGCCGAGCGACTGCGAGACACCGCGGAACCCCTCGCAGCGCACCGGGACGATGGTCTTGCCGTCGTATTCCTTGGACTTCACCTTCGAGACGGCCTCGATGTCGTCGCCGATCAGGCCGATCGGGCATTCCGACTGGATGGTGATGCCGTGGTTGAGCGGGAACAGTTCCTGGATCTCGTCGATGATCTTGGCGAGCTTCTTGTCGCCGCCGAACACGATGTCCTTCTCCTGGAAGTCGGAGGTGAACTGCATCGTGACGAAGGTGTCGATGCCGGTCGTACCGATATAGTAGTTGCGCCGCGCGGCCCAGGAATACTGGCCGCAGCCGACCGGGCCGTGGCTGATGTGGATCATGTCCTTGATCGGACCCCACACCACGCCCTTGGAGCCGGCATAGGCGCAGCCGCGAATGGTCATCACGCCGGGGATGGACTTCAGGTTCGACTTGACGCCGCAATCGGACTTGCCGGCCTCATGCACGTTGAGGTGCTTGGCGCGGCGCTTGGCGGTCTTCTCGGGGTAGACCTTCAAGACCTCGTCGATCAGTTGCTTGTTGCGGGCCTTGATCTCCGCGACGCTCTGGGTGGTTGCTAGGCTCATACGAATATCCCTCGGTTATCCCTGTGTGAACGATCGGACGCCTTAACCGGTGCGCCGCTCTCGCGAGCTCTCTCCGCGAGGTCGCCTTGCACAAGGACTTTTGCAACGAGTGTGCCAGCGTCTGCGCGAGGCAAAAAACGAAGTGATTGGAGACAGATAGCTTCGGAGCTGTCGATTGTTGCAAACCCGACATCGCATCATCTCGACATGTGCGTGCACGGACGGCTGTTGGAAACAAAACAATGCGCCGTCGCCCGCCGGCATCGAATATGAATTTTCCCGCACGGAAACATCGATCGAGCCGCGGTATGGAGCTTGCTTGATGCATCTCACCAACCCATCGAGGCGATCATGCAGCTTGAAACAAGATCCCGACCGACAGTGATCGACGACATCATCGAGAACTTCTCACTGCTCGAGGAATGGGACGACCGGTATCGCTATGTCATCGAGCTCGGACGCAAGCTGCCCGCTTTTCCCGAGGCGCAGCGCACGGACGCGAACAAGGTGCAGGGCTGCGCCAGCCAGGTCTGGCTGGCGACCACCATCGAGCATCGGAACGGACGGCCGCTTCTCACCTTCGCCGGAGACAGCGATGCTCATATCGTCCGTGGACTGGTCGCAATCCTGATTGCGCTCCTGTCGGGACGATCCGCGGCGGAGATCACCGGAGAAGATCCCCTCGCCCTGTTCGGCCGGCTCGGCCTCGGCGAGCACCTGACGCCGCAACGCTCGAATGGCTTCCGGTCGATGGTGGCCCGGGTGCGGGCGGATGCGACAGCCGCACTGGGGGAGGCCGTTTGAAGGCCGGGCAGCGTCAGGCGACGTCGAATGCCGTTCCCATCCGCACCATCTCGCGGCCGCGCATGATGACGAACACCGCTCGGGCCACGAATTCGACCGTGTAGTAGACCTCGCCGAGAAAGCGCCAGCTCTCGCGGACGACGCCGGCGTCGCCGGGATGCACCAGCGGCTCGCCGATGTCCTTGTGCGGATACATCCCGTCGTTCCTGATCAGAGCCGCAGCACGGACCGGCTCGCCGGGCAAAAACTCGCCGGTGAAGCGCCGCTCCATGTTCCGCACCGTCCGGCGCTGGTGAGCATCGCAGACGATGCGGGCTACGGGCCGCTGCTTGACGGGATGGCGCTTGGTGGCGATCCGGTCACTCATGAGAACAGCTCCTGCGCCCTGGTCAGGGCCTCGGCGAGCGCGTCGACCTCGTCCATGGTGTTGTAGAGCGCGAACGAGGCGCGGCAGGTCGCGGTCACGCCGAAGCGATCAAGCAGCGGCATCGCGCAATGGGTGCCGGCCCGCACCGCAACGCCGGAGCGATCGATCACGGTCGCAAAGTCGTGGGCGTGGGCGTTCTTCATCTCGAACGACACGACCGGGCCCTTGTCGGCGGCTGTCCCGATGATCCGAAGCGAATTGATCCCGCGCAGCCGCTCCTGGGCATGGGCCAGCAGGCTGTTCTCGTGCTTGCGGATCCGTTCCTTGCCGATGGATTGGACATAGTCGATGGCGGCGCCGAGGCCGATGGCCTGCACGATCGGTGGCGTTCCGGCCTCGAAGCGGTGTGGCGGCTCGCCATAGCTGACGTTACCGCAAGAGACTTCGCGGATCATCTCACCGCCGCCATTGAACGGAGGCATCGTTGCGAGATGCACGTATTTGCCGTAGAGCGCGCCGATTCCGGTCGGTCCGTACAGCTTGTGTCCCGTGATGACGTAGAAGTCGCAGCCGATATCGCGAACGTCAACGTCCATGTGAACGGCGGCTTGGGAGCCATCGATCAGGACAGGAATCCCGCGCGCGTGCGCCAGGCGCACGACTTCCTTGACCGGAACGACACTGCCCAGCACGTTCGACATCTGGGTGATTGCGACCAGCCTGGTCCGTGCATTCAGCAGTTTCTCGAATTCATCGATCAGGAAATTGCCATCGTCGTCGACCGGCGCCCATCTGATCACGGCGCCCTGTCGTTCGCGCAGGAAGTGCCACGGCACGATGTTGGCGTGGTGCTCCATGATCGAAAGCACGATCTCGTCGCCCTCAGCGATGCGCTCGCGGCCGAACGTCTGGGCCACGAGATTGATCGCCTCCGTGGCGCCGCGGGTGAACACGATCTCCTCGCGCCGTTCCGCGTTGAGGAACGCCGCGACCTTGTCGCGCGCACCCTCGTAGGCCTCGGTGGCAGCGTTGGCGAGGTAATGAAGGCCGCGATGGACGTTGGCGTATTCGCTGGTATAAGCCTGCGTCAGCCGGTCGAGCACCACCCTCGGCTTCTGGGCCGAGGCCGCATTGTCCAGATAGACCAGCGGCTTGCCGTGCACTTGCATCGACAGGATCGGGAAATCCTGACGAACGCGGGTGAGGTCATAGCTTCCATTGCGCACCGCCGGATGCATGATCTTATTCCCGTCCCTTGAACCAGTCGAGCATCTTGCTCGACAGCGCCTCGCGCAGATCATCGCGCGCGATCGCATCGATCACCTCGCCGACAAAGGCCTGGATCAGCAGCGCTTCGGCCTCCTTCTCCGGAATGCCTCGGGCCATCAGGTAAAATTTCAACTGGTCGTCCAGCGCGCCCGTGGTGGTCCCGTGCCCGCACTGCACGTCGTCGGCAAAGATCTCCAGCTCCGGCTTGCAATTGGCGACGGCCTCGTCGGACAGGAGCAGCGCCCGCGCCATCATCCTGGCGTCGGTTTGCTGTGCGCGCGGCTGCACCGTGATCCTGCCCTGGAACACGGCGCGCGCCTCGTCGTCGACCACCGCCTTGAAGACCTCACGACTCTGCGATCCGCTGGCGGCGTGGTCGACGACGAGCGTGGTGTCCGCGTGCTGGCGGCCGGACAGAAGGCTCGCCTGGTACACGCTGGTGGTTGTCCCCTCGCCGGTGAGCCTCAGGAAGAGCTGGTTGCGCACCACGGCGCCGCCTGTCGTGAGTCCGAATTCACGGTAGTTCGCATCTGCGCCAATCGAGGTCTCCAGCGTCGCGATATGCAGCGCAGCCGCGCCCTCGCTCGTAACCTTGATGTGATCCAGGCTGGCCTTGTCACCGACGTTTATTTGCAAGGCCGCATTGACTTGATAGTCGGACTGGTCCGGTCCTTCGTGCGTCTCGACCAGCGTCAGCGATGCACCGTTACCAAGCTCCAGCCGCGATCGCGTAAACATCGCCGACGGTGCACCGCTTGTGGTCACGAAGACGAGATGAATCGGCCGCGCCACGACGACGTGCGCGGCAACCGTGATCACGACGCCGTCGCCAGCGAGCGCGGTATTGAGCGCCGCAACCGGATCGGCCCAGGCCATACCAAATGGAAGGGACATCTCCTTCGTCCCCAAGGCCTCGACCGTCGCACGAATGGCGACACCGGCTTCGAGAGCAGCGAGATCGGAGAGTTCGGGCACGAAGGCGCCGTCGACGATCAAGAGCCGCCGAACGTCGAGAGCGGCGAACACCGCGCCGGCTCCGCCAGCCGCGGTTTTGGCGGCCGCATCAGGCTGAGGCGCAAGCGGCTTGGCATCGCTTACCAGGCGCCGCAGATCGGTGTACTTCCATGCCTCGACCCGGGAATTGGGCAGCCCCTGGGCCGCAAAGCGATCGAAGGCGTCAGATCGTATCGCCTCGGTGCTGCTACCCCCGGGCAGGTCCTTGCGCACAGCCGCGAACAGATCGGCAAGGCCGATTTCGGCGGCAGTCTTCACGGGACGGATCTCGGCATTCATAGGATCACGCCGCTTCGCTCTGATACTGTGCATAGCCCGTCGCCTCCAGTTCGAGCGCGAGCTCCTTCCCACCGGTCTTGACAATGCGTCCCGCCGAAAGCACGTGAACGACGTCCGGAACGATGTAGTCGAGCAGTCTCTGGTAGTGGGTGATCACGATCATGCCGCGGTCGGCGCCGCGCAGGCGGTTGACGCCATCGGCAACGATGCGCAGCGCATCGATGTCGAGGCCTGAATCGGTCTCATCCAGCACGCACAGCTTTGGCTCCAGCAGCGCCATCTGAAGCGTCTCGTTGCGCTTCTTCTCGCCGCCGGAGAAGCCGACGTTGAGCGGCCGCTTCAGCATCTCCGGGTCGATACTGAGCTGCTTGGCCAGCTCGCGTACCCGCTTCAGCACGTCGGGCGACGATAATTCCTCTTCGCCGCGCTTTTTGCGCTGGGCGTTCAGCGCCGTGCGCAGGAACGTCAGGGTGGCGACGCCGGGGATTTCGAGCGGGTATTGGAAGGCCAGGAACAGCCCCTTGGCAGCCCGCTCGTCGGGATCCATGGCGAGGAGGTCCTCGCCATTGAAGGACACCTCGCCGCCGGTGATTTCGTAGCCCGGCTTGCCCGATAGCACGTAGGACAATGTCGACTTGCCGGCACCGTTCGGGCCCATGATGGCGTGGATCTCGCCCTTGTTCACGGTGAGGTCGAGTCCGTTGAGAATCTGGCGGCCATCGATCTCGGCCTTGAGCCCGCGGATATCGAGAAGGGCCGTCATCGCATTGCTCCCTGCCTGTTGGGTTCGAAGATCGTCATCCGACGCTCCCCTCGAGCGAGATCGAGATCAGCTTCTGCGCTTCCACCGCGAACTCCATCGGCAGTTGCTGCAGCACGTCCTTGACGAAGCCGTTGACGACGAGGCCGACCGCTTCTTCCT